>NZ_JACBGN010000135.1 GCF_013401435.1 Streptomyces sp. BR123
GCGGGGGGCCGTGGGCCGCGTGGTGGGCCATATCCGGTTGCGGAGGCGTACGCCACTGGCGAAACCCACAGATCAGGCGCCGCAGGCGATCAACAATTTGTGGAAGTCGACGATATCTGCGGGCCCTCACACGGGCGTTCAATTCCGGACACACGCCGAGACGCCGCCGGTAACACAGCGGGGCTTCGATTCACGTGAAGCACTGCCGACCCCGGCGGACCAACGGGACAACGACGACTCCGCGCGGGGACAACCAGCTTCCTCTCGTTCACCACTCCTTGAAGGGCAAGGCCGATGGCACGTGTCGCCGCCCGGCTCTCCGCCGACGGAGAGCAGAGCACCCACCCGGTCGACGAGGTGCTCCCCGTCCCCAAACTCGCCCTGTACGGCTTCCAGCACGTGCTCGCCTTCTACGCCGGTGCGGTGATCGTCCCGATCATCGTGGGCGGCGCCCTGAAGCTGAGCCCCGAAGACCTGGTCTACCTGATCAACGCGGACCTGTTCACCTGCGGTATCGCCTCCATCGTCCAGGCGTGGGGCATCGGCCGGATAGGCGCCCGCCTCCCGCTGATCCAGGGCGTCACCTTCACGGCGGTCTCCCCGATGATCGCCATCGGCCTCGGCGCCGGCGGCGGCACCGCGGCCCTCCTGGTGATCTACGGCGCCGTCATCACGGCCGGCATCGCCACCTTCGCCTTCGCCTGGCTGCCCGCCAAGGCCTTCCGGGCGGTGATGCGGCTGTTCCCGCCGGTCGTCACCGGCACGGTGATCACGGTCCTCGGCATCGTCCTGCTGCCGGTCGGACTCAACGACGCCGCGGGCGGCCTCGGCAGCCCCGACTTCGGTGACCCGAAGCACTTCGCCTACGCCGGCGGCACGATGCTCTTCATCCTGGTGCTGATGAAGCTGGGCAGGCCGTTCCTGTCCTCGATCGCCATCCTGCTCGGCCTGGTCGGAGGAACGGCCGTCGCCTTCCTCCTGGGGGACGCGGAGTTCGGCAGCGTCTCCGACGCGGACTGGATCGGCGTCACCACCCCCTTCCACTTCGGGGCGCCGAAGTTCGAGTGGTTCCCGATCGTCCTGATGCTCATCGTCATGCTGATCACCATGGTCGAGACGACCGGTGACACGTACGCCGTCGGCGACATCGTCGGAAAGGAGGTCGACAGCGAGACCGTGGCCCGCGCCCTGCGGGCCGACGGCGCGGCCACCGCCCTCGGCGGCGCGCTCAACTCCTTCCCGTACGTGGCCTTCGCCGAGAACGTCGGCCTCGTGCGGATGACCAGGGTCAAGAGCCGCTTCGTGGTCGTCGCGGCCGGCGTGTTCATGATCATCCTCGGTCTGCTGCCGAAGGCCGCCGCGATCGTCGCCTCCGTCCCGCACGGCGTCCTCGGCGGAGCCGCGACCGTCATGTTCGCCATGGTCGCCCTGGCCGGCATCCAGACCCTCGCCAAGGCCGACCTCAAGGAGGAGAAGAACGCGCTGGTCGTGGGCGTCTCCCTGGCCTTCGCCCTGCTCCCGGCGACCGTCCCGGTGCTCTTCAAGGAGCACATGGACCCGGACCTCTCCTCACTGCTCAA
This sequence comes from Streptomyces sp. BR123, assembly GCF_013401435.1. Lineage (GTDB taxonomy): Bacteria > Actinomycetota > Actinomycetes > Streptomycetales > Streptomycetaceae > Streptomyces. The sequence goes on from NZ_JACBGN010000135.1 coordinate 1,581, forward strand.
CAGCGGCGTGACGCTCGGCGCCACGGCCGCGATCGTGCTCAACCTGGTCTTCAACGGCCTGGCCGGGGACGACGCGCACACCGCCGCCCTCCCGGCGGGGCTCCCCGCCCAGGCGGCCGCCCCGGCTGCCGCGGCTGCCGCCCCGACCGCTCCCGCCGGGCCGGAGGCCGAAGCCGAGGGCGAGCCGGACCCCGAGGGTGCGCCCGCACCCGCCTCCTGACCCTCCCGGGGCGGCGGCCTCCGCCCGGGCCGGGTGCCCGGGCGGGGGTCGCCGCCCCCGCACAGGCGACAATGGGCGCATGAGCCTGTACCGCGACGACGGCATCGTGCTGCGCACCCAGAAGCTCGGGGAGGCGGACCGCATCATCACGCTGCTGACCCGAGGCCACGGACGGGTGCGGGCCGTCGCCCGCGGCGTGCGGCGCACGAAGTCGAAGTTCGGCGCGGGGCTGGAACCTTTCTCCCACGCCGACGTGCAGTTCTTCGCCCGCGGCAGCGAGCTCGTCGGCCGCAGCCTGCCGCTGTGCACCCAGACCGAGATCATCGCCCCGTACGGCAACGGCATCGTCACCGACTACGCCCGCTACACCGCCGGCACCGTGATGCTGGAGACCGCCGAGCGGTTCACCGAGAACGAGGGCGAGCCTGCCGTCCAGCAGTACCTGCTGCTCATCGGGGCCCTGCGCACCCTCTCCCGCGGCGAGCACGCCGCGAACCTGATCCTGGACGCCTTCCTGCTGCGCTCGCTCGCGGTCAACGGCTACGCGCCCAGCTTCGACGACTGCGCGAAGTGCGGTATCCACGGCCCCAACCGGCACTTCTCCGTCTCCGCGGGCGGGGTCGTCTGCGGGGACTGCCGGGTGGCCGGCAGCGTCGTACCATCAGCTGAGGCCATCGGGCTGCTCAGCGCCCTGCTGACAGGGGACTGGGCGGCCGCCGACGCGGCGGAGCCGCGGTACGTGCGCGAGGGGAGCGGACTCGTCTCCGCCTATCTGCACTGGCATCTGGAGCGCGGGCTGCGCTCCTTGCGTTACGTAGAGAAGTGACCGAGATCGGAGACCACAGCGCCATGGCAGTACGCGGATTCCTGGGACGCTCCCGCCGCGAGTACACGCTTCCCGAGCCGCACCCCACCGGTGCCCGGCCGCCGAAGATCCCGGGCGAACTGGTCCCGGAGCACGTCGCCATCGTGATGGACGGCAACGGCCGCTGGGCCAAGGAGCGCGGCCTGCCGCGCACCGAAGGCCACAAGGTGGGCGCCGAGCGGGTCCTGGACGTCCTCCAGGGCGCGATCGAGATGGGCGTCCGCAACATCTCCCTCTACGCCTTCTCCACCGAGAACTGGAAGCGTTCGCCCGACGAGGTGCGCTTCCTGATGAACTTCAACCGCGACTTCATCCGCAAGACCCGCGACCAGCTCGACGAGCTCGGTATCCGGGTTCGCTGGGTGGGCCGGATGCCGAAGCTGTGGAAGTCGGTGGCCAAGGAGCTCCAGATCGCGCAGGAGCAGACCAAGGGCAACGACAAGCTGACCTTGTACTTCTGCATGAACTACGGCGGCCGCGCCGAGATCGCCGACGCCGCCCAGGCCCTCGCCGAGGACGTGAAGGCCGGTCGGCTGGACCCGTCGAAGGTCAACGAGAAGACCCTCGCGAAGTACCTGTACTACCCGGACATGCCGGACGTGGACCTGTTCCTGCGCCCCAGCGGCGAGCAGCGCACCTCCAACTACCTGATATGGCAGAGCGCGTACGCCGAGATGGTCTTCCAGGACGTCCTGTGGCCGGACTTCGACCGCCTCCACCTGTGGCAGGCCTGCCTGGAGTACGCCCAGCGCGACCGCCGCTTCGGCGGCGCCGTCCCGAACCAGGTGGAGACCCCCACCTCCGCGGGGTGACCGGACACGCCTGGGCTTCCGTGTCGTGAACACGGAAGCCGGGGCGGTGGCGGGGGCCGGGCTGCCCGTCGAGGTGTACTACGGGGCGGCCCGCCGCGACGCACGCGAGGCATTGCGCGTCCGCCTTCTGAAAACGCCCTGGGGCCGCCGGGAGCTGCCGTTGTGCCTGATGGTGGGAACGCCGGTTCCGCCGCTGCTCGGCCTGCTCCTGGCCGGGCCCTCGGCGGATCCCGTGGACCTGGCGGGGATCGGGCTCCTGCTCGCGTTCGCGTACTGGGCAACTGCATTCCGGCGCCTCGCGCGCCACATGTACGCCTGGGCGTCGGAGCACGACGAGTACCGTTGCACGGTCGCCGCCACCGGGATGTGCGCAACCACCGGCCGGACGGGACCTCGGCGCTCACCACGTGGGATCAGCTCGTCGGCTGGACCGAGACCCGCAGCCTGTTCGTCTTCCGGTACCGGGAGAACGGCGACCTGGCCTGGCTGCCCGAGCGCGGCACGCCCACCCCGGCCGAGCTGGACCTCGTACGGCAGACGATCGCCGGGAATCTGCCGCGCCTGTAGGGCTCCGCTGCCATGCACATGCAGGGTGTGGGGGCGGCCGGGCGGCTGATCCCCGAGCGCGGCGTCCGGGAGTCCTGGGACGTGGACCGGCTGCGGGCGCTCCCGGACGCCCGCCTGCGCCGTCTCCGGCCGTGGCGGGCCCCGGAAGCCGGACCGGGCGCTCAGGAGGCGGCAGCGGCCGCGCAGTCGGCGCAGGTGCCGAAGATCTCCACCGTGTGGGCGACGTTCACGAAGCCGTGCTCGGCCGCGATCGACTCCGCCCACTTCTCCACGGCCGGGCCCTCGACCTCGACGGCCTTGCCGCAGCCGCGGCAGACCAGGTGGTGGTGGTGGTCGCCGGTGGAGCAGCGCCGGTAGACGGACTCGCCGTCGCTGGTCCGCAGCACGTCGACCTCTCCGGCGTCGGCGAGGGACTGGAGCGTGCGGTAGACCGTGGTCAGGCCGACGGAGTCGCCGCGGTGCTTCAGCATGTCGTGCAGCTCCTGGGCGCTGCGGAACTCGTCCACCTCGTCCAGTGCCGCAGCGACGGCTGCCCGCTGCCGGGTGGACCGTCCTCGTACTGGCGCGGTATTCGTCTCGCCAGGAGCAGTCGTCACCGGTTCCTCCTCGTATCGGCCTGGGCCCATTGTGCCAGGCGCGCCGGTGCCCTCAGCGCTCCGCGGGAGGTGCCGCGACGGTCCGGCGATCGTCCCCGGCCCGGTCGTGTCTCATCGCGCGGTTCCCCGCGCCCCTTCGGTGCTGCCGCACCGCCCTCGGCTCTGCCGCGGCTGCTCAGATCCTCACGTCGTCGCGGGCGCCGTCCTGCGGGCAGACGTGCCCGTCCCGGGCCGCGGCCGCCGCCCGGGCCCGGCGGCGGGCCAGCGGGGCGGACAGGGCCGTCATGGCGACGAACACGGCGATGGCGAGCAGCACGATCGTGGCGCCGGAGGGCGCGTCGATGTAGTACGTCGCGGCGGTGCCGGTGAGCGACACGGACACGCCGATCGCGATCGCCAGGCCCAGCGTGGCGGCGAAGCCCCGGGTCATCCGCTGCGCCGCGGCGACCGGGATCACCATCATGGCGCTGACCAGCAGCAGTCCGACGATCCGCATGGCGACGGTGACGGTGACCGCCGCGGTGACGGCGATCAGCAGGTTCAGCGCCCGCACCGGCAGTCCGGTGACACGTGCGAACTCCTCGTCCTGGCAGACGGCGAAAAGCTGCCTGCGCAGGCCGATCGTGACGGCGACGACGAACGCGGCGAGGGCCACCATGGCGGTGACGTCCGCGGTCGAGACGGTGGTGATCGAGCCGAACATGGCGCTGATCAGGTTGGTGGTGGAGCCGCCCGGCGCCATGTTGATGATCAGGACGCCGCCGGCCAGGCCGCCGTAGAAGAGCATGGCGAGCGCGACGTCGCCGCTGGTCTTGCCGCGGGAGCGGATCAGCTCCATGCCGACCGCGCCGAGGACGGCGACCAGGGTCGCCATCCACACCGGGCTGGCCTGGAAGAAGAACCCGAGGGCGACACCGGTCATCGCCACGTGGCCGAGGCCGTCGCCCATGACGGCCTGCCGCCGCTGGACCAGGTAGGTGCCGATGGCGGGCGCGGTGATGCCGACCAGGGCGGCCGCGATCAGGGCCCGCTGCATGAAGGCGAGGTCGAAGAGTTCCATCAGCTCAGCAGTCCCGTCCGGAGCGGCTCGGCGTCGTGCGCCGCGTGGGGGTGTACGTGGTCGTGGCCGGGCAGGGCGTGCTGTCCCACGGCCTCCGGCGGGGCTCCGTCGTGGACGACGCATCCGTCGCGGAGGACGACGGCCCGGTCGATCAGCGGCTCCAGAGGGCCGAGCTCGTGCAGCACGAGGAGGACCGTGGAGCCGGCGGCGACCTGCTGCCGCAGGGCACCGGCCAGGACCTCCTGGTTGTCCAGGTCCACGCCGGCCATCGGCTCGTCCATGATCAGGAGTTCGGGCTCCACGGCGAGCGCGCGGGCTATCAGCACCCGCTGGTGCTGGCCGCCGGAGAGGGCGCCCACCGAGGCGGACGCGTACGGGAGCATGTCGACCAGGTCGAGGGCGCGGTCCACGGCGGCCCGGTCGGCAGCGCGGGGGAGGCCGAACCGGCGGCGGGCCAGCCGACCGGAGGAGACCACCTCGCGGACGGTGGCCGGGACCCCGCTGGCCGCGGTCGTGCGCTGCGGTACGTAGCCGACCCGGGACCAGTCGCGGAAGCGCCGGAACTCGGTGCCGAACAGGGAGAGTTCGCCGGAGAGCAGCGGGACCTGGCCGACGACGGCGCGCACGGCGGTGGACTTGCCGGAGCCGTTGGCGCCGAGCAGGGCGACGACCTCGCCGCGGCGCACGGTGAGGTCGACGCCGCGCAGGACGGGGCGTGAGCCCAGCGAGGCGGTGGCGCCGCGCAGGGATATGACGGGGGTGTCCGCTTCCGCGGCTGCCGGCGTGGGATCCATGGTTCGCGCCTCCGTAACTGCCATCACTTGGTTCCGAGAGCCTTCTGGAGGTTCTTCAGGTTGGAGCGCATGACCTCGAAGTAGTCGGAGCCCTGGGACGTGTCGGTGATGCCCTCGACGGGGTCGAGGACATCGGTCTTCAGGCCCGTGTCGGCGGCGAGGCTCTTGGCCGTCTTGTCGCTGGCCAGGGTCTCGAAGAACACGGTGGAGACATTCTCCTTCTTCGCGAGCTCCTGGAGTTCCTTCATCCGGGCGGGGCTCGGCTCGGACTCGGGGTCGACGCCGGAGATGCCCTCCTGGTCCAGGCCGTAGCGCTCGGCGAGGTAGCCGAAGGCGGCGTGGGCGGTGATGAAGGTCCGGGACGCGGTGTTCTTCAGGCCGTCGTTGAACTCCGTGTCGAGCGCGGTGAGTTTGCCGACCAGCTCGTCGGTGTTCTTCCGGTAGTCCGCCGCGTGGACGGGGTCGGCCTTCTCCAGGGCCGCGCCGACGCCCTTGGCGACCTCGGCGTACTTCGCCGGGTCGAGCCAGATGTGCGGGTCGCCGCCGGCCTCGCTCTTGTCGTCGGCCTGGTCGTGCTCGCCGGAGTGGCCCGGCACGCCCTCGCCCTCGCCCTGGTGGCCGTGGTCGTGGCCGGCGGAGTCGTGGGCCTCCAGCTCGGTGAGGGAGGCGGCGTCGACGACGTTCTTCACGCCGGACTGGGCGACGGCCTTGTCGACGGCGGGCTGGAGGCCCTTGAGGTAGACGACCACGGCGGACTCGGCGAGCCGGCCGGTCTGCTTCGGGGTGATCTCCAGATCGTGCGGTTCGACGCCCGGCTCGGTCAGGGAGGTGACGGCCACGTGCTCCTTGCCGATCTGCTCGGCGAGGAACTGCATCGGGTAGAACGACGCCGTCACGGCGAGCTTGCCGTCCTTGCCGCCGCCCGAGGCGGCCGCCCCGGAGCAGGCGGTGAGGGCCGTGGCGGCGAGGGTGACGGCTCCGGCAAGGGCGGCGGTGGGTATGAGGCGTCGTCGTACGTTCATGACATCCATTTTCATCAAAGATGGAAACCGTTGTCAAAAACCCAGGTGGTGGAGGTCGGGCGGACCGTGAAAGGGGATACCGATTTGAAAGGGAGGGTGCGGGCGCCGCTACTCTGAGGCATTCGCGTTCGTCCTCGTCATGAAGAGAGCACCGTGGCCGCCGACAAGATCGAAACCATCGTCAGCCTGAGCAAGCGCCGTGGCTTCGTTTACCCGTGCAGTGAGATCTACGGTGGCTCCAGGGCTGCCTGGGACTACGGTCCGCTTGGTGTTGAGCTCAAGGAGAACATCAAGCGCCAGTGGTGGAAGGCGATGGTCACCGGCCGTGAGGACGTCGTCGGCATCGACTCCTCCGTGATCCTGGCCCCCGAGGTGTGGGTGGCCTCGGGCCACGTCGCCACCTTCTCGGACCCGCTGACCGAGTGCACCTCCTGCCACAAGCGTCACCGCGCCGACCACCTGGAAGAGGCGTACGAGGCCAAGCACGGCCGCCTCCCCGAGAACGGCCTGGCCGACATCAACTGCCCCAACTGCGGTGTGAAGGGCCAGTTCACCGAGCCGAAGCAGTTCTCCGGCATGCTGGAGACCCACCTCGGCCCGACCCAGGACACCGGCTCCAAGGCGTACCTGCGCCCCGAGACCGCCCAGGGCATTTTCACCAACTTCGCCGTCGTGCAGACCTCCTCGCGCAAGAAGCCGCCGTTCGGCATCGCGCAGATGGGCAAGTCCTTCCGCAACGAGATCACCCCCGGCAACTTCATCTTCCGCACCCGCGAGTTCGAGCAGATGGAGATGGAGTTCTTCGTCAAGCCGGGCGAGGACGAGCAGTGGCAGGAGTACTGGATGCAGGAGCGGTGGAACTGGTACCGCGACCTGGGCATCCGTGAGGAGAACATCCGCTGGTACGAGCACCCGAAGGAGAAGCTGTCGCACTACTCGAAGCGCACCGCCGACATCGAGTACCGCTTCAACTTCGGCGGCAGCGAGTTCTCCGAGCTGGAGGGCGTCGCCAACCGCACCGACTACGACCTCAAGGCCCACTCCGCGGCCTCCGGTCAGGACCTCACCTTCTTCGACCAGGAGGCCGGTGAGCGCTACACCCCGTACGTCATCGAGCCGGCGGCCGGCGTCAACCGCGCCATGCTCGCCTTCATGCTCGACGCGTACAACGAGGACGAGGCCCCGAACGCCAAGGGCGTCATGGAGAAGCGCACCGTGATGCGCCTCGACCCGCGCCTGGCCCCCATCAAGGTCGCCGTCCTGCCGCTGTCCCGCAACCAGCAGCTGTCGCCGAAGGCCAAGGGCCTCGCCGCCGACCTGCGCAAGCACTGGAACATCGAGTTCGACGACGCGGGCGCCATCGGCCGCCGCTACCGCCGCCAGGACGAGATCGGTACGCCGTTCTGCGTCACCGTCGACTTCGACACCCTGGACGACAACGCGGTGACCGTGCGCGAGCGCGACACCATGAAGCAGGAGCGCGTCTCCCTGGACCAGATCCAGGCCTACCTCGGCAGCCGCCTGCTCGGCTGCTAGGTCCCGCTGGAACGGCCGGTGGCCCGGTGCGCGTGCTGCGCACCGGGCCACCGGCGTGTGGTGCGGGATCAGGCCGCGGCCGCTCGGTCGGCCTCCGCCTCGGCTGCCGCGGCACGGCGCTCGCCCTCGGCCTTCGAGCGCTTGCCGTAGTACGCGGTCCACAGCGCCAGCGCGCCGAGCACCCCGTAGACCATCACCGGGCTGAGGGTGACCATGGTGTCGGTGCTCAGCACGTAGGCCAGGACGACGCGCACGCCCGCCTCCAGGAGGTAGGCCACGCCCCACACCGTCGTCATCACGGTCATGGTGCGGCGGAAGCCCTCGAACTGCCACAGGCCGTTCCACCAGGCGGTGCTCTCCGGCGTCCCGTCGGTGGCGAACTTGCGGCCGAAGTAGAACATCAGCGGCCGCGGCGCGAGCAGCGTGGCCAGGCAGAGCAGGCCGAAAAGCCCGGTCACGCAGGAGTCCTTGACCAGCAGCGCGCGGGCCGAGTGCGCCCCGACCAGCGAGACGAGGGCCGTGATCGCCATGAACACCAGGGTGACGATGGCGAACTCGTCGAGCTTGCGGCGCCAGGCCACGCTGATTGCGCTGTCGAGGACGGGCCAGGCGCCGCTGACCAGCAGTGCGCCGAACTCGCTCCAGCCGTGGGCGCGCAGCTGGTTGTACGTGATGATCGGCGCCACCACGTTGAGGCCGATCGTCACGATCCAGCCCAGTGCGGTTGCGCCCCCGGACCGGGCCGGAGGCCCGGGTCGGACTGCCTGAGAGGTGTGAGCGGGCATCGTTTCCCCTTGGAACTTGCTGGTGAGTGCGGTGGGGGAACCGTAAAACTTGACCGGGCGCGAACAAGTATGGTGCGCCCAAAATGATCATCAAATCGACCGGAGCGGCCGGTTCTGGTCGAACTGAGCCGAGGCGCCCGAGGCGGGGAGGGGTCGCGTCAGGCCCGCAGACCCCGGACGACGAGGGCGGTGACCGCCTCGAACTCCTCGGTGATCGTGGGCGAGTTCCACTCGGCCGCGTACTGCGGGTCGTGGAACCGCCCGGTGGCGTCGAACACCGCGCGCGCGGCAGCCGGGACATCCGCGGCGGCGAGCGTGCCCGCCTCGACCCCGTCGGCGATGATGCGGCCCAGCTGCCCGATCAGCTGGCTCAGGTGGTGGTCGACCACCCCGCTGTTCTCGGCGAGCAGCACCGTGTACGTCGCGAACAGCTCCGGGTCGTCCCCCGCCTTGTGGCGCTTGGCGTCGAACAGGGCCTCCAGCCAGGCCTCCAACTTGGAGGGGGCGCTCTTGCCGGGAGCGGAGGCGATCCCCTCCAGGCGGTCGACGCTCTTCGCGAGCCAGCGTTCGGTCACGGCCTCGCGCAGCGCCGCCTTCGACGGGAAGTGCCGGTAGACACTGCCGTGGCTGACGCCCAAGGCGCGTGCCACGTCCACCACCGTGGCTTTGGTGGGGCCGTAGCGGCGCAGCACCTCCTCGGTGGTTTCGAGGATGCGCTCGGGGGTCAGGGGCGCGGCGGCAGCGGGTGACATGGATACGACCGTACAGCCGCCTCAGTGCTCGCTGTCGAGGTGGGCCATCTGGGCCTCCGGATAGCGCTCGCCCGCCGCGGCACCCGCCGGGACCGCGCCTTCGATGGCTGTGAGGTCGGCCGGCGCCAGCTCCACGTCCATGGCACCGAGTGCCTCGCTGAGGCGGTCCCGGCGGCGGGCGCCGACGAGCGGGACTATGTCCTCGCCGCGGGAGAGCACCCAGGCGATCGCGGCCTGGGCCACGCTGATGCCCCTGCCCTCGGCGACCTTGCGCAGCGCCTCCACCAGGTCGAGGTTGCGCTGGAGGTTCTCGCCCTGGAACCGGGGGCTCATGCCGCGGAAGTCGCCGGGGGCCAGCTCCCGGTCGCGCGTGAAGTGGCCGCTGATCAGGCCGCGGGAGAGGACCCCGTAGGCGGTGACGCCGATGCCGAGCTCACGGGCGGCCGGCAGGATCTCCTGCTCGATGCCGCGGGAGACCAGCGAGTACTCGATCTGCAGGTCCGCGATGGGCGCCACGGCCGCGGCCCGGCGCAGGGTGTCCGCTCCCACCTCGGACAGGCCGATGTGTCGCACGTGCCCCGCCTCGACGGCCTCGGCGATCGCACCGACCGTCTCCTCGATCGGCACGTCCGGGTCCACGCGGGCGATCCGGTAGATGTCGATGTGGTCCCGGCCCAGCCGCTGGAGCGAGTAGGCCAGGAAGTTCTTCACGGCGTCCGGGCGGCCGTCGTAGCCGGTGAAACCGCCCTCGACCGTGCGCAGCGCGCCGAACTTCACGCTGATCAGCGCCTGCTCGCGGGCGGCGGCCGGCGCGGTGCGCAAGGCCTCGTTGATGAGCAGCTCGTTGTGGCCCATGCCGTAGAAGTCGCCGGTGTCGAGCAGCGTCACGCCGGCGTCCAGCGCCGCGTGGACGGTGGCGATCGACTCGCTGCGGTCGGCCTCGCCGTAGAGCGCGGACATGCCCATGCAGCCGAGGCCGAGGGGGAAGACCTCGGGTCCGGTCGCGCCGAGGGTGCGAAGGCGGTGGTGGGCAGGGGTCGGGATGGTGTTCCGGTTGGTGTCCATGGAACGAGGATGGCATGACGGATGACAGATTTCAATATCTGTCACTCGTCATTGCCGTCATGGGGTGGGTGGACTGAGACCGGGTGCACCAGGGGCAGACGAGGCGGCGCGACGTTCGGGGCGGTGCTGTCGAGGCTGACCACGAACAGGCTCGTGCGGCAGATCGCCGGCACCGGCATCCTGCGGCGGCCGGCTCGGCTCCTGCCGGCTTCCGATAGTGCGCCTAACTAAAGAGATGTGTGCCGGCTGCCCGCTGGGCGACAATGGGGGGCATGACCACGCTCCCCCCGCCCCTCGCGATCGGCCCGCACACCGTGCAGCCCCCGGTGGTGCTCGCGCCGATGGCCGGCATCACAAACGCCCCGTTCCGCACCCTCTGCCGCGAGTTCAGCGGCGGCAAGGGGCTGTTCGTGAGCGAGATGATCACGACCCGGGCGCTGGTCGAGCGCAACGAGAAGACCATGCAGCTGATCCACTTCGACGAGACCGAGAAGCCCCGCTCGATCCAGCTGTACGGGGTCGACCCCGCGACGGTCGGCAAGGCGGTCCGCATGATCGTCGAGGAGGACCGCGCCGACCACATCGACCTCAACTTCGGCTGCCCGGTCCCCAAGGTGACCCGCAAGGGCGGCGGCTCCGCCCTCCCCTACAAGCGGAACCTGCTGCGCGCCATCCTCCGCGAGGCCGTCGCGGGCGCCGGCGACCTGCCGGTGACCATGAAGATGCGCAAGGGCATCGACGACGACCACCTGACCTACCTGGACGCCGGCCGGATCGCGGTCGAGGAGGGCGTCACCGCCATCGCCCTGCACGGCCGCACCACCGCCCAGCACTACGGCGGCACCGCGGACTGGGAGGCCATCGCCCGGCTCAAGGAGCACGTCCCGGAGATCCCCGTGCTCGGCAACGGCGACATCTGGTGCGCCGAGGACGCGCTGCGCATGGTCCGCGAGACGGGCTGTGACGGTGTGGTGGTGGGCCGCGGCTGCCTGGGGCGCCCGTGGCTGTTCAACGACCTCGTGGCGGCCTTCGAGGGGCGCCCGGAGGACTTCCGCCGGCCCGCGCTGCGCGAGGTCGCGGAGACCATGCACCGGCACGCGGAACTGCTGGGCGAGTGGATCGGCGACGAGACGCGCGGGGTGATCGACTTCCGTAAGCACGTGGCCTGGTACCTGAAGGGCTTCTCGGTCGGTTCCGAGATGCGCAAGAAGCTCGCGGTCACCTCCTCCCTGGCGGAGCTCGACGCTCATCTGAGCGAGCTCGACCTGGACCAGCCCTGGCCCGAAGGTGCGGACGGCCCCCGCGGCCGGACGTCCGGAAACAACCGGGTTGTCCTCCCGGATGGCTGGCTGAAGGATCCTTACGACTGCGCCGGCGTGGCCGAGGACGCCGAACTGGACACGTCCGGAGGCTGAGAATCAGCTGACAAACTATGCCGTCGCCAGCGTGACATACGCCACGCATGGGTGGGGTTGCGCTCACATGAGCGCGAAAAACGCGGCTAAGACTTCCAAAGGGTGGCACTGGGTGCCACCCTTTGTGCGTTCAACTCTTGAACGCAAATGTATCGATGATCGCTCATCCGAGCGCAATCAAGCCTCATGGAGGGTCTCATCCTTCGGGAGGTGAACGCTCTTCGCTGGTTCGGGCTACCTGTGAGTTACTTTCGATCCGGGGGCGCACGTGTGGTTACGGCCGCATGTCGGCCAAGTGGACGTACCCAGAAGCCTTCGATCTGGGTATGTTCCTCGCCGTCAGGGCAGCCACCGAGTCCTCGAGGAGTCGAGACCCGTGTCGGAAAACAAGAACCAGAAGTTCGTCTACGACTTCACCGAGGGAAACCGCGACCTCAAGGACCTTCTCGGCGGCAAGGGAGCCAACCTCGCCGAGATGACCAACCTGGGTCTGCCGGTCCCTCCCGGCTTCACCATCACCACGGAGGCCTGCAAGGTCTACCTCGAGAGCGGTGAGGCCCCGGCCGAGCTGCGCGACGAGGTCAGCGCCCACCTCGCCGCCCTCGAAGCGAAGATGGGCAAGAAGCTCGGCCAGTCGGACGACCCGCTGCTGGTCTCCGTCCGCTCCGGCGCCAAGTTCTCGATGCCCGGCATGATGGACACCGTCCTCAACATCGGCCTCTCCGACGCCTCCGTCGCCGGCCTCGCCGCCCAGGCCGACAACGAGCGCTTCGCCTGGGACTCGTACCGCCGCCTCATCCAGATGTTCGGCAAGACCGTCCTCGGCGTCGAGGGCGAGCTCTTCGAGGACGCCCTCGACGCGGCCAAGGCGGCCAAGAAGGTCACCGTCGACACCGACCTCGACGCCGCCGACCTGAAGAAGCTGGTCAAGGCCTTCAAGAAGATCGTGGCGAAGGAAGCCGGCCGCGAGTTCCCGCAGGACGCCCGCGAGCAGCTCGACCTCGCCGTCGAGGCGGTCTTCAACTCCTGGAACACCGACCGCGCCAAGCTCTACCGCCGCCAGGAGCGCATCCCCGGCGACCTGGGCACCGCGGTCAACGTCTGCTCGATGGTCTTCGGCAACCTCGGCCCGGACTCCGGCACCGGCGTCGCCTTCACCCGCGACCCCGCCAGCGGCCACCAAGGCGTCTACGGCGACTACCTGCAGAACGCGCAGGGCGAGGACGTCGTCGCCGGCATCCGCAACACCGTGCCCCTCGCCGACCTGGAGCAGCTGGACAAGAAGTCCTACGACCAGCTGATGCAGATCATGGAGACGCTGGAGACCCACTACAAGGACCTCTGCGACATCGAGTTCACGATCGAGCGCGGCCAGCTGTGGATGCTCCAGACCCGTGTCGGCAAGCGCACCGCCGGCGCCGCCTTCCGCATTGCCACCCAGCTCGTCGACCAGGGCCTGATCGACGAGGCCGAGGCCCTCCAGCGGGTCACCGGCCACCAGCTCGCTCAGCTGATGTTCCCGCGCTTCGACGAGGACGCCAAGAGCGAGCTGCTCGGCCGCGGCATCGCCGCCTCCCCGGGCGCAGCGGTCGGCAAGGCCGTCTTCGACTCGTACACGGCCGTCAAGTGGTCCCGCTCCGGCGAGAAGGTCATCCTCATCCGCCGCGAGACCAACCCCGACGACCTCGACGGCATGATCGCCTCCGAGGGCATCCTGACTTCGCGCGGAGGCAAGACCTCGCACGCCGCCGTCGTCGCCCGCGGCATGGGCAAGACCTGCGTCTGCGGCGCCGAGGAGCTCGACGTCGACACCAAGCGCCGCCGCATGACGGTCGGCGACCAGGTCATCGAAGAGGGCGACGTCGTCTCCATCGACGGCTCCACCGGCAAGGTGTACCTCGGCGAGGTGCCCGTCGTGCCGTCCCCGGTCGTCGAGTACTTCGAAGGCCGTATGCACGCCGGCGCGGACGACGCCGACGAGCTGGTCCAGGCCGTCCACCGGATCATGGCCTACGCGGACCGCGTCCGCCGCCTGCGGGTGCGCGCCAATGCCGACAACGCCGAGGACGCGCTGCGTGCCCGCCGGTTCGGCGCCCAGGGCATCGGCCTGTGCCGGACCGAGCACATGTTCCTCGGCGAGCGCCGCGAGATGGTCGAGCGCCTGATCCTCGCGGACACCGAGAGCGAGCGCGAGGCCGCCCTCGCCGAGCTCCTCCCGCTGCAGAAGAAGGACTTCATCGAGCTGTTCGAGGCGATGGACGGCCTGCCCGTCACCGTCCGCCTGCTCGACCCGCCGCTGCACGAGTTCCTGCCCGACATCACCGAGCTGTCGGTGCGCGTCGCCCTCGCCGAGGCCCGCAAGGACCACAACGAGAACGACCTGCGCCTGCTCCAGGCCGTGCACAAGCTGCACGAGCAGAACCCGATGCTCGGCCTGCGCGGTGTCCGTCTCGGCCTGGTCATCCCCGGCCTGTTCGCCATGCAGGTCCGGGCCATCGCCGAGGCCGCGGCCGTGCGCAAGGAAGCCAAGGGCGACCCGCGCGCCGAGATCATGATCCCGCTCGTCGGCACCGTGCAGGAGCTGGAGATCGTCCGCGAGGAGGCCGACGCGATCATCGCCGAGGTCGAGGCCGCCACCGGCACCGACCTCAGGCTCACCATCGGCACGATGATCGAGCTGCCGCGCGCCGCCCTGACCGCCGCGCAGATCGCCGAGGCCGCACAGTTCTTCTCCTTCGGCACGAACGACCTGACCCAGACCGTGTGGGGCTTCTCCCGCGACGACGTCGAGGCCAGCTTCTTCACCGCGTACCTGGAGAAGGGCATCTTCGGTGTCTCGCCGTTCGAGACGATCGACAAGGACGGCGTCGGCGCACTCGTCCGCAGCGCGGCCCAGGCCGGGCGGGCCACCCGCCCCGATCTCAAGCTCGGCGTCTGCGGCGAACACGGCGGTGACCCCGAGTCGGTCCACTTCTTCCACGAGGTCGGCCTCGACTACGTCTCCTGCTCGCCGTTCCGGATTCCGGTGGCGCGCCTGGAGGCCGGTCGCGCCGCCGCGGAGGCGACGGGCAGCGACAGCCGCTGAAGCCGGCCTGAGGCCCGCTGAGGGCCCCTGAGAGTCCGCCTGCCCCCGGGTTCCCTGACCCCCGAGGGCAGGCGGGCAATTCTTTGTTGTTCAACAAATCCTTACGCCAGCAGGCGGTGGACGGATCCCCACCCGTCCACCGCCTGCTGCCAATCCGCCAGGCACGTCGGCGCATCCCGGTGCGACCGACCGCCAGGCCCCGCAAAGCCCCCCACGGCCTTCACGGAGCGTTTCGGTCGCACTGGAGTGTGTCTGGCGGAGTACAGCATTTCGGTTGTCACGCCCCCGCCGAAAGGGGTTTCAACTGTGGCCGAAAGGGCGTGGTGACGTCGTGTGACGGCGTGCATACTCATGGGGCGGGGGGATTGCGGTTGCACAGGTGGGGGTTCGGTGCTGCGTATCCATTTCACTGGAGTGGACCTGGCACGCGTGCGGATGGCAGGGCGTCCCGATGCGTTGTGGGAAACGATTCTGAGTTTTCACCGCTTAAGAGACCGGCGTGATGCGCGGCTCTTCGGTGAATGGCGCACGGAAACGCGCAGCAGGTTGAATGCTGAAGCACGCTTGCTCGGCGCGCTCATACCGAGTCGTGGCTATTTCCCCGATTTCCTGACCCCCGTGGAGGGGCAGTACGGGTGGGACGTGGGCCTCGACGCGCTGCGCGGGCTGCACCCGGAGCGGATCCGGCGCGAGCTGGCCCTGCTCGGGTCGGGCGCTCGGGTGGGTGCGGCCTTCGGCATGCCCCCGGGCGCGGGCACGGGCACCGACTCGGGCGTGCCGCGGCGGCTGCGGGAATTCATGGACGACAGCACCAAGCAGCTTCCGAGGCTGCTGGCCGAGCTGCGCGGCTACCACCGGGCGGCCGTGGCCCCGTACTGGAACCACATCCAGGCCCAGATCGAGGCCGAGCGGGCCGCGCGCGGCCGGGCCCTGCTGGACGGCGGCGCGGACGAGCTGCTGGCCTCGCTGCCGCCCATGCTGCGCTGGCGGGCGCCGGTCCTGGAGTGCGACTACCCCGTGGACCGCGACGTGTGGCTGCGCGGGCGGGGGCTGCTGCTCCAGCCGTCGTTCTTCTGCCGGCGCACCGCCGTGACCCTGCACGACCCGGAGCTGCCCCCGGTGCTGGTCTACCCGGCCGCGGCGCAGTTGGCATCGGCGCCCACCGGAAGCGAATCGATTCGCCCTCTGGAGGAGCAGCGCCAGCGCACCCTGGGCAAGCTCGTCGGGCACACCCGCTCGGTGGTGCTGCGGGCCATCGGCGACGGGGCCACCACCAGCGAGCTCGCCCGCCGAGCCGGCGTCTCGCTGGCCTCCGCGAGCCAGCACGCCTGTGTGATGCGCGAGGCCGGGCTCGTGACCACCCTGCGCCGGGGGAACGCCGTCCTGCACACGGTGACGCCGCTCGGCGCCGCGCTCCTCAAGGGCGGCGCGGTGGCCTCGTAGCGCCCGCCGCCGCCTCCGCATCCGGGCCGTGCCGGCCCTGGTGCGGAGGCGGCGGCCCGGTGCGGGTTTCCGCCCGGAGGTGTGTGCGGAGCCCGCCCGGGGCGCCGTGTGCACCGATATCCGGTCTTCCGTGTTCGGAATCCGGCGCGAGCTCCGTCCTGCAGCGGCGATTTTCGGCCACTCGGGCCTCCCTCCCGGCGGGTGCCCGCAGGCCGCCACGGCACCCGCGTGCGTGCGCTGTGCGTGACCGGGCCCGGCGCGCGACGTGACGTATCCCGGACGAATCAGGGACCTTGAGCCCTGTTCGGCCCCCGCATCGGCGAGGATGCTGGGGCCATGGACGCTTCCGCCGCCGACCACGACATCCGCGGCCGCGCCGACCTCGAGGTCGTGCTGCGGCGCTTCTACACGGCTGCCTTCGCCGACGGGCTGATCGGCCCGTTCTTCACGGAGATCGCCGGCACGGACCTCGACGTCCACCTGCCCCGGATAACCGACTTCTGGGAGCGGGCCCTGTTCCGCAGCGCCTCCTACGACCGCGACCCCTTCGCCCCGCACGCCGCCCTGAACGCGGCGCGGGCCATGACCGCCGAGGACTTCGGCCGCTGGGTGCAGCTCTGGCGCGCCGCCGTGGACGGACTGCACCGAGGGCCCGTCGCGGAGCGGGCGAAGGCGATGGGCGAGCGGATCGCGCTGGCCATGCACCGGCGGCTGGCCGGGGCGGACGCCCCGCTGTCCCGCGAGGGCGGCACGGGCTACGTCCCGCTCGCCGCGCTGCGGCTCCGCTCGGCCGCCTGAAATCGGGCGCCCCAGGCGGGCGGCCCCACACCACCGTCTCCGCCCCTGCGGGGACCGGAGCACGCCGGGAGAGCCCGGGGATCGCGATGACCCCCGGGCTCTGCGGTGTGCTCCCGTACGCCGGGGTCCACCGGGAGGGAGCGCGCCACGGGCGGGGTAGCCACGCGACACCGAAGCCCGCCCGCACCTGCCGCCGTGGAGTGCCCCATGCGTCGTGGTCCCCTGCGCTCCCGCGCGCACGCGGCCGGTCCGGCCGCCCCTTCTTCCGTCCCCGCGTCC
>NZ_JACBGN010000136.1 GCF_013401435.1 Streptomyces sp. BR123
GAGCTGGGGCCTGCGGGGGTGTGGGGGAGCCCTCCGCAGGCTCGGGGCGCGGGGCGGCGTACGGCTGCCAGGCGAACATCAGGCCGCCGCCGAGGATCCCGAGCAGGGTGCCGATTAGGAAGCCGCCGAGGTTGGACAGCACGAGCGCGGCGGTTGCGATGAGCGTGGTCAGGACGCCGGCGAGGCTGCGCTGGGCGGGGGCGAACCAGGCCGTGAGGCCGAGCACGATCATGACGATCCCCATGAGGACCGACGGGATGCCCGCCACGCCCTGCTGGAGCATGACCTTCAGCGGTGCCAGCGGCAGGACGCATATCTCGGCCCCGGCGAGGACGGCGAAGAGCCCGCCCCAGAACGGCCTGGTACGCCGCCACCGCCGCCATCGGCTCAGAAGCATTCCTTCTTGCCCTTGCTGATGTTCATGCTGAGCCCGGAGAGCTTGAAGGTGCCCGCGTTGGTCGCCCACGCGGTCTGCTGGAGGTCGGTGATGCTGACGGTGTCCGCCTGCTGGGCGAACAGGTCCTGCATGCCCACGGCCTCCGCCGGGCCCTTGTCGAGGGTGGAGGCGTCGCGGCCGATCTCGATGTTGGTGAAGACGGCGTTGCCGGAGAGCTGGGTGGCGTCGACGAAGAGGTTGCTCGCCTCGACCGGGGCCTTCTTGCCGGCGGTGAGGTTGAGGGAGATGTCGCCGACCAGGGGGAGCGAGGTCACCACGGACTGGCACAGGTTGTGCAGCCGGGCTTCCTTGATGGCGGTGACCGCCACCGGGATGAGCTCTTGGCGGGCGTTGACGTCGACGCTTCCGTACTGGGCGAATCCCTCGCCGTCCAGGCTCGACGCCGCGACCTTGAACTGCTGGCCGGAGACGGCGAAGGAGGCGGCGAGCGCGCCCTGCGCGAGGGCGATGCCGAGGCCGGCGGTGACGGCGACTGCGGGGAGGGTCAGCACGGCGAAGCGACGCCAGCGGACCCGTCCGGCACCCTCGTCGGGGGTTGACGCACCTCTGCCGGGCGGGCCGGATACGTCCGATAAGTGCAGGGAATCGGTCATGGGATCGTCCCTTGGTTTCGGCTGTGCACCGTTGTTACCGACGAGTTGAATGTAAGAGTGCCAATGGGGGTTGGCAAGGTTGCTCGGGCGTACCGTTTCGGCCGAGTGCTACCCGTCGGTCCTGCCCCGCCTACCGCTCCCTGCCCAGGAGTTCGGCGACCTCGGCCTCCACCCTCCGGGCCATCGCCCGGGCGAACTCCGCGGCCACGACCTCGCCGGCGACCGGACGCAGCGCCGCCGCCGTACCGCTGATGTGATCCAGTTGCACGGCCGAAAGGTGCTCCAGCCCGTCCGGGCCGATCACATGCCGCCGGAACAACCCGACGAACCGGTCCGCCAGCGCCGCCGCCTGCATCCGGACGAGGTCCCCCGCGTCCAGGATCTCCGCGAGCGGCACGCCCTGCCGCACCAGCGTGAGCGTCGCCTCCAGCAGCCGCCGGCTCCGGTGCGTGACCAGGTCACCGTCGATGCGCACGTACCCCAGCCGGGCCGCCCGCCGGGTGTCCTCGGCGGTCGCCGCCGGGCCGAACAGCTCGGCCAGCTCGGCCAGGGTCATGGTGACCGGCTCCTCCTCCACCCGGTCGCCTGTCATCGCCCGCTCCAGGCCCAGCAGTTGGGACAGACCCCCGCCCGCCTCCCAG
Organism: Streptomyces sp. BR123; assembly: GCF_013401435.1. Taxonomy (GTDB): domain Bacteria; phylum Actinomycetota; class Actinomycetes; order Streptomycetales; family Streptomycetaceae; genus Streptomyces. The sequence goes on from NZ_JACBGN010000136.1 coordinate 1,692, forward strand.
GCGTGCAGCAGCTCGCCGATGCCGTTGACCGTGTAGCCGCGCCCGAGCAGATCGCTGATCAGTCGCAACCGGGTGAGGTGGTCATCGGAGTACCAGGCGATCCGACCCTCCCGACGCGGCGGCGGCAGCAGCCCGCGCTCCTGGTAGTAGCGCAGGTTGCGCACCTTGACGCCGGCTGCCTGCGCCAGCTCCTCCCGGCGGTAGCGCCCCGGGCCGTTGCCGTCCCCTGCCTCGCCGTCCACACCGTCCACGTCGTCCCGCACCAGGCTGCTCACGCGGCCGAGTGTAGGACGTACCGGCTGGTCACATGGGGCGCGTACGCTTCTCCCGCTTCACGGCCCGCAGGACAACGAACCGCGGTTCGCTCGCGGCGACTTCACTGTTGCCGAAGAGGCGCCGCAGGTGCGTGTGGTAGCCGAGGTGGCGGTTGGCGACGATCCACAGCTCGCCGCCCGGCCGCAGCGCCCGCCGCGACTGCGCGAACATCCTCAGCGCCGTCGCGTCCGTGGTGGCCTGGTGGGAGTGGAAGGGCGGATTGCACAGCACGAGGTCCACCGACCCGGCGGGCAGCATCGACAGCCCGTCGCCGACGAGGAACTCGGCCCGGTCGCGGCGGCCGCGCCGGACGTTCGCCTCGTACGTGGCACGGGCGGAGGCCACCGCCTGGTACGACTCGTCCGCGAACACCAGCTCCGCGTCGGGGTCCGCGACCGCGACCGCCGTACCGACGATGCCGTTGCCGCAGCCCAGGTCGACGACGCGGGCGCCGTCCGTGTTGGTCGGGATGCTCTGCAGGAAGAACCGGGTGCCGACGTCGAGGCGGTCCGCGCAGAAGATCCCCGCGTGGTTGACGGCGGTCAGGCCCGCCCCCGAACCGGCGTCCCGGTCCAGCGTGTACGTCAGCGGCCAGCCGCCCCCGGCCGGCGCGTCGGCGGCCGCGGCCGCGATGACCTCGGGATCCGGCGTGCAGAAGATCAGCCGGGCCTTCTTCTCGGCGAGGGAGGTCCTGGTCGGCCCGAGGATCCGCCCGAAGAGGTCCAGCGTGGAGGTGTGGATCTCCTTGACCATGCCCGTGCCGACCACGACCGTGCCGGCGTGGACGTGCGGGGCCAGCCGCAGCAGCTGGTCCTCCAGCAGCGCCAGGCTCTTCGGCACGCGGACCAGCAGCACGTCGATCCGCGGCGGCGGCGCGTCCTGCGTGGTCAGAAGCGTGACCGCGCCCGCCGAGGCCCCGGCGCGCGCCAGGTTGGCCTCGGTGGCGGCGCGGGTGAGCGCGGAGTCGGTGATCTGCGTCGGCCGGTACGCGGCCAGCGCCGTCGCCAGCGCCCCCCAGCGGTCCCCGAGCACCGTGATCTGCCCGGCGCCGGCCAGATCCACCGGGCCGCGCTCGCCCGTACCGGAGTCCAGGTGGCGCAGCAGGTACTCGTCGGCGGCGTCCCAGGCGCGGAGCCGGTCGCGCGGGTCGGAGGGGAAGCGGGTGAGCTCGTGGGAGCCGAAAGGCGTGGTCAGACGGTTCATCGTGCCCCCAGGCTAACCGAGCCGGCCGTCCGCCCCCGCACGCACGCGGCGGGAGGGCGGGACGGTGAGCCGGAAGCGCGCCGGGGCCGCCGGGGCCTCCGGCGTCGCCACTCGGCCGGGACGGGGCGCCTCTACCCGGGAAACTCCCCGGCCATCGCACCGGCCAGCCGCAGGTACGGCGCCGCCTCGCCGGCCCGGCCCTGGCGCTCCAGGGTTCGGCCGAGCAGCAGCTGTGCGTAGTCCTCCACCGGCCAGCGCTCCAGGATCGCACGGAGCTCCTCCTCGGCGCGCGAGAGCTGCGCGGAGTGGTAGTAGGCGCGGGCCAGGAGCAGCCGCGGTGCCAGCTGCCCGGGGACCTCGGCCGCGAGCGCGTGCAGGACCTTCGCGGTCGTCGCGTACTCCTTCGCGTCGAAGAAGAGCCGGGCACGCGCCCAGCGCTCCGCCGCCGTCCCCTGCTCGTAGTACGTCGTCGGCGCGTCCATAGGGGTCCTTCCGCTGCGCGGGTGCTGCGTTCGCCCCCTCCAACACGTGACGGGAGCCCGGCATTCCACGGACCACGGCGGCGGCGGCGGTACTAAGTTGGTCCGCATGAGCAATCTCGATCGCCAGCCCGCTCTCTCCGCCTGCGGCGGCCGCGGCTTCGTCGTGGCCGAACCGGTGCGCGAGCTCCTCAGCCCGCGCACGGTCAAGCTCGGGGAATCCACCGAGGTCCGCCGACTCCTGCCGAACCTGGGCCGCCGCATGGTGGGCGCCTGGTGCTTCGTCGACCACTACGGCCCGGACGACATCGCGGGCGAACCCGGCATGCAGGTTGCCCCCCACCCCCACTGCGGCCTCCAGACGGTGAGCTGGCTCCACGACGGAGAGGTGCTGCACCGCGACAGCGTGGGCAGCCTGCAGACGATCCGGCCGCGCGAGCTGGGCCTGATGACCTCCGGCCGAGGAATCAGCCACTCCGAGGAAAGCCCCCGCACGCACAGCCGCCTCCTGCACGGCGCCCAGCTGTGGGTGGCCCTGCCCGACACCCACCGCGACGTGGAGCCGCACTTCCAGCACCACGCCGAGCTGCCGCGCGTGACCGCCCCCGGCCTGAGCGCCACGGTGATCCTGGGCACCCTCGACACGGCGACCTCGCCCGGCACGGCGTACACCCCGATCGTCGGCGCCGACATCGCCCTGGCGGCCGGTACCGAGGCCGGGCTCCCGCTGGAACCGGACTTCGAGTACGCGGTCCTGTCGATGTCCGGCGAAGCCCACGTCGACGGCGTCCCGGTCCTCCCGGGCTCCATGCTCTACCTCGGCTGCGGCCGTAGCGAACTCCCGCTGCGCGCGACCTCGGACGCGGCCCTGATGCTCCTGGGCGGCGAGCCGTTCGAGGAGGAGATCGTGATGTTCTGGAACTGGATCGGCCGCAGCCACGAGGAGATCGCGCAGGCCCGCGAGGACTGGATGAACGGCACGCGCTTCGGCGAGGTGAAGGGCTATGACGGCCCTCCGCTTCCTGCCCCTGAACTCCCGCCTACGCACCTGAAGCCCAGGGGACGGGTGCGCTGACCTGCTTGTTTGTGTGGGGCGAGGGTTGGGTGTGGTGGCTGCTCCCGACCCTCCGCTTTTGACTTGGCGGGGGAGGTCCTGGACACGGTGCGAGAGCCTTCGGCGCCGACGGCCGAGTCTCACGTTCTGCAGGCTGTCACCGAGTTTGGTCGGCCGAATGCTGACGCTTTGCTGACTTTGCTGACGAGGAGTTAGGTCCTGGTTGCCGGTCAGGCAAGTCCTCTTGCCAGTGAAGGGCAGTGGTGGTGGCCGCCGCTGCGCCGTCGGCTCCAACGGTCGTGACTTCGGATCCGGCCGGACGTGCGATTCGTGGATGAAGCGTGCGTGGCGGATCTTGTGTACAACTGACAACGCCCTTGCCTGCCTAGCCGAGGCATTCTCGCCCTGGCGGCCGTGGTCGAGATCGAAGGATGACGTCCAGGTATCGCCGGACCGGCTTGAAGAGCCCGTACGGGATGTACTGCGGGATCTCCGGCAGGGGCACCCACGCGACCTCAGCGATTTCATCGGCGTCCGCCACGTGCGCGGTCCCACCGGCCACCTCGCAGGCCGTATACGACACTTGCCGGCCGGTGATTGGGTGGACCCGCTCGCCCAGCGGAGCCACGGCGACCACGTCCAGGTCGGCCTCCTCCTTCGTCTCGCGGACGGCGGCTTCCTTGCAGGTCTCGCCCGGTTCGACTTTGCCCGCCGGGAACTGCCACGAGAGTTGGCCCTCTGCAACTTGTCGCCGTACGAGCAGCACTCGACCCTCGTGAACCACAACGGCCCCGGCAACCCGATGCTCAGGTTGAGCATCGCTATTCACCGACGCCTCTCGGTTACTCACGGCAGCCGCCTTCGTTGGGGCGGGACGGCGTTCTCGTGTCGGTGGGACGTCGGGGCCTGGGGGCTTTGCGAGCCCCTCGTTGTTACTGCGATGCGTTGCATGGTGCGGCTCTCCGATCCTCATCCCTCGAAGAGCATTTCTTCCACCGCGGCCGGCGCCGCTGCCTCCTGCTGTGTGCGCTCGAACTCGAGCTGCCACGCTCGTGCTTCGGCGTAAGCGACGTGGACCATGCTGCCCGGACACAGCACCAGTGCCCGCGGCTCGATCTTGTGGTCCTTGACCGATCCGTACCCGATTCGTTTGGTGGGCAGCAAGGCGTGCGGAACGGAGCAGGAGGGACATGGAGCCTTCGGGAGGGTCTCCATGTCACCAGGATGGCCCAATAAGTTCCGGCGCGGCAGGGAGCGCACGAGCGCGCACCGTGGCACGTCGGTCGGCAGCTTTCTGTAGCCCATCATGATCACTGGGGTCGTGACCAGATGATCACCAGGCTGATGGCGCCGGTTCCGCTTGAGTACGGCACCCTGAAGCATCGCGCGGCGACGTCGCCTGATGCCCTGCGCCAGGGTGGCATCCGTTGCGGGGCGAGCTGCGACTTTCGTCGCCGGCTTTGTTGCGCCCGTGCCTGGGCTCGGGTTCATGCAGGACGAGAAGTTCGAGACCGGCCATTCTGCAATGCTCCCGGGCTTCCTCCAGGAGCGGCTCGGGGATGACGTCAATTGCCGCCATGACGTGCACGTCGGCCTTCAGACGGTGGCTGAGTTCGACGTCACGCCTGATCTGGCTTTCCTTGGCGAATTCGGCGGCGCTGACTTTCGCCTCGTAGACGCCGAAGATGTCGACTTCCTTCGTGTCGCCATCGGCGAAGCCAACATCGACGCCGGGGAGGAAGTGTGAATCGGGGGCGCGTTCTTTCAGGGTGGCGACGACGAGCAGGTGGCTGAGCACGCCGCTGTCAACGGCCCCGGTCGATGAACCCGTTGAGGCGATACATGATTCGACGGACTTACCGTTGTCCCGCCCGTACCGATCCCAGACCGAGCCCGCGCTCGGCCCACCCCTGTTCACAAGCGTCGCGGTGCTGGTTGAAGGCGTGCACGATGGCCTGGTGGGCGGTGTTCGTCTCGGGCGGATCGGGTTCGGCTCCTGCCGGTGCGGCCTCCGCGATGACCGAGTGGTGGCCAGATCTGCGAGTCGCGCTTCGGTCTCGGCCAGGGTGGCGGTGAGGTGCTCGATCTGGCCGCGTAGTTCTCCTGCTCGGGCGGTGGCCTCGTCGTGTTGGGCCTGGAGGTCTGCCAGGAACTCGATGACGTTCATGCCGCCTTCGCGAGGGTGTCGCGCCAGGCCGGAGCGGGTGTGGTGAGCCGGCGGGCCATGTTCGCGGTGGAGGCGAGCCGATGCCGGAGGCTGTGCCCGCGCCTTCACGATCCCCGAACTCGGCATCGAGGAGATCGTCAAGAAGAACGGCGACACGCGCATCGACCTCGGCGCCCGCAAGCCCGGCAAGCTCCTCTTCTCCTGCGCCATGGGCATGCAAGGCGGCACCATGGACTTCCAGGGCGGCCAGGCATGAGCTGGCTGCGCCGCCGCAAGGCCCCAACGGCCGACCGTGAGGCCGCTGACCCCGGAGCGGTCGTCCTGCGCATCCAGGGCATGCACTGCTCAAGCTGCGTACGCCTCATCGACGCGGAGCTCGAGGAACTCCCCGGCGTGCGCTCTGCCCGCACGTCCCGGAGGGATGCCCGCGCTGTGGTCCAGCTCGATCAGCGGGGTGCCGTGCACGCGGACGATCTGGTTGCGACCGTCGAGCGCGCCGGCTACCGAGCGGTCCCGATCAACTGAGGAAGCCCTTCGCAAGCGACATGGGCAAGACCACGGGCCCAGCGTGGTTCACGCTGGGCCCGTGAGTACGGCTATGCGGTTGCCGGACCGGGGTCAGTGGCTGTGGGACGAATGACCGCCCCCTTCTGGCGCGGCGGGTGCCTTGGGCGGGTTGTTCTGCCCTGCGGGTGCCTTGGGCGGGTTGTTCTGCCCGGCGGGTGCCCGGGTCGGCTGGCCCTGCTCAGCGGGAGCCTGGTCCGACTCTGCGGGGGTCTGGGTCGTGGAGCCATGGTCGTGGCTGTGGCCGTCGGAGCTGATGGTCCCGGCCAGGGCGGTCATGCCCAGCCAGGTGAGGGCCGCGATCACGACGACGACGGCCGCGAACGGACTGACGAGGTGCCGCCAGCGCCCCTTGGAGTCCTTGGCGACGAACGCGACGTACGACATGAGCAGGCCGATGGGGGTCATCCATGCGCTGCGCTCGGGGAACTGCTCGAAGTGCTGGATGCCGCCGCCGACCAGGCCGACACCGAAGGACAGCAGCAGGGAGAACGCGACCAGCGAGACCGCCTGGCCCAGCGCTGGACGCTCGTCGGACAGCACGAACTCGTTGACGATGGTGCCGAGGAGGAACACGAAGGCGCCGACGACGCAGATGATCGCGTACAGCGACGGATTGATCGGGTAGTGGACGACGGCGCCGGCGATGAGGGCGGCGCCCATGAAGTAGAGCATCTGACCGCTGTAGCGAGCCGGGAGCGACTTCTTGTCGAAGGTGGGGCGGCGATGCCTCGAGGGGGGAGTCGCCCGGAGCTCGGGCTTGAGAGCGGTGGTCATGCAGGTACGGCCTTTCAGATCTTGCTGAGTGAGAGCAGGCAGAAGCCACGCCGGCACCAGTGGTGCGGCGTCAAGCTGGGTGCAGCTCTCAGCAGCGCAGGATCGAAAGTCGGTGTAGGCACGGTGGGTCGCCGGTGCGGCTGATCCAGCGGTGCACGGGTGCTGACGAACGGCGGAGCGCGTCGAGGATGCGGTTGGAGCCCCCACGAATACGCGCGAACGCGTGCAGGGCGGCGACGAGGTACAGCAGCGCCAGGCAGATCTTTCCGGCCCCGCCGTGGTTGCAGGGGGAGTCGCCGTCGCGGCTGTGCCGTGCTTCGGTGGCGTCCTGGAGCGCGACGTCAGAGTGGGTGTGCGGAGCCTTTTCCCCTGCATCGATGACCGGCAATGCGGCAGCGTGCCCGCTGTGGGCGTGCACATGGGAGATCGGGGCATGCATCGCGAACACGGCAAACACCACCGCGAAGACCGTTGCCAGCAGCAACGCTCCCCTGTGGTGGCCGCGACGGACCCTGCCTGAAATCACGCTGCACGACCCTAGGGGGCCCTGGTAGCGAAACAGCAACTGGAGGGGGTCCCGGGTCCGCGATGAGAGGTAGATCACATCAAGTGTGGATCTGTCTGCGCGGCGTCACCGCATGGCCGCGTGTCGGGCTGGTGCTGAAGGGCGCTTGACGGGCGATTGCGTGACAGGGGCTTCGAGCCTGCCGCGGAACGTGAGGACGGCGAGGTTGGCTCGGGCCCGCCCCTGCTGGGCCCCATATGTCGTCACCGACTACCGGCCCTGATCGACTGAAGAAGCCCCCTCGCCATATACCCCCTAGGGGTATAAACTTGGCCAGTGACGGGACCACGGGGGCTCACGTTGGACGAGGAAGAGGCGAGGGAAATGGACCACTCCGCACACCACGCGGACGCGTCTGCGCACGACCACCCGGGCCACGTGCACGACCCCGGACATGCGCACCACGCGGGGCACGTTCACGCCGGCGGAGCAACCACCTGGTCGATGGCAGCGAAGGCGACCCTCCACTGCCTCACCGGGTGCGCCATCGGCGAGATCCTGGGCATGGTCATCGGTACGGCTCTGGCCTGGCACAACGCCCCGACCATGCTCCTGGCGATCGCGCTCGCCTTCTTCTTCGGCTACTCCTTCACCCTCTACGCCGTCCGCAAGGCCGGCCTGGGCTGGAAGGCCGCCATCAAGGTCGCCCTGGCCGCCGACACCGTCTCGATCGCCGTCATGGAGCTCGTCGACAACGGCATCATCGCACTCGTCCCGGGTGCGATGGACGCTCACCTGAGCGACGGCCTGTTCTGGTACGCGCTCCTCGGTGGCTTCGCCGTCGCTTTCCTGATCACCACGCCGGTGAACAAGTGGATGATCGGCCGCGGCAAGGGCCACGCCGTCGTCCACGCCTACCACTGACCCCACGCCTTCCCGCAGGCCCGCGCCCGAGCCCCGGCTCAGGGCGCGGGCCTGCATCGCGCAGCAGCCGCCGGAAGCCCGGCGGCGAGACCGGCCGGCACCAGGCGCAGCGCGGTCCGGACCCTCTCGCTGATCACAGTGCTGCGGTGCGCCGTCAGGGGCCCGGGGCGATCCTGGCCGTAGGACGCCGTACGGCTTCGTCGAAGGCGCACCTCACCTCCGGTCGGCGGCGGGAAAGCGAGGGCCGTCGTCATGAACGCGCCCGTCAAGGACATGCTGCACAGCTACCCGGCCGACCTCGGCAACGTCGACCAGGACAAGCTCGCCCGCTGCATCGAGGAGTGTCTCGCCTGCGCCCAGGCCTGCACGGCCTGCGCCGACGCCTGTCTCTCCGAGGGGATGGTGGGCGACCTCACCAAGTGCATCCGCACCGACATGGACTGCGCCGACATCTGCACCGCGACCGCCGCAGTCCTCTCCCGCCACACCGGCTACGACGCCAACATCACCCGCGCCCTTCTCAACGCCTGCGCCGTCGCCTGCAAGGCGTGCGCGGACGAATGCGCCTCCCACGCCGACATGCACGAACACTGCCGCATCTGCGCCGAGGCGTGCCGCTCCTGCGAGCAGGCATGCAACGACCTCATGGCCTCCCTCGGCTGACGGTGTCGCGAACGGAATGGGCGAGGGAGCCCAGCGATCTCAGGCCGGGACTCGGGACCAGTGCCGGATGAGGCAGTTCGAGGCGAAGAAGTGGCGGAGGCTGTAGATGACCAGGCCGTCGGGTATGTCGAGGTCGCCTCGTCTCTTGAGCCGCTGCCACTGGTTCTGGAGGAGGTCCGGCAGGAAGGGGCTGGTGGAGTCCCGTGGAGGGCGCAGTAGGTAGCCGTCGGTAGTGCCGTGCCTTTCGGCGTACCACTCGATGGCGCTCTTGGTCCGTCGGGGAAGCAGGACGTCGCGGTACTCACCGAGCTTGCGGTGCTTGAGGCGGTCGTGCGTCTCGGTCGATTGGTTGACCTGCTCGGTGACGCGGTAGACGGTCGTCGGCCACGATGTTGTTGACGTTGACCGCGGCGGCCTCGCCGTTGCGTAGGTTGCAGCCGCCCATGAGTTCCACTACGACCCGGAACACGTCGTCCCCGGCGCCGCGCAGGGCCTGGAGCTGCGCAGGGGAGGGGATGACGGCACGCTTGGGGTCGTACCGAGGTGGCTTGACGCCCAGGGGAGGTTGTCGTCGAAGAGGCCCAGGCGATGCGCGTCGAGGAGTATCGACTTCAATATGTGGTGCTGGAGAAGCGAGTCGAGGTGGCTGAGTGACGCCGCAGCAAGGTGACGCTGGCCAGCCTCGGCGGTCCACTCCCGGAACCGCATTTGACCGTACTTCTCGATGCGCTCGCTCTTCGCCGGGTTTGCCGGTGCGGCCTTCTTCGCGTTGTAGACACTGGTCAGTCGCGCCTGACTCCTCGACTGGTTCCCGTCGGGGCCTCTGTAGCGGACCTTGTAGAAGTGCGGGCACTTCGCCCACCGGGACGCGGGGTGCTCGCAGTCCTTGAAGAAGGTGCCCATTCCTCGGGCGAGTGTTTTGGCTGCCATGAGCCTGGGGGCCCGCGAGGACTGGATGAACGGCACATGCTTCGGCGAGGTGAAGGGCTACGACGGCCCTCCGCTTCCCTCGCCCGAACTCCCTCCGAGCCACCTGAAGCCCAGGGGAAGGGTGCGTTGAACTGCTGCTTCGTGCGGACCCGGGTTGGGTGCGGTGCTCACGCCTTCCACGAGGTCGTTGCCGGATCCGGGCGGGGCGCGCGATCCGTCACCGAAGTGTGCGCATGGGCGCATAGTGGATCTTGTGTGCACAGGTTGCCGACGGCCTGAACCAGGGCTGTTCCCCTGGGGCAGGTTGATGCGCGGTGGGGCGTGCCTTTGGCGCCGCGGGGCTCCCCCTCGGCGTTGGATCCCCGGTGATCCCGGCCGGGCCGGTGAGGTTGCGGAGGGTGAGGGCACCGGGAGCGAGGCGACCTGGGTGCCGGTGCTCTGGCCGGCGTGGGGCGAATCGTCATTTAAGCTTCAGGCGACCGTGGGGCGGTGGCTCGCCGTATGCGACAACCACGGAGCGGTCAGGGCCGTCCGACCAGGCGGCCTGCGTCGGGTCCTCGATCCGGGCCCGGGATTCCATGGCGCCGATCATGAAGGCCCTGCCCGGGCATCGGGTGAGCGCCTGCACGCGTCTCAGGGGTATGGGGTGCCCAGCCGTCCCCCGTGAACAGAAGACCCCCAGGGAGAAGTGAGGTATGCCGGTGATCTGCGTCGGAGGCATGATCGGAATCGGCAAGACGAGCGTGGCCGAGCTGATCGCCAAGGAGCTGGGCAGTGACGTCTTCTACGAGAGCGTGGACGACAACCCCATCCTCCCGCTCTTCTACACGGCGAGCCCCGAGGAGATCCAGGCGAAGCGCTACCCCTTCCTCCTCCAGCTCTACTTCCTGCAGACGCGGTTCGCTGCGATCAAGGAGGCGTACAAGAAGGGCGACAACGTCCTCGACCGGTCCATCTACGAGGACTGGTACTTCGCCAAGGTCAATCACGATCTGGGCCGGATCAGCTCTCTCGAGATGCAGGTGTACGAGGGGCTGCTCGAAGAGATGATGCGCGAGATCGACGGCCTGCCGTACCGCAAGGCACCCGATCTCATGGTGTACCTCAAGGCGGACTTCGAGACGGTGCTGCACCGCATCGGGTTGCGGGGCCGCGATTTCGAGCAGGACGACAGCCTCGTCGAGTACTACCGGACGCTGTGGTCCGGCTACGACGACTGGGTGCACAAGCACTACTCGGCCAGCGAGGTCCTCGTCGTCGACATGAACCACACGGATGTGGTGCACAACCCCGACGACGCGGCTCGTGTGGCGCGGGAGGTCAAGGACGCCGTGGCCGCGGCCAGGAGCCGGGGCTGAAGCCCTTCCACGCGGTGCCTCCCGGTGGAGGTAACCGGCCGGGCCGACCGTCGCCGCGGACAGGGACTCGGGATCTCACTCGCCCCCACCTCCGGGCGGCGGCGCTACAGTGTCCGCCCGTGCCTGTTCGGCTGGGCGCGGATGCTGATTCCTTGGCCGCGTCTTTTGACGGGTCGTCAATTCATCTTCGCACGCAGGCCGCCCGCCCCCGGTGCGAGGGGTGCGGCTCAACCTGCGTCGTCGTCGATCCGGCCCGATTCCGCTGCCTGCCGACCGGAACGCTTCGGCCTGGTACCCGTCGACCCGGCGTTCGCTCCCAAGGCTCATGCCGGTGCCGTGCCCTTCCTGCGGTTGGCCGTCGAGGCCCTCGACGTGCTCGATCCGGGCGGCGAGATCGTGTGCACCCACATCGTCGCGAAGGAACGCATCGTCATCCCGGAGAACCGCCGTGGCCCTGCTGCGGCGCCATCTGGGCGGCGACCGCTTCTCGGTGGCCGACCCGGCCGATCGCATCGGTGACGCGTCGGCCCGGGTGCTGGTGGCCGATCTGCCGGAATGCCGGATGGTCAGTGTGCTGCAGACAGCGCCGCGCAGCCGGCCGGACGGCGGGTAGCGGGTCGCGCGCGCCGTCACCGCTCGCGGTCGGGTCGCGGTCCGGGCCGGCGTCGGGCGGGGGTTTGCCTCATGGCCGGGCGGTTACATGCGCGATAGCGTCGCAGAGCGCCGGGCCCACCAGGGGCCCGGACCGGTGTTCTCATCGTGCCCGCTCGGGCGATTCTCCAGAACTGGGGGACCTTCATGCGTCAGTTATTCCGCGGTTTCGGGATCCTCGCGGCGTCCGGCATCGCCGTCGTCTCACTCGCCTCGTGCGGCCTCGTGCAGGGGGAGACCCACGAGGACGACAGCACCCTCTCCGGAAAGATCACCTCGGTGCGCTTCGACAACGGGTCGGGCGGTGTCACGGTCAACGGCGTCCCGCACGGCGCCCCGACGCTCCACCGCAAGATCAAGTTCCGGGGCGACCGACCCGAGGGGGCCACCCACCGGATCGAGAACGGCGTGCTGATCCTCGGCGGCTGCGGCAATCGCTGCTCGGTCGGCTACACCGTCGACGTGCCGCCCGGCATCCCGGTCACCGGGGAGGCCTCCAGCGGAGCGGTCCGCCTCGCCCAGGTCGGATCGGTCCAGGTGGCGACCAGCTCCGGCCGTGTCGAGATGAACGGCGTCACCGGCACCGTTGAGGTGCGGACCAGCAACGGCCAGATCAAGGGCACGGGCATCAAGGCCGACCGGATCCAGGCCGAGACCTCCAACGGCAGGATCAGCCTGACTCCGGACACCCCGGCCGATGTCCGCGCCCAGACCTCCAACGGTGACGTCACCCTCACCGTGCCACGGGCCGGATACCGGGTGACCGTCGACTCGGGCCATGGCGACCGGACCATCGACGTGCCCAACGACCCGAACGGCACGCACGAACTCCGGGTGCGCACCGGCAACGGCGACATCACCATCCGGAACGACTGAACCGGGCGGGCCCGGTCCGCATCGCGGCTGCCGCGTGCCGCGTGGGCGACGCATTGCCGGTGCGGCGATCCGGGCGCGGGGGTGACGCGTCCGGGCTTCTTCGCGCAGTGGTCGGGCGGGCAGCCGCACCCCGTCTGCCCGCACCCCTTCATACAGGACCTGCGGCCGCGGCCGGGTGTTCCGCCCGGCTCTTTAGCGGAAGTTGCTTAAGCGGCTCCGTCGGCCGCCGGGAGCGCCGAGACTGCCTGGTCATGCACACCGGATCGCCTCCTGCCAGGACGTCGCTGACGCTCCTGGCGCTGGTCGCCGCCGTGTTCGCCCTGGTCATCGGCGGGGCGGGCACGGCTTTCGCGCATGCCGGACTCAGCGGCTCCGATCCTGCGGACGGCACCGTGCTCAAGGTGGCGCCGCAGCAGGTCACGCTCACTTTCACCGAGTCGGTCGGCTTCTCCGAGGACTCGGTGAGGGTGCTGTCACCGGACAACGAGCGTGTGAACCCCCGTCCGGCGCAGCACGTGGACGGCAAGGACAACACCGGTCGGGTGGAGCTGTCCGACGAGCTGCCCCAGGGCACCTACACGGTGGCCTGGCGGGTCGTCTCGGCCGATGGCCACCCCATCTCCGGCGCATTCGTCTTCTCCGTCGGCAAGCCGTCCGGGACTGCTGCCGTCGCCCCGACAGGATCACTGGACGACACGGCAGTCGGCCGCCTGTACGGCTTCTTCCGCTACACCGCCTACAGCGGGCTTGCACTCCTCGTCGGCGCCGCCGCGTTCGTCCTGGTGTGCTGGCCCGCCGCGGGGGCGGACCGCCCGGTGCGCAGGCTGCTGACCGCCGGGTGGCTGACGCTGGCGGCGTCCACGGTGGTGCTCCTGCTCCTGCGGGGCCCGTACGAGACGGGGGGTCAGCTGATGTCGGCGCTCGACCTGTCCCGGGTGGGCCGGACCGCCACCGGGAGGCCCGGGGGAGCGCTGATCGTCCGGCTCGTGCTGCTCGCCGTGGCCGCGGTGCTGCTGAGGCGGCCGGCCGCACGGCTCAACGGTCCCCGGGTCCGCTGGGCCGGGGCGGCGTTCGCCCTGGCGCTGGCGTTCACCTGGGCCGCCGCCGAGCACGCCTCCGCGGGCATCCAGGTGCCGCTCGCCGTTCCCGCCGCTGTCCTGCACCTGCTGGCCATGGGGGTCTGGCTGGGCGGCCTGATCACGCTGGTGGTCCTGCTGCGCAGCCGAGGGCCGGGCAGTCCCGCCGTGCCCGCGTCCGTGATCGGCCGCTTCTCCACGCTGGCCTTCACCGCCGTTGCCGTCCTGGCCGGAACAGGGGTGTACCAGTCATGGCGGCAGGTCGGCTCCTGGGAGGCCCTGTCCACCACGTCGTTCGGAAGGACCCTCATCGTGAAGATCGCCGCGGTGGTGCTCGTGCTGTGGGTGGCCTCCTTCTCACGGCGTTGGACCGCCCGCCTCGTCCACGCGGCGCCTCCGGCGGCGGAGACCCCGACGGTCCCCGAGCCCGAGCCGGTGAAGGTCGCGCAGACGGTCGGGGGGCCGGCTTCTCCGGTGGTGACAGCCCCCCGGGGCGACGGCCCCAGCGAGCCGCCCGGTGTCGAGGCCGACGGGTACCGGCGCAGCCTGCGCCGCACGGTGGCCGTCGAGGCCGCACTCAGCGCCGTGGTCCTCGCGATCACGACCTTGCTCACCGGTACCCAGCCCAGCCGCGCCGCGGGCGAGGGGATCGCGGCGGCCGCGGCGCAGCAGCCGCAGGTGAAGGTGGTCATGGTCCCCTTCGACATGGGGACGGCCAACCACCAGGGAACGGTGCAGATCACCCTGGCGCCGGGACGCGTCGGCGAGAACACCGTCGAAGCCGTGGTGTTCACCGCGGACGGCGGCCTCGCGACCGTTCGCGAACTCCGGCTCAGCCTCACCCAGGACGACCTGGACATCGGCCCGATCGACGCCAGACTCAAGGACCAGAAGGGGTACTGGGCCGCCTATGACCTGCGGCTGCCCATGCCGGGGGAGTGGACCATGAACGTGACGGTGCGCACCACGGAGATCGACCAGGTCACCGTGCGCGAGACCGTCCGCATCACTTCCTCGTCGCCGTGAGGTCAGGAGCTCCTCGGTCGTGCCGCGCCGGCTCGCCGGCGCCTTCCTCCACCGGGACTGACCCGGCAGCCCACGCCCCGCGGGGCGACCGAGGCAGCCCCCCGCGGGGCCGGAGCGGGAGGGGCCGGCCCGCTCGCTCCCCGACCTCTGCACCTGCGCCGCCGACCCGTGTCGGCGCGTCCCGCCGCGGCTGTCGGATCCGCAGGCGAGGTGGCGGGGCAGGGCGGACGTGTCCGGGGCGAGGCGTCAGGCGGCCGGCTTGCCGGGCTGGTCGTGGGTGGAGCAGTGGATGCCGCCGCCGCCCGAGGCGATCGTGTCGATGACGACCGGGACGACGTCGCGCTGCGGGAAGTGTTCCCGGAGGATGCCGCGGGCGCGGTCATCGGCCTTGCGGTCACCGAACCGGGGCATGAACACGGCGTCGTTGGCGATGTAGAAGTTGGCGTAGGCGGCCACGAAATCGTCGCCCCGGCCCGTGATCCGGTTCAGGTCGGGTTGCGGGAGGTCGATGACCTCGAAGCGCCGGCCGCGGGCGTCCGTCGCCTTCGACAGGACGGACTTCGCCTGGTCGGCGGAGCGGGACCAGGAGTCCGGCGGAGTGTTCGGGTGCGCGCGGTCGAGCAGGACCACGCCGGGTTCGGTGAACCGTACGAGGCTGTCGACGTGGGCGTCGGTGATGTCCTCGCCGCGTACACCGGCCAGCCATACCACCTTCTCGACGCCCAGGGTCTGCTTGAGCTCGGCCTCGACGGTCTCCCGTGACCTGCCCTCGTTGCGGTTGTCGTTGACGATCGAGCTCTCGGTGATCAGCAGGGTGCCCTCGCCGTCGGGCTCGAAGGAACCGCCCTCCGCGACCAGCGGGGCCTGCACCCGGGGGATCCCGTACTTCTCCAGCAGGGCGCTCCCCACCTTGGCGTCGTTGGTGTGATCCTGCTTGTTGCCCCAGCCGTTGAAGTTGAAGTCGATGCCGGTGACCTTGCCGCCCTCCCCGACGAACACGGGGACGGTGTCGCGGGCCCAGAGGTCGTCGACGGCCAGCGGGATCACCTCGACCTGCGAGCCGCACGCCCGCTGGGCGGCCGTCACCTGGTCGGGGCGGGCCATCACGACCACTGCCTCGTACTCTCCGACGGCGCGGGCGATGCGGGCGACGTCCTCGCGGACGTAGCGAAGGTCCTCCTCCCACACGCCCGCGGCCAGGGCGGGCCAGGACATGAAGGTCCGGGTGTGGCTCTCCCACTCGGCGCCGAGGCGGCGCTCCGGTCCGCCGCCGGGCGTCGACGAGGAGGATCCGGCCGGGGAGCCGGAGCGCAGAGCTGTCCCGGCGGGGCCGCAGGCCGCCGCGCCGAAGGCGAGGGCGTGCAGGGCGGTCCGGCGTGTGGGACGCAGGTTCGACACGGGGGACTCCGATCGTGGACCGGCGGACGCATGGGTCCGACCGGGGCGGCCGGGGCGGCCGGGGCGGCCGCGGGGGTGCGGCGAGGGCGTGGGCCCCCGGGCTCTTGCGACAAGGGTGCCGCCGGCCCCGCGGTCGGCCGCTGGGCGGGACACGGGACGGCGCGTGTCGCCACTCTGACACTGACTGAATTTTCAGTCAAGGCGCTGTCCCGCATCCGACCAGGGACGTTCGGCCCCCGGGGGGACGGGTCGGGGGACGTTCGGGCCCTTCTCGGTCCGGTGAGTCCGCGTGTTCACTCGTGATTCGGGTCCGCCCCGTCGGTGACGGCGGGCGGACCCGTTCGTACGCGGGACGAGTGGAGGGCGGCGCCGGATGGCAGGGAAGCGAGCGGGCGGATGATCGCGGCGGTGGGCCATGCCGATCTGTGCCCGGACACGCTCGAGCTGGTGGAGTCCGAGGTGCGGGCGCGAGTCGAGCGCTGGGCGGGGAGCGCCACCGCGGTGGTCCGCGCGGGTGCAGGGCTGCCGGTGGCGTTCGGGCGGGCCGTGCACGCGGCGGGCGGGCGGCTGGTGGTGCTGCTCGCGGCCGAGGGGACGGTGCCCGCGCCGCTGCCGCAGCGTGACCGCGCCGCGGCCGGCGAACTCCTCCTCCTGGCCGACCGGGCGAACCTGGTGGAGTTCGATCCGGATGACCGCGCCGCGTGCATCGGCGCCGATGAGTGGATGATCCGGACCAGCCGTCGGCTGCTGGCCGTGTGGGACGGTTCGCCGTCCGACGGCCGCGACGCCACCGCGCACCTGGTGGCCTATGCCCGGGCCCGCGGCGTTCCGGTGGACGTCGTCTGGCCCGAGGGGGCGGCCCGGGACCGGGGCTCGCTCCGGCACCTGCGCACGGTGGGGCGCTGTCTCTTATAGACATATGACGCTGCCGA
>NZ_JACBGN010000137.1 GCF_013401435.1 Streptomyces sp. BR123
CCCCCACCAAGCCCGGCCGGCCCGCCCCCGGCCTCGGCCTGGTCCGGTATGCGGCCTCCCTGCGGCAGGACCGCCCGTGGTTCGCGATCGGCGGCATCGACGCCGGCAACCTCGACGAGGTCCTCGACGCCGGCGCGACCCGGGTCGTCGTCGTCCGCGCCCTGACCGAGGCGTCCGATCCGGGGGCCGCGGCGGCGGACCTCGCCCGGCGTATCCGGAACCGCGTCTCCTAAGTGTCCAAAAAGCTGTCCAAAACCCGGACAGGGCTTCGGCGTGCGGGAACACGCGTCTAACCTGCCCGTATGGCCCTTGGAACCGCTTCCACCCGAACGGACCGTGCCCGCACGGTCCGCGACCTGCTGGCGTCCGGGGACCCCTCGTACTCGTTCGAGTTCTGGGCTCCCAAGACCGAGAAGGGCGAGCGCAACCTCTGGGACGCGCTGCGCCGCATCGAGGCGGTCTCCCCGAGCTTCGTGTCCGTGACATACGGCGCCGGCGGCTCCACCCGGGGCGGCACCGTCAAGGCCACCCAGCAGATCGCCGCCGACACCACGCTGACCCCCGTCGCGCACCTCACCGCCGTCGACCACTCCGTGGCCGAACTGCGCAACGTGATCGGCCAGTTCGCGGACGCCGGCATCCGCAACATGCTCGCCGTGCGCGGCGACCCGCCGGGTAACCCGATGGGCCCGTGGGTGCCGCACCCCGAAGGGGTGCACTACGCGGCCGACCTGGTCCGGCTGCTGAAGGAATCCGGCGACTTCTGCGTGGGCGTCGCCGCCTTCCCGGAGATGCACCCGCGTTCCGAGGACCGGGATACGGACATCCGGCACTTCGTGGACAAGTGCCGCGCCGGTGCCGACTATGCGATCACCCAGATGTTCTTCGATCCGGAGAATTATCTGCGGCTTCGCGACAGCGTCGAAAAGGCGGGCTGCGACACCCCGATCATCCCTGAGGTCATGCCTGTTGTGGCCATCAAGCAGCTCGACCGGCTGCCCCAACTCAGCAACGCCGTCTTCCCCGAGGCCGTGAAAGAGCGCATGCTCGCCGTCAAGGACGATCCGGCCGCTGTACGCTCCATGGGGATCGAGTTCGCCACGGAGTTCTGCGCGCGGCTGCTGTCCGAGGGTGTCCCGGGGCTGCACTTCATCACGCTGAACAACTCCACGGCGACTCTCGAGATCTACGAGAATCTGGGCCTGCACCAGCGGGCCTGATCGGCCGTACCCCAGGGCGGCCGTACCGAGGGGTGCCACGCATGGGAATGACGGTCCTCTACGTCGCGTTCGGTTTCGTCGCGCTGTGGCTGCTTGCCGAGGTCCTGATGCAGTACAAGGCCCGGCTGCGCTGGCGGCTGCTCGCGTTCGCAGGGTTCCTCGGCGTGGTCGGGGGGGTGGTGCTGCCCTCGGTGCCGGTCATCGCCGCGGGCGCGCTCGCGTTCGCGCTGGGCCAGACCCTGGTGACGCTTTCCTTCCGCAAGGGTTTCGAGGCCGGCTGGGCACTGCGCAAGGGCGGAAAGAGCGGCAAGGGCGGAAAGGGCGGAAAGGGCGGGGACGACGCCGCGGCCCCGAAGGGCGCCCGGCGCCGCCGCGCCGGCGGACCTCGGTCCGAGCCCGTGCTGGAGGTGTCCGGGGTGGAGTACGGCGCCGAGGCGCCGGGCGGGCCCTCGGACGCGGGCGCCGACGGGGCAGCGGAATCCGGGAAGGCCCCCCGGCCGCGGTTCACGGCCGCGACCGAGGACCTCTACAGCCCCGAGCCGCTGCCCGAGGACACCGGCTCGTACGGGATACAGAGCTTCGCGTCCGGCTCCGACGCCGGGCAGACGGCCGCCTTCGCCTCGCCGTTCACCACCGCCGAGCAGGACGCCCACGGCTACACCGGCTACCAGGACCCGCAGGCGCCGGGCGGCGGCTACGACTACCCCGGCGCCTACCAGCCCGACGGCGGGCAGCAGGTCTACGCCGCCTACTCGGACCCGTACATCGGGACCGGCGGCGGTGTCATCCCGCAGCAGCCGTACGACTACACCCCGTACGGAGGCCAGGGAGCCGGACCCTACACCGGCGGCACGACCGGACAGGACCAGTACGCGATGGACACCCCGCCCGGCGGCGTGTGGGTGCCGCAGCAGCGTGACGTCGCACAGCCGTACCCGGCCGACGGCCAGGCGTACCCGCAACAGCCGCAGCAGCAGCCCCAGCAGTACCCGTACCAGGGCTCCGGCGACTACGAGCAGTACCGCTACTGACGGCTCCGGACCGGCTTTCGCCCCGGCCCCGCACCCGATGCCGAACCGGCTCGGTGCGGGCCCGGCGGCGGGCTCGTCTGGAGCCCGCCCCGTGAGCCCGCCCGGCTCACTGCGAGCCGCGGAAGCCCGCGCCCTCCACGATCAGCCCGGCCACCAGCGCCCCGGTCATCCCGGCGTGCGCCAGCCCGCCGCCGGGGTGCGCCCAGCCGCCCGCGAGGTACAGCCCGGGCAGGGCGGTGGCGTTCGCCGGGTGAAGCAGCCGGCCGCCGGCTCCGGCGAGGGAGGGCGCCGGCACCGCTCCGCCCGCCGCCCCGGTGGCCGCCTCGATGTCGGCCGGGGTACGCGACTCCCACCACAGCAGCCGCTCGTGCAGCCCGGGCACGGCCCGGGCGGCGAGGTCCAGCAGCGCCTCGGGGGCGGGTGCGGGCGCGGCGGCCGGGCCGGCGGCCGGACCCGCGGGGGCGCACACCGCGCTGACGGTGACGGCCTCGTGGTCCCCGTCGGGCCGGCCGGCGGGGTCGTCCGGGCGCAGCACGGTGACCTGCGTGCCGGGGGAGTGGACGAGGGTGCGGTGCACGGTGCCGGCGGGGCGTGCGCCGCGCAGGGCGAGCAGCAGGGTGTGGCGGGCGGCTCCGGCCGCGGCTCCGGCGGGGACGCCGCCGGGCGGCAGCGGCAGGGCCAGCTGCCGCGGGTCGACCCCGCAGACCACGTGGTCGGCCGGGTGCCCGGCCCCGTCGGCCAGCAGCACCCCGGCGGCGCGGCCCTCGTGGGCCAGGACCTCCCGGACCGGCGCGTCGAAGACGAACTCCACCTTCCGCTCGCGGCAGCGCTCGTACAGGGCGGTCGCCAGCTCCCGCATCCCGCCGCGTACGTACCAGCTGCCGAAGGTCTGCTCCATGTACGGCAGCACGGCCGCGGAGGCGGGCGCGGTCGCCGGGTCGAGGCCGTACTCCCGCACCCGGGCGGACAGCAGTTCGCCGAGCTGCCCGCCCAGTTCGCGTGCCGCGACCTCGGCGAGGGTCGGCGGGCGGCGGCGCAGCAGCCCGCTCTTGCGGACCGCCGGGTACGGGTCCCGGCCGAGGACCTGCCAGTCGGGGCGCAGCGGCTCCTCCAGCAGGGGGCGGCGGGTGACGTCCCAGGCGTCCCGGGCCCGGTTCAGCACCGTGGCCCAGCGATCCCCGGCGCCCGCGCCGAAGGCCTCGTCGAGGGCGGCCGCGGCGCCGCCGCGGGAGGCACCCGGGAGGACGACGGCGGTTCCGTCGGCGAGGACGTGGCGGACGGCCGGGTCGACCTGGACGAGGTCGACGCACTCCTCCAGGCGCCGCTTGCCGGTCTTGACGAACAAGTCGCGGTAGACGGCGGGCAGGTGCAGCAGCCCCGGGCCCGTGTCGAAGGCGAACCCCTCCCGCTCGAAGCGGCCCAGCGAGCCGCCGTGGGTGGAACCCCGTTCGTACACCGTCACCTGGTGCCCTGCCACGGCCAGCCGGGCCGCCGTGGCCATCGCGCCCATGCCGGCGCCGATCACCGCAATTCGTGCCATGGTCCCGACCCTATCGAGCGGCTCCGGCGGGGCTCAGCGGGGTGGCCCGGGCGCCTGCGCGGCCGGTCCGGGGCGTGCGGGCCCGCTCTCGCCGGCCAGGCGCTTCTCCTCGCGGCGCTGGGCCCGCCGGCGCAGGAAACGGCGGATCCGGGCCCACAGGAAGACGACCAGGGCCAGGCCGGCCGTGAGGAGGACGGCGGCGATCACGGCGGCGGCGACCGGGTGGAACAGGGCGAGGGTGACGACGGCGGCGACGCCGAGGTCCTCGGCGGTGCTCAGCACGATGTTGGAGAGCGGCTCGGGGGAGGTGTTGACCGCCGTGCGGGTGCCGGCTTTGACGGCGTGGCTGGCCAGGGCGGTGGAGCCGCCGATCGCGCCGGCGGCGAGGTCGGGGAGGGAGCCGCTCTGCCCGGCGAGCAGGGCGCCGACCACAGCCCCGGCGACGGGCCGGACGACGGTGTGGACGGCGTCCCAGGCGGAGTCCACGTACGGGATCTTGTCGGCGACGGCCTCGCAGAGGAACAGCACGCCGGCGACGACCAGCACGTCGGTGCGCTGCAGGGAGGCGGGCACCTCGTCGGTCAGCCCGGCCGCGCCGAAGAGGCCGAGCAGGAGGACCACGGCGTAGGCGTTGATCCCGCTGGCCCAGCCGCTGGTGAAGACCAGGGGGAGGACACTCATCGGGCCATCATCGCGCAGCGCGGGTGGTCCGGTGGGCGGACGGGGAAAACCAGGGCGCCGCGGCCGGAGCGGCGAGGGGACGGCCGCCGTGCGGCAGCCGCCCCCTCAGCCGTGTCTGCGCGGGGTCCCTAGTGCCCCTGCTCGTCGCGGCGGCGCTGCCACCGCTCCTCGATGCGGGTCATCATCGACCGGCGCTGCCGGTTGCGGCTGTGGGCCGAACCGCCTGCACTTCCGGAGACGGGGTGCTCGCCAGGCTTGGGCGCCTTGCGCCAACCGGTGACCACGAGGACCGTGCAGCCCAGCATGACGAGGAAGCCCACCACGCTGACCCACAGTACGTTCGGGATGATCACACCGGTCATGAGGAGCGCGATACCCACCACAATGCCTGCGACTGCCTGGTAGACCCGTCGCCGGGTGTACGTGCGCAGTCCGCTTCCCTCAAGCGCTGTCGCGAACTTGGGATCTTCGGCGTACAGCGCTCGCTCCATCTGCTCGAGCATTCGCTGCTCGTGCTCCGAGAGCGGCACGGGAGTCCTCCTCATCCTTCGGTCGCGGGGGGTAGCGACCAGGGGTCCCCTTCAGGATAGGCGGGGAATCGCCCCCGTGATACCCGCCCTCCACGCCAGGTTCGAAAATTGCACTGCCGGAAAGGCAGTGCCCCACAACAAAACACTGCGCGAAACCGTACCGCCGGGGGAGCGGTCGCTGAGGCCGTTATTCCCCACTGCTCCGTCCGCCATGCCGGTCGCGTCCCACGATCATACGGCGCAGGCCCGCGCGGCGGAGGGTCTCGGAAGGACCCGCGGAAACCGGCGCAGGTTCCGCGGGCCGGGGAATTCAGGCGTGCTTCTCACCGAGTACGTGCAATTGCGTGGCGATCGCGTGGAAGGCGGGCAGCTCCGCGGCGGCCTCCTCCAGGCGCAGCAGCGCCTCGACGGCGCCGGGCTCGGTGTCCACGAGCACGCCGGGGACGAGGTCGGCGAAGACGCGCACCCCGTGCACCGCACCGACGTCCAGGCCCGCCCCGGCGACCAGCTCGGTGAGCTGCTCGGCGGTGAAGCGCCGCGGCATCGGGTCGCCGGTGCCCCAGCGGCCGGCCGGGTCGGTGAGGGCCGCGCGGGCCTCGGTGAAGTGGCCGGCGAGGGCGCGGGCGACGACGGCCCCGCCGAGGCCGGCGGCGAGCAGGCTCAGCGTGCCGCCGGGGCGCAGGGCCGCCACCGCGTTGGCCGCGCCCTCGGCCGGGTCGTCCACGTACTCCAGCACGCCGTGGCAGAGCACCACGTCGTACGAGCCCCGCTCGACCACGTCGAGGAGGCCCTGGGCGTCGCCCTGCACGCCGCGGACGAGGTCGGCCACGCCGGCCTCGGAGACCCGGCGCTGCAGGCCGAACAAGGCGTTCGGGCTGGGGTCGACGACCGTGACCCGGTGGCCCAGGCGGGCCACCGGTACGGCGAACTTGCCGGTGCCGCCGCCGGTGTCGAGAACGTCCAGCACGTCCCTCCCGGTCGCCTTCACCCGGCGGTCGAGGGCCTCCTTGAGTACCTCCCACACCACGGCGGTGCGGAGGGAGGCACGGGGGCGGGAAGTGTCCGACACGGCTGATGGCTCCTCGGCGCGGTAAGGGCGGGCTGTCCGGGTCCCACCCTATTGCCTCCGGCAGTCCCGCAGCTCATCCCGCGTCGGGACGCTCCGGCCGGGGCTGCGGCAGGGTCTGCGCCACCGGCTGGAGCGCGAGCATCCGCTCGACCAGCCGCAGGAACATCGACGCGGCGCGCAGGAGGTAGTCCGCGTCCTCGCTGCTCGCCGCGTCGCGTATGCCGGCCTCGGCCCGGGCCCGGCGGTCGGCTCCCGACGCGAACAGGGCGCTCCACTCGGCCAGTTCGGGCGCGAGCTCGGGAAGCACCTCCCAGGCGCTGCGGATCCGGGGCCGCCGCCGGGGGTGGGCCGGCTCGGGCCGTGCGCGGGCGGCGAGCACGGCCGCGGCGGTGCGCAGGGCGGCGAGGTGGGCGGTGGCGTAGCGCTCGTTGGGGCGGGTCAGCCGGGCGGCCTCGGCCAGGCCGCCGCGTGCTTTGTCGAGCAGGTCGAGCGCCGCCGGCGGGGCTGCCGACCTGCGCGGGACGGGGTGGACAGGGGACGGGGACGGTGTGGCCATGACGAACCTCCTGTCGT
Source organism: Streptomyces sp. BR123 (assembly GCF_013401435.1). Lineage (GTDB taxonomy): Bacteria > Actinomycetota > Actinomycetes > Streptomycetales > Streptomycetaceae > Streptomyces. The sequence goes on from NZ_JACBGN010000137.1 coordinate 6,645, forward strand.
TGCGTACTGCTGCTCTTCCCGGCGCTTGGTTCCATGCCGTGGGTCCATCGTGACGGCGGCCACTGACAATCGCGCTGACCTGCGGTTTTGCGAGTTCCCTGGGGTTGGTTCGGCCCCGGTGGGCGCGCGTCCCGGCCGGGGGTGATAGTTTTTGAACTGACCGGTCAGTTCAAAAGAGAGGGGGGTCGGCGTGGACAGCCCGCACGGCGCGGCCGTCAAAGCCGAGAACTTCGGACTCAAGGGCCCGCGCGGCTGGGCGTTCCGGGGAGTGGGGATCGATGCCGGTCCCGGCTCGCTCATCGCCGTGGAAGGCCCCTCGGGAACCGGCCGGACCTGCCTGCTCCTCGCCCTCACCGGGCGCATGAAGCCGAGCGAGGGCCACGCCGAGGTCGCCGGCCACCGGCTGCCCAAGCGGATGGCCGCCGTCCGGCGGGTGGCCGCGCTCGGCCCGGTCTCCGGCGTGAACGACCTCGACCAGGCCCTCACCGTCACCGAGCAGCTCCGCGAGGGCGCCCTGCTCCAGCGCCGCTACGAGGGCCCGGTCCGGGCCCTGCTGCGGCCCCGCGGCGAGCGCCGCGCCGCCACCGCGGCCCGCATCGACGCCGCCCTGGCCGCCGCCGGCCTGGACCTGGACGCGCTGCCCAAGGGGCCGCGCACCTCCGTCCGGGACCTCGACCGCCTGGAGGAGGTCCGGCTGTCCGTGGCCATCGCCCTGCTGGGCTCCCCGAGGCTGCTGGCCCTCGACGATCTCGACCTCAAGCTCTCGGACGCCGAGCGCGCCGACGCCTGGGCCATGCTCCGCTCGATCGCCGCCGCCGGGACCACCGTCCTCGCGGTGTGCAGCCAGGCTCCGGACGGCGTGCAGGTCCTGCGCACCTCCCCCGCCGAGCCCGCTACGAAGCCCGCGGCCGGGGCCGAGGTGAGGACGGCCGCGAACCCGGCAGCCCAGACCGGGGCGACGCCCGAGCCGAAGAGGGCCGCGGGGCCCGAGACGAAGCCTGCCCGGAAGGACACCGCGAACCCCGCGGCGAAGGACACCGGAACGGCCGAGACGAAGCCCGCGGCGAAGGCCCGGGCCGCGGGCGGGGCGCAGACCGGGGCGCAGACCGAGGCGAAGACCGGGGCGCAGACCGAGGCGAAGACTCCGGCCGACACGGCCGACGACGACACGAAGGGGACGGACGATGCGCTCGCCGAAGCTGGCCGCGCTTGAGCTGAAGCGGTTCGGGCGGGGGAAGCTGCCCAGGGCCGCCCTCGTCGCGCTGCTCCTGCTGCCGCTGCTCTACGGAGCCCTGTACCTGTGCTCCTTCTGGGACCCGTACGGCCGCCTCGACAAGGTGCCCGTCGCCCTGGTCAACGCCGACAAGGGCGCCACCGTCGACGGCAACCGCCTCGACGCGGGCGCGGACATCACCAAGAAGCTGCACGACAGCAAGACCTTCGAGTGGCACGACGTGAGCGCGAAGGAGGCGGCCAAGGGCCTAGAGGACGGGAAGTACTACCTGACCCTGACCATGCCGGCCGACTTCAGCGAGAGGATCGCCTCCAGCTCCGGCGACGCCCCGACGACCGGCGCCCTGCAGGTCCGCACGAACGACGCGAACAACTACATCGTCGGCTCGATCTCCCGCACGGTCTTCGCCGAAGTCCGCACCGCGGCGTCCACGAACGCCTCCCGGAAGTTCCTCGACAAGATCTTCGTCTCCTTCTCCGACCTCCACGACAAGACGGCGGAGGCCGCCGACGGCGCCTCCAAGCTCAAGGACGGTGCGACCAAGGCCCAGGAGGGCGCGAAGGAGATCGCCGACAACCTCGACAAGGTCGAGCAGAAGAACGGCGAGCTCACCGGCGGGCTGGAGAAGCTCGGCGAGGCCGCCACGAAGCTGAAGAAGGGGTCCAGGGACGTCGCGAACGGCACCCAGGTCGTCGCCGACAAGATCAGCGGCAACGCCGACAAGGCCCGCCCCCTCCTGAAGGACCCCAAGCAGGTCGCCGACGCCGCCCAGCTGGTCGCGGACACCGCCAAGGTCGTGAACAACCACCTCGACAAGATCACCCAGAGGGCCCCCGGCGCGGCCCGCGTCAGCAAGCAGGCCGCCTCCGTGGCCGCCGACGCCCACACCCGCAACTGCACCGGCGCGGCCGCGGCCAAGACGCCGCCGGCCGCCTGCACCGACCTCAAGAAGGTCAAGGACGTCACCGCGGAGGCGTCCCAGCTCACCGGCGACGTCGACACCCTGTTCAAGAACTCCAACGGCGACCTGACCAAGCTCCGCAAGCAGCTCGCCGACCTGGAGGCCAAGGCCCGCAAACTGGCCGCGGACGCCCCTCACCTGTCCGCCGACCTCGACGCCGCCGTCGCCAAGGCCAACGCCCTCAACGACGGCGCCCACAAGGTCGCCGACGGCATGGCCCAGCTGCACGCCGGCCTCATCAAGGCCACCAACGGCTCCGCGGCCATCGGCGACGGCGTCGGCAAGATCGGCGACGGCGCGCACCGCCTCGACGGCGGCCTGTACAAGCTCGCCGACGGCAACGGCGAACTGGCGAACGGCCTGCACGAGGGCGTCGGCAAGATCCCGGACTACGACCAGCAGCAGCGCGACGCCCGTACCGAGGTCATGGCCGACCCGATCAAGCTCGCCAACCAGTCCCTGCACAAGGCGCCCAACTACGGCACCGGCTTCGCCCCCTACTTCATCCCGCTCTCCCTCTGGGTCGGCGCGATGGTCGCGTACATGCTGATCGCGCCCGTGAACCGGCGCGCGCTGGCCGCCGGCGCCTCGCCCTGGCGGATCGCGCTCGCCGGCTGGCTGCCCGTCGCGGGCCTCGGCGCCCTCCAGGTCGGCCTGCTGATGTCCGTCCTGCACTGGGGCCTCGGCCTGGAGATGGAGCGCCCGGCCCTGACCATCGCCTTCCTGGTCCTGGTCACCGGCTGCTTCGCGGCGATCGTGCAGTGGCTGAACGCCAAGTTCGGGGCCGCCGGGCGGATCCTCGTCCTGGCCGTGCTGATGCTCCAGCTGACCTCGGCCGGCGGCACCTACCCCGTCGAGACCAGCCCGGGCTTCTTCAACGCCATCCACCCGTACCTGCCGATGTCGTACATCGTCGAGGGTCTGCGCCGCCTGATCACCGGCGGCGACCTCGCCCCCGTCTGGCAGGGCAGCGCCGTCCTGCTGGCCTTCACCGTGGGCGCCCTCGCCCTCACCTCGCTCGCCGCCCGCGGCAAGCAGGTGTGGACGATGGACCGGCTCCACCCCGAACTGAGCCTGTAGGGAGCGGGGGACCTGTGAGAATCAGCCACATGGACAGCAGCAGCACCACCGCCGGCGGCGGCCGCCGCCAGGCGACGCGCCAGAAGCTCTACGAAGCGGCCGTCACCCTCATCGCCGAGCAGGGCTTCTCCGCGACCACGGTCGACGAGATCGCCGAGCGGGCGGGCGTCGCGAAGGGCACCGTCTACTACAACTTCGCCAGCAAGAACGAGCTCTTCGAGGAGCTGCTGCGGCACGGCGTCGGCCTGCTCACCGCCTCCCTGCGGGCGGCGGCCGAGGAGACCGAGTCGAACGGCGGCAGCCGGGTCGAGGCGCTCGACGCGATGATCCGGGCCGGCCTGGTCTTCATCGACCGCTACCCCGCCTTCACGCAGCTCTACGTGGCCGAATTGTGGCGGACCAACCGCACCTGGCAGTCCACCTTGATGGTGGTCCGCCAGGAGGCGGTGGCCGTCGTGGAGACGGTGCTGCGCGAGGGCGTGGAGCGGGGCGAGCTCAGCGCGGAGATCGACGTACCGCTGACGGCCGCGGCGCTGGTGGGGATGGTGCTGGTGGCCGCGCTGGACTGGCAGTCCTTCCAGCGCGAGCGATCGCTGGACGACGTGCACTCGGCGCTGTCGCTGCTGCTGCGCGGGCGGGTCAGCGGCAACGCCTGACCGCCGCCCCCCGATCGGCGGTGCTGCCGGCGGGCCCGGGCCGCGTACAACTGGTGGGGCCTGCCGCCGGTCCGCCGCGGAGTCTGAGTACCCGTACTCAGGCGAGGAGATGAGTACCTGCGCGGATGGGCTCCCACCTGCGCGGACGACAGACTGGGGGCAACGGAACGGGGCCCGGTCCGGACCGCCGACACGGGGCGGCCGGTGCGGATCGGGCGCCTTCCGCCGTTGCCGGGACGGGGGAAGACGGGGGAAGAGCCGGGGGAAGGCAGCCCGGTGATGCAGTAACGCCGGCGCGGCGGGGCTCGGGGGGATCGAGCCTCGCCGCGCCGGCGTTTCCACGTGCGTACGGATGCCGGCGCGCCCGCAGCGGCTCCCGGCGCCACAGCGCTCCGGCCCCTGCCCGGGACGAGCGGGGGACGAGCGGGGGACGAGCCCCTGTCGGGGGCAACGGGGGCAAGCCCCTGCCGGGGGCAAGCCCCTGTCGGGGGCAAGCCCCTGTCGGGGACGAGCCCCCGCTAGGGACACGGTCGGCCAGGGACACCGCTAGGGACACCGCCCGGCGAGGGACACGCCCCGGCGAGGGACGCCCCCGGCCGGGTGCTGTTTCAGCTGCGGTCTCGCATCGGCAGGCGGGGCAGCCGCGGTCGGGGGAGCCGGGCCGCGAGCCCGGCCAGTCGGCCGCGGGCCGCCGCCGCCCAGGCGTCCCGGCGTGCCGCGGCCGCCCAGCGCAGTCGGACCGCGGAGCGCGGCAGCAGCAGCGCCCGGAGCCGGCCCGGGCGGCCCACCCCGGCCAGCAGTGCGGTCCGCGCCAGCAGCACGTCCGCCGCGGGCCGGTACGGATCCTGGCCGGGCGGGGCGTACAGCGCGCGCTCCACGGCTCCGGCGACCCGGTGCACCGCTGCGGCGGCCTCCGGCTCCAGCCGGCCCAGTTCCACCAGCCGGGACGCGGCCCGGCGCGGCGAGAGGGCCCCGTCGGGGGCGATGCCGACGTCCCAGGCGGCGTCGCCCAGCTCCTGCCAGGCCGGCAGGATACCGCCCGCGGCCAGCCGCCGCGTCCTGACCCGGCTCCGCCACAGCAGCGGCAGCAGCGGCAGGGCCAGCAGCGCCAGCACGGCGCCCGCCCAGCCGAGGACCACCGCGACCGACGGGCCGCCGCCCTTGCCGCCGGCGCTCTGCTGGGGCGCGGCGCCCCCGCACTCACCCAGCCTCTTCAGCTCCGGCGGGCAGGTGTCGGCCTTCGTCGGCTCCGCGGACGGCTGCACCGCGCTCTGCGACGGCACCGGCGACGGGGCCGAGGGCCGGTCCGCCGGCCGGTCGGTGCGGGAGTAGTCCGGCAGGCTGATGCCCTGCCGGGGCGTGGGCTCGAACCGGGTCCAGCCGATGCCCTCGAAGTACAGCTCGGGCCAGGCGTGCGCGTCCCGCATGGTCACGTTGACGCTGCCGTCCGGCTGCCGCTCGCCCGGGGTGAAGCCGACCGCCACCCGCGCGGGGATGCCGAGCGACCGGGACATCGCCGCCATCGAGAACGCGAAGTGGACGCAGAAGCCCTCCTTGTCCTGGAGGAAGCGGGCGATCGCCGTCGGCCCGGTGCCCGAGGCCACCTTCGTGTCGTAACGGAATCCACCGTTCACGGCGAAGAAGTCCTGCAGTTTCACCGCCCGCGTGTAGTCGTCCTTCGCTCCCTTGGTGACCTGGCGGGCCGTCTCCGCGACCACCGGCGGCAGGGTGTCCGGCAGCTTCGTGTACTCGTCGCGGATCGCCCGGTCCGGCTCCGGGGCGGCCTGGAGCTGCGCCGCCGTCGGCCGCAGCAGCAGGCTGGTCACCTTGTAGCCGGCGCCCTGGACGTTCTGGAAGCGGTCCTTGCCCAGCTGGTCGCCGACGAGGGTCCGGCCGACCGGCTCGAACCGCCACTTGCCGGGGATGTCCACGGCCGTCGCCGGGTACGGCATCGGCAGGTACCGCTGCGCGTAGGTGTCGGCCGCGGAGAGGTTGGTCCGGACCTCGACGGCGTCCCGGCGGACCTGCGCGCTCAGGCCGGGCGGGGCCGGCAGCCGCTCGGGCACGTCCGTCAGGGCACGCGCCGACGCCTCCCACTTGACCCCGTTGAACTCGTCCAGCGCCAGGATCCGCAGGTACTGCTCGCCCAGCTGCGGGTTGTCCGTCCGGTACTTCAGCACCACCCGGTTGTCCTGCGCGTTCAGGCTGCCCTGCAGCGAGACGAGCGGGTTGACCGCCGATATGGTCCCGCCGCCCCCGCTGCCGCCGCCCTCGGCCTCGACCTGGCGGGCCAGCAGCCCGCCCCCGAGCGGGGGCAGCACCGCCGGCACCGCCAGCGCGAGGCCCAGCGCCACCGCGCCGATCCGCCGCCCCGTACGCACGGGGGAGACCGCCTGGCCCGAGCCCTCGCCGCTCCCGTACCCCGAGGCCGCCGACACCCGGCCGGGCGGGGCCCCGCCGAAGACCCGGCCCCACTGGGCCAGCCGGTCCCGGCCCTCGGCCAGCAGCAGCGTCAGGTAGCCGCCGCCGGCCAGCAGGAAGGAGAACCAGGAGCCGCCGCCGAGGCCGCCGGACAGCCCGGCGGCCACCGAGTACAGCGCGAGCAGCGGCAGCCCGGCCGCCGCCGCGCTGCGCAGCGTCACGGCCAGCAGGTCCACCAGCAGCCCGATCAGCAGCACCCCGGCGAGCAGCAGCAGCCGGATGCCGTCCGTCAGCGGCGCCGGGATCGAGAACTCGGCGACGTCCTGCAGGCCCCGGCGGAACAACGCCCAGACGTCCGTCACCAGGTACGCCATCGGCCCGTTGCCGGTGGACTCGCCCTTCCCCGCGAAGAGGAACATCAGCACCAGCGCCGACACCAGCATCTGGCAGGCGACCGTGAGCCAGCGCGCCATCGGCACCCGCCGGGCTGCCGCGCCCACCCCGCTCTGCACGGCGAGCAGCAGCCCCGCCTGCAGCAGCCAGCCCGACGACTCCACCAGCGAGGCCAGCGACCACGAGGTCATCAGCGTCGCCAGTGCCGCGAACAGCGTCAGTCGCGCCCGTCCGCTCATGACCGGCCTCCCGAGGTCTCCGCACCCAGCGGTGCACTGCCGGCCTGCCGCCACAGATCACCGAACGACGCCCCGGGCGGCACGGCCAGCGCCGTCCAGCCCGTCTCGCGCAGCCGGCGCAACCGCTCCTCCACCTGGGTGCCCGGCCGCCCGGCCCACCGGTCCGGGTCCAGGACGAAGGCCACCGCGGCCCCGCTGCGCCCGCGCATTCCTGCTGCCGTTTCCGTCTGTGCGTCGTCGAGGTCCCCGAGGAAGGCGACGAGCAAGCCGCCGCCGCCGGAGCCAGTACCGCCGCCGTCGTCGGCGCCGCCGCTGCGCAGGGCGTCGTGTGCGCGCGAGAGGCCCGCGCCGTCGGAGTGCCCGACGACCGCGAGGGTGTCCATCATCAGCCCGGAGGCCTCGGTGGATTCCGAGCCGCCGGAGGAGAAGCCGCCGCCCTCGCCGGGTACCGCGCTCCCGGTGTCGGTGAGCAGCCGTACGGCGAAGCCCCGTTCGAGCAGGTGGACGAGGGTCGAGGCGGCCGCGGACACGGCCCATTCGAAGGCGGACTCCGGGCCGGCGCCCTCGAAGGCTACCGCCCGGGTGTCCAGCAGGACGGTGGCCCGGCTGCGCTGCGGCTGCTCCTCGCGGCGCACCATCAGCTCGCCGTAGCGGGCGGTGGAGCGCCAGTGCACCCGTCGCAGGTCGTCGCCGCGCCGGTAGGTGCGCGGAATCACGTCGTCGTCGCCGGCCAGGGCCAGCGCGCGGTGGCTGCCGTCGCCGTAGCCGGAGGTCTCGCCGGTCAGCCGGACCGGCGCCAGCTCCTCGGTCCGCGGGACGACGGTGAGGAGGTCGTACGTCCCGAACGAGCGGGTCAGCTCGACCAGCCCGAACGGGTCGGTCAGCCGCAGCTGGAGCGGGCCCAGCGGGTAGCGGCCGCGCATGTCGGAGCGGACCCGGTAGGACACCTCGCGGCGCCCGCCCGCCTCCAGGCGGTCCAGGACGAAGCGGGGGCGGGGTCCGAGCACGTACGGGACGCGGTCCTGCAGCATCAGCAGACCGGTGGGCAGCCGAGAGCCGTTGTCCATGCGCAGCTGCACGCGGGCCTCACCCCCGGCGGGCACGCGGACCGGGGTGAGCCGGCGGCTGCCGGAGACCCGGTGGCGGGTGCGGTGCAGGACGAGGACGCACACCAGCGGCAGGGCGGCGAGGAGCAGCCCGACCCGGAGCAGTTCGCTCTGCCCGAGCACGTACGCGCACAGCGCGGCGGCCGTCCCGGCGGCCAGGAAGGACCGGCCGCGGGTGGTCAGCCCCGCCAGCGAGGCGCGCAGCCCGGCCCGCCCCGGACCTCGGCTCGCGCTGCCGGCGCCGCGCGGGGCACCGGCGCTCATCAAAAGCCCCGGACGCCCGCGGCGGGCGGCATCTCGCCGCGCCCCCGGGCAGCCGGGACGGGGGTGCGCTGCACGATGTCCTGGACGACCTGCTCGGCGGTGCGCCGGTTGAGCTGGGCCTGCGCGGTGGGCAGCAGCCGGTGCGCGAGGACCGGCAGGGCCAGGGCCTGGGCGTCGTCGGGCAGGACGTAGTCCCGGCCGGACAGGGCGGCCGAGGCCTTCACGGCGCGCAGCAGGTGCAGGGTGGCGCGGGGCGAGGCGCCCAGGCGCAGGTCGGGGTGGCTGCGGGTGGCGGAGACCAGGTCGACGACATAGCGCTTGACGGGCTCCGCGACGTACACGTCGCGGACGGCGTCGATCAGCTTGGTGATGTCGTGGGCGTGCGCGACGGCCTGGAGGTCGTCCAGCGGGGACAGCCCTCCGTGCACGTCGAGCATCTGCAGCTCGGCGTCGGGGCTCGGGTAGCCGACGGAGACGCGGGCCATGAAGCGGTCGCGCTGGGCCTCGGGGAGCGGGTAGGTGCCCTCCATCTCCACCGGGTTCTGCGTGGCGACCACCATGAACGGGCTGGGCAGGGCGTAGGTCGTGCCGTCGATGGTGACCTGCCGCTCCTCCATGGACTCCAGCAGCGCGGACTGGGTCTTGGGCGAGGCGCGGTTGATCTCGTCGCCGATGACGATCTGGGCGAAGATCGCGCCGGGCTTGAACTCGAACTCGCGGCGCTGCTGGTCGTAGATGCTGACACCGGTGATGTCGGAGGGCAGCAGGTCCGGGGTGAACTGGATGCGCTGCACCGAGCAGTCGATCGACTTGGCGAGGGTCTTGGCGAGCATGGTCTTGCCGACGCCCGGCACGTCCTCGATCAGCAGATGGCCCTCGGCGAGCAGCACGGTCAGCGCGATCCGCACGACCTCGGGCTTGCCCTCGATCACGGTCTCGACCGAGTCGCGGACCCGCTCGGCCGTGCTCGTCAGATCCGCGAGGCCCGCTCTGTCGTCATACGTCGTCACCTGGTTCTCCTCGGCCCTTTCCGGCAGGGCCGACGCCCTTCGCGCATGACGGCCCACCCCAACACGGACGCCGGCCCGGACGGAATTCCGGGCGGCGTCATCCCCGCATTGTTGACGGCGTCACGGGGCTGTGTCACTCACGAGGCCGGATCGATCTCCCGCAGGAGCCCGGTGTGCACGTCGAAGACGAAGCCTCGCACATCGTCGCGGTGGGGCAGGAAGGGGTTGGTCCGGACCCGCTGCATGGACTGGCGTACGTCCTGGTCGACGTCCCGGAAGGCCTCGACGGCCCAGGCGGGGCGCTGGCCGACCTCGTCCTCCAGCTCGTGCCGGAAGTCCTCGGTGAGGCTTTCCAGGCCGCAGCCGGTGTGGTGGATGAGTATGACGCTGCGCGTGCCCAGGGCACGCTGGCTGATGGTGAGCGAGCGGATGGTGTCGTCGGTGACGACGCCGCCGGCATTGCGGATGGTGTGGCAGTCGCCCAGCTCCAGGCCGAGCGCCTTGTGCAGGTCGAGACGGGCGTCCATGCAGGCCACGACGGCGACGCGGAGCACCGGCCGGGCGTCCATGCCGGGGTCCTTGAAGCCGGCGGCATACCTGCGGTTCGCCGCGACCAGATCATCGGTGACGGACCCGCCGGAGGTCGGTGCGGCGGACTCTGCGGGCAGGGATGCGGAAGTCGTCATGCATACGACGTTAGTGGTCACGGCCGGTCCGGGCAGGGAGTGAGGATGGACAAAGAAGGTCAACCGGCCTTGTTGTGAGCTAACCCACAGGAGTGGGCAGGGGGCGCCCATCCGGGTGGTTCGCGGCTTTCGGGGGTTCCCCGGAAGGCAGCCGCTACGGCGCGCGCGGGCGGTTCGTTGACCGCGCCGACCGGTGCACTAAAGTGGCGCGAACCGGCCGGAGCCCGGCCCCACCGGCCGCCCGGCCCCCTGGTAACACTCCGCGTGCGCGGCGCGGCGTATGCCTGCCGCGCCGTTATCTGAGAGGGCGCTTTGACCAGCGAGTCCCGACACGTCCCGGTCATGCTCCAGCGCTGCCTGGACCTGTTGGCCCCGGCGCTCCAGAAGCCGGGGGCCGTCGTCGTCGACTGCACCCTCGGCCTCGGAGGCCACAGCGAGGCCCTGCTGACCCGATTCCCCGAGGCCCGCCTGATCGGCCTCGACCGCGACAAGGAGGCCCTGCGCCTCTCCGGCGAGCGGCTCGCCCCCTTCGGGGACCGGGCCACCCTCGTCCACGCCGTCTACGACGAGCTGCCCGACGTACTGGACCGCCTCGGCATCCCCGCCGTCCAGGGCGTCCTGTTCGACCTCGGCGTCTCCTCCATGCAGCTCGACGAGGCCGACCGCGGGTTCGCGTACGCCCAGGACGCGCCGCTGGACATGCGCATGGACCAGACGACCGGCATCAGCGCCGCCGAGGTGCTCAACACCTACCCGCCGGGCGAGCTCGTACGGATCCTGCGCCAGTACGGCGAGGAGAAGCAGGCCAAGCGGATCGTCTCGGCGATCGTCCGCGAGCGCGCGAGGGAGCCGTTCACCAACAGCGCCCGGCTGGTCGAGCTGATCCGCGAGGCACTGCCGCAGGCGGCCAAGCGCACCGGCGGCAACCCGGCCAAGCGCACCTTCCAGGCGCTGCGCATCGAGGTCAACGGCGAGCTGTCGGTCCTGGAACGGGCCATCCCGTCGGCCGTGGACCGGATCGCGGTCGGCGGCCGCATCGCGGTGCTCTCCTACCACTCCCTGGAGGACCGCCTCGTCAAGCAGGTCTTCGCCGCCGGGGCCGCCTCCACCGCCCCGCCGGGCCTGCCCGTGGTCCCCGAGAAGTACCTGCCGAAGCTGAAGCTCCTCACCCGCGGCGCCGAGCTGCCCACCGAGGAGGAGATCGCCGAGAACAGGCGGGCCGCCCCGGCCCGCTTCCGCGGAGTGGAGCGGATCCGGGAGGCGAACCTGTGAGCAGGGGCGGGGCCGGGCCCGCGGGACCGGGGCGACTGCGCGGCCCAGCGGCGGGACAGGCGGCGCGCACGCCGTTCGTCCTGCTCGTGGTGGCACTGCTCGCCGGCGGGCTGATCAGCCTGCTGCTGCTGAACTCCGCCCTGAACGAGGGCTCCTTCCAGCTGTCCAGGCTGAAGAAGGAGACCACCGCGCTGACCGACGAGGAGCAGGCCCTCCAGCGGGACGTCGACGCCTACTCGGCGCCCGATGCGCTGCAGCGGCGCGCCCAGGAGCTGGGCATGGTCCCCGGCGGCAGCCCCGCCTTCGTCGGCCCGGACGGCAGGGTCACCGGCACCGCCGCCGTCGCGGAGTCCGCGACCCCGGCCGCCCCGCTCCCCGCCTCGCCCTCGGCCCCGGCCGCGTCCGGGATCCCGTCGGCGCCGGCCGGGGCGCCGCCGCAGAGCGAGGCCCCGCCGAACGCCCCTGCCGTGCCGGGCCCGGCGGCGTCCTCCCCGCAGCCAGGGCCCCAGCCCACCCCGAACCCAGGCAGGTGACGTCGTGACGCGGACCCCTCCGGGGCTCCTCCCCGC
>NZ_JACBGN010000138.1 GCF_013401435.1 Streptomyces sp. BR123
GGGCTGGGCGGGCGACGCTCCACATGCGGACGGTGCGGTCGTCGCTGGCGCTGGCGAGGGTGCGCCCGTCGGGGCTGAACACCACGGAGCCGACCACGTCGGTGTGGCCGGTGAGGGTGGCGAGCGGGGTGGGCCGCCGCGGGTCGGCGGCGTTCCACAGCCGGATCGGGGAGCGGCCGCCGCCCGCGGAGGCCAGGACGCCGCCGTCGGGGCTGAAGGCGACGGAGAACACGACGGTGTCGTGGCCCTTCAGGGCGGCGAGCGGGACGGGGCGGCGCGGGTCGGTCACGTCGGTGAGCCGGACGGTGGAGTCCTCGCCGGCGCTGGCGAGCGTGCGGCCGTCCGGCGCGAAGGCGACCGCGCGGACGGCGTCGCGGTGGCCGCCGAGCCGGGCGAGGGGAGCGGGGCGGGTGGCGTCGGCGACGTCCCACAGGCCCACGCTGCCGTCGCTGCCGGAGGTGGCGAGCGTGTGTCCGTCGGGGCTGTAGGCGAGGGCGCGCACCTCGCCTCCCTGGCCGGTGAGCGAGGCCAGTTCTGCGGGCCGGGCCGGGTCGGAGACGTCCCAGAGCCGGGCGGTGCCGTCGGCGGATCCGGTGGCCAGGGTGCGGCCGTCGGGCCGGTAGGCCACGGTGCGGACGTCGCCGCCGTGCCCGGTCAGGGCGGCCACGGCGACGGGCCGGTCGGTGCCGTTGGTCTGCCACAGGCGGGCGGTGTCGTCGCCGCTGGCGGTGGCCAGCTGCCGGCCGTCGGGGCGGTAGGCGAGGGCGACGACCTCCTTGGGGTGCGCCGACAGGGTCGTCATCAGGGTGCTGACCAGGCTGTCGCGGGTCTTCGGGGTGGGCGAGAGGCGGTACGCGGCCAGGCTGAGCTGGACGGCCAGCCCGGGCTCGGTGGTGGTGAGGTCGCCGACGCTGTCGGCGAGGTTCCCGGCGACGGCGTCGTTGCGCTGCCGGGTCACCTCGGCGCCGGCCCGGACGGCGCTGGCAGTGGCGACTCCGGCGACCACGACGAGGGCGGCGAGCAGGGCGGTGAGGTAGCCGAGGCGGCGGGCGCGGCGGCGGGCCGAGTTGCCGGCGGCCTCCTCGGCCGCGAGTCCGGCGTCGAGGAAGTCCCGTTCCGCGGCGGTGAGTCCGGTGGCGGCGGCGAGGTCGCGGGCGAGGGCGAGCCGGGTGCCCCGGTAGAGGGCTCCGGGGTCGCGCCCCAGGTTCTCCCAGGCCCGGGCGGCTTCGGTGAGGCGGCGGTGCAGCCGCAGGCGTTCGCGGTCGTCGGTGAGCCAGCCGCGCAGCCGGGGCCAGGCGCGGATCAGTGCCTCGTGGGTGAGTTCGACGCGGCCGTCGTCGAGGGTGAGCAGGCGCAGCCGGGCGGCGCGGGCCAGCACGGTCGCGGTGCCGGCGTCCGAGGGCAGCTCGTCGCGGGCGATGGGGCGCTTGGTGTCCTCGGTTCCCTCGCCGAGGGCGATGAGGTGGACGAAGATGTGCCGGGCCAGCTGCTGCTGCCGGGCGGTGAGGGAGGCGTACAGGGCTTCCGCGGACTGGGCGAGCGCTCCCTCGAAGCCGCCCGCGGCGTGGAAGCCGTCCAGGGTCAGGGCGGCGCCGCGGCGCCGCCGCCAGGTCTCCAGCAGGGCGTGGGACAGCAGGGGCAGGGCGCCGACCTGCCCGTGCGCGTGGGCGACGAGGGTGGCCTGGAGGCCGCCCTCCACGGTGAGGCCGGCCCGTCGGGCCGGTTCGACGACGGCGCGGCGCAGTTCGGCCGCGGTCATGGGGCCGACGACGGTCTGCGCGTCGCGCAGGATCCCGACGAGCGGGGCGTGCCGGGTGCAGTGGGCGTAGAAGTCGGCGCGGACGCCGAGGACGACCCGGCAGCGGGAGCCGGGCCGCTGCGCCTCGCCGACGAGGGCGGCGATGAACCGGCTCCTGGCGGCCGGGTCCGTGCACACGGTGAAGACTTCCTCGAACTGGTCCACGACCAGGACGAGTTCGTCGGCGGTCGCGGGTTCGCGGGGTGCGGCGAGGGCTTCCTCCAGCCGCTGCACGGGGTGCGGTCCGGGGGTGAGGACGCGGGTCGCGGTGTGCGGGGCGTCCTGCCGGAGCCGGGGCAGCAGTCCGGCGTGCAGGAGGGAGGACTTGCCGGCGCCGGAGGCGCCGACCAGGGCGACGACCCGGTGGCGGGCGAGGGTGGCGACGAGGTCCTCGACGAGCCGTTCCCGGCCGAAGAACAGGCCGGCGTCCTCGGCCCGGAAGGCGGCCAGGCCGACATACGGGACGCCGTCGGCGCCGTCCTGCGTCGGGCCTGCACCCTGCCCCCGGTCGTGTCGGTCGTCCGGTTCGCCGCGGCCGGCGGACAGTTCGGCGGCGACGGCGTGCCAGCGCCGCTCCCACTCCCCCGTGTCGCCGCCGCAGGCGCGGACGTAGGCGAGGGTCACGTCCAGGCTCGGCAGCCGCCGGCCGGCCGCCGCCTCGGACAGGGTCGCCACCGAGTAGTGGGCGCGGACCGCGAGGCGGCGGTAGGGCGGGGAGCCCGCCTCGTGGCGCAGGCGGCGCAGGGCGGCGGCGAACCGCAGCAGCGGTCCGTCGTCGCCTTCGAGCGGGCGCTCCTTGCGGGCCATGCCCCTTCCCTTCCCCGAATGATCGGCTTCGTGCCTTCCCGTACGGATTGTTCGGCGGTTGTTTGTTCGCCCGTCCCGCCCCGACACCGAACAACGGATCGCCGCTAGACCTGGGGCGACCGCACACCGCACCGCGTCATGAAGGAGCCCCCGGGTGGACCGACACCGCACCGTCGCCGCGGCGGCCGCCGCCACCACCACGGCCGCGGCCCTGGCAGCCGTCCTGGTCCTGGACGGCTGCGGGTCCTCCGCTCGGGGGGCCGCCCGCGAGCCGAGCGCCGCCGAGTCCCGCACGCTGGAGCGGGCCGAGCAGATCCTGATCAGCCGGTGCATGGCCGCGCGGGGGTTCCCGTACGCGGTGACCGAGGTGCCGGACGACGGAGCGCGCTCCTTCCCGTACGCGCTGGACGACGTCGCGTGGGCCCGGGAGCACGGCTACGGCGGCGCCGAGGAACGGGCCGCCGCCCGGGCCCGCGAGGACGATCCCAACCAGCGGTGGTTCCGGCGGCTGTCGGCGCCGGAGCGTGCGGCCGCCCGTACCGCGCTGATGGGCGCCGCCCCCGTGGGGCTGTCGGTGAAGGCGCCCACCGGGATGACGGTCACCGCCTCCGCGGACGGCTGCATCGCGGACGCGCAGCGCTCCCTGTACGGCGATCCGGCGGCATGGTTCCGGGTCAAGGTCGTCACGATGAACCTGCGGCCGGTGCGGGAGGCGCGGGTCCGCGGGGACGCGCAGTACACCGGCGCGGTCGCCGAGTGGGCCGCGTGCATGAAGGCGGCTGGCCGGCCCCACGCCACCCCCGACGAGTCCCGGCAGGCCGCCGCCCGGTACGGCGAGGACCTGCCGCCGGCCGCGGCGGACGCGGCCGCGGCCGAGCTGGCCGTCGTCGAAGCGACCTGCGCGACCGACACCCGGCTGGCCCGGGTCTCCCAGACTCTGGACCGCGCCTACGGCGAAGAGCTCCGTACCCGGCACCGGGCGGAGATCACGCTCAGGTGGCGGCTCCAGAACGAGGCGCTGCCGAAGGCGCGGCGCCTCACGCAGTCCGAGCACGACACCGCCACCGAGACCTCTGGAGGGTCCCATGCGTAAGTACCGCAGCCTGTTCCTGGCCGGCGCGCTCACCGCCTCGCTACTGGTCGTTCCCGCCGCGCTGACGACGGCGGGCGCCGCCCCGGCCGAGGCCTCCGGCCTGGCCGCGGACGGGAACTACTGGGTGTGGGAGCACACCAACCGCGGCGGGGCCTCGTGCGGCTGGTCCACCAACGACGCCGACTGGCGCACGTGCGGCGCCAACGGCACCTTCGACATGAACGACAAGGCGTCGTCGTGGTGGAACAACGGCTACGCCGGCTCCTACGGGGACATCCGCGTGTACGAGCACATCGGCTACGGCGGGGCGTCGACCTGCGCGCCGAACGGCTCGGCCGGCAACGTCCCGTGGGAGTGGAACGACCGGATCTCCTCCCACAAGTGGGTCACCAACTGCGGCTACTGACGTCCGCCCACGGGGGCCCGCAGGGCGTACCGGACCTGCTCTCCGTCCGTCCCGGTGCGCTCGAAGCCGGCCCGTTTCACCACCCCGTGGGAGGGGGCGTTGCCCTCGTCGACCGTGGCGTGCAGGACGGCGGCCGGGTCGGGCTGCCCGAAGGCCCATGCGGTCAGGCCGTTCAGCGCGTCGGTGGCGAAGCCGTTGCCCCGGGCCGACGGGACGAGGTCGTAGCCGACCTCGGCGTTCCCGTCGGCGTCCGGGGCTGCGTGGAAGCCGATGCCGCCGATCGCGCGGCGGTCCTGCGTGCGGACCACGGCGTACGGGCCCCACCCCGGGCGGTAGGTGCCCTCCCGGTACGCCGCGGCCGTCATCCCGGCGGCGAACCGGGTGCCCTCGCCGGGGCCGTCCTCGGGCCAGGCGAAGCCGCCGCTGCCTCCGGCGTGGAGGTCTTCGGCGACGCCCGGGGTGATCTCGCAGAGCACGATGCGGCCGCCGGCCGGGACGGGGTCGGCGTACCAGCGCCAGGCGCCGAGGCGGGGCAGCCCGGGCAGCGCGGTCCGGCCCGTCGCCCACAGCAGGGTCGGCCAGGGGGCGGCGGCGTCGCGGGGCGTGTGGGGGAAGAGCCGGTCCAGGGCGAAGGTGCAGAGCTCCGGGTCGGGGTCGAAGTCGTGCGTGCCGAGGGCGTCGAGGACGTCGTGGGTGTGCACCAGGGCTTCGACGACGCCCATCGCGGCGAAGCCGTCCGCGTCGGCCGTGCCGTACGGGTGCCAGGCGCGGTCGGCGGGGCCGGCCGCGGCCACGGCGGCCGCCAGCCTGGCGCCGGACGCCGCTATGGCCTCGGCCAGTTCGGCGGGCGGGGCACCGGGGGCCGTGTACCGCTCGACCTCCAGAGGTCCTTGCGCGCGGGCCGTGAGCCGGGCGGCGTACACGGTGAAGTCGTTGACGATGTGGACGGCCGTGTCGTGGCAGCTCCATTCCAGACCGGCCGCGGGCACGGTCCAGTCCTGGTGGGCCGCGTCGTGCAGTGCCTGCGTGATGAGGGAAACGGCTCGGTCGATGGCGTGGGTGCCGGTGATCTTCATGGGCGGAACCCTAGGATGCGGCAGGTGCCCGGGCCAGCGGATATCGGGCGAACCGGGGCCGCACACCCGGAATCTGACGGTGCCGCGGCGGAGAGGCGGAAGTGATGACCGGTCTGCGCGAGGTCCTGGCGCCCTTCGTGGACGGCGGTGCGGTGCCCGGCGCGGTGGCGCTGGTGGACCGCGCCGGCCAGGTGGAGGTCGCCGCGGTCGGTTCCGCCGACGCGGAGGGCACCTCCCCGATGGTCCGGGACTCGATCTTCCGGATCGCCTCGCTGACCAAGCCCGTGACGGCCGCCGCGGTGATGATGCTGGTCGAGGAGGGCCGGTGCGCGTTGGACGATCCCGTCGCGCCGTGGCTGCCGGAGCTGGCGTCGCCCGTCGTGGTGCGGACGCCCGGGAGCCCGGTCGACGACGTGGTGCCGGCGGCCCGCCAGGTCACCGTGTTCGACCTGCTCACCTTCCGCGCGGGGATCGGCTTCCCCGGCGACTTCTCGCTGCCCGCCGTCGCGCCGCTGTTCGGCGAGCTGCGGCAGGGGCCGCCGCGGCCGCAGGAGGTGCCGGCGCCGGACGCGTGGATGCGGGCCCTGTCGCGGATCCCGCTGCTGCACCAGCCGGGTGAGGCCTGGCTGTACGACACGTGCTCGGACGTCCTCGGCGTTTTGGTCGCCAGGGTGTCGGGGAGGCCCCTGCCCGCGTTCCTGGAGGAGCGGGTCTTCGATCCGCTCGGCATGGCCGACACCGGTTTCGAGGTGCCCGCCGCCGATCTGGGCCGCTTCACCAGCCAGTACCGGCAGGCCGGCGGCGGGCTGGAGCTGGTCGACCCGCCCGGCGGGCAGTGGAGCAGCGCCCCGGCGTTCCCGTCCGGTGGCGGCGGCCTGGTCTCGACCGTCGACGACGTGGCGGCCTTCTGTCGGATGCTGCTCGCCGGGGGCGCCCTCGACGGCGGCCGGGGCCGGATCCTGACCGAGGGGTCGGTGCAGCGGATGACCACGGACTGGCTGACTCCCGATCAGCGGGCGGGCGCCGAGCCGTTCCTGGAGGGGCAGGGGTGGGGGTTCGGCGGCTCCGTGGACGTGCTGCCGCGGGATCCGTGGAACGTGCAGGGGCGCTACGGCTGGATCGGCGGCACGGGTACGGCGGCCCACATCACACCGCTGACGGGCACCGTCGCCGTGCTCCTGACCCAGGTGGAGCTGAGCGGCCCGGCCGCGCCCGAGGTGATGCGCGCGTTCTGGACGTACGCCGCCCGGCCGGACCGGGCGGCGTAGCCGGGGCGCAGCGCCGGCGGGACGCGGTGCGGGCGCGGTGCTCAGAGGCGGACGGTCCAGCCGATCGTGGCCCGCAGGGCACCGGCCGTCTTCGGGTCGCGCACGGCGGGGGTGCGGTCCTCGACGGTGACGGACAGCCGGTGGCTGCGCAGGTCGAGCAGCCACAGCTCCGCCACGGCGACCTCGGTCCGGCCGGCGAGGCGCTTCAGCTCCCTTCCGTCGAGGTGCCAGCGGACGTCGAGCTGCCGCCCGTCGGTGCCGGCGAGCCGGGGTACGGACACCTTCGCCGTGTGGGGCAGCCGCAGGGTGCGGGTGGTCGGGGTGACGGCGGTGACAGGCCGGGCGTGCTGGTAGAAGCCGCCGATCATCGCCTCGGTGCCGGGCAGGTTGAAGGGCTTGCCGAGGACCCGCATGAGTGAGCTGTCGGTGGGCCGGTAGAGGCCGGTGACGTAGTAGCCGCCGCCCTCGTACGTGCCGACGGTGCCGCCGTCGGGTGAGGGCTCGCCGAGCCACCGGTGCCACTTGGCCCGTTCGGCGGCCATCCGGTCGGCGGGCAGGGTGGAACTGTTGGAGTCCGCGGGCTCGGGGCCCTCGTACTTCTCGTAGCCGGGGGTGTCGGGGTAGAAGTACTCGTCGGCGAGCTTGCCGAGGGAGTGGCCGGTCTCGTGGATGGCGACCTGTCCGGACTTGGCGTGGCCGGCGGAGGCGGTGGAGATGCCCTCGTAGCCGAGGGTGGCGCTGCGCTCGTTGTAGCCGGCGCCGCCGTACTTGGCGCTGTTGGCCAGGACGAGGACGAGGTCGGCGTCGGGTGCCTGCGCCACGTACGCGTCCACCTTCGGCTGGTCGATGCACAGCAGACGCTCGATGTCCTCGCACCAGAAGTACGAGCCGAGGGCGGTGTCGCGGACGGTGGCGGGCGTGGGATCGCCGGTGACGCCGGAGTCGTGGGAGACGGCGTCGACGGTCCAGACGTTGAAGAGGTTGCGGTAGGTGGTGTACGGCTCGACGGCGGCGATCTCGGCCCATTTGGCCCGGGCGTCGGCGTGGAAGCGGTCCAGCTCGGCTGCGGTGTAGCCGTCGCCGACGACGACGATGTCGAGGCGGTCCGCGGCGGGGCCGCCGTCGACGATCTTGGTGACCCGGCCGTCGGCGGCCCGGTCCGCCTCGGAGAGTCGGGCGCCGTCGGCGGCCCGGCCGGCGGCGGACACCCGGACATGGCCGGATCCCGCGACGGTGCCGTCCTCCGGCCCCGGCACCTCCACCCGGGGGCCGGAGGCGGTCGAGGACGGCGGTGTGGGCGCGGCGGTCGCTCCGGCCGGGCCCACGGCCATCAGCAGCACGGTCGCGCCGACCGCGCAGACGGCGCCGCGCAGGGCCGTCCGGACGGCTCGTTCCATGAAGTCCTCCCCCGGGAAAGGCGGTTAAGCAGTCGAGTAAGCACAGTGAAGCGGCTGCTTAAACTAGGGGCGGCCCGGGGACGTGTGCAATGGCCTGCCGCCCCTGAATACTGGGGAGTTGGAACGAGCAGGGGGTCTTCATGGACGAACCGGCCGAGATCGGTCGCAGGGTTGCCCGGATGCGAGCCGAACGCGGGCTGACACAGCGGGCGTTGGCGGAGCCCTCGTACACCGCCGCCTACATCTCCACCCTGGAGGCGGGCAAGGTCAGGCCCTCGGAGGCAGCGCTGCGCTTCCTCGCCGAGCGGCTCGGGACCTCGTACGAGGAGCTCGCCACCGGCCGCCCCGCCCGTCTGGCCACCGAACTGCGGCTCGCCCTCACCGACGCCCAGCGGACGCTGGCGACCGGCGACGCCGTCGAGGCCGCGGCCCGCTACGGGCAGCTGCTGGCGGACGCCGAACGGCTCGGCCTCGCCGCCGAGCAGGCGGAGGCTCTGCTCGGGCTGGGCGACTGCGCCCTGGAGTCAGGCGAACTGGGCGCGGCAACGGGGCACTTCGAGGCCGCCGAGCGGCTGCTGGCCGGCGAGCCCCTGCCCCGGCGGGCCCGCGCGGTCCGCGGGCGGGCCGTCGCCCACCTGCTCGCCGGGGAGCTGCGCTACGCCTGCTACCTGCTGGAATCGGCGATCGACGAGCTGGACGCGAGCGGGCTGGCCGACCCCGAGGCGCTGGTGCTGCTGTACGCGGCGGTCATCGGCCCGTACATCGACATGGGCGCCCATGCCCGGGCGGCCCGCGCCGCCGAGATCGCCCTCGCCCTGGCCCCGCGGGTCGACGACCCGGCCCTGCTGGCGGGGATGCACCGGCAGGTGGCGCGGACGTTCCTGGCGGCGGGCCGCACGGCGGACGCCGACGCCTCCCTCGCCAAGGCGCAGGCGATCTACCGGCAGCTGCGGCTGCGCACGGACCTGGCGCACTGCCACTGGATGCGGGGCTACGTGCAGGCGCAGAACGGCGACCTGGCGTCGGCGGAGGCCGAGTTGCGCACGGCCCGGGACATGCTGGCGGCCCGGCGGGCGGCCCTGTACACGGCGCAGGTGGAGGTGGAGCTCGCGGATGTGCTGCGCCGGCTGGGCCGCGGCGAGGAGGCGGCGGAGCTGCTCGCCGGCCTGCTGGAGCTGGGCGACAGCCACGGGGCGGTGCACGCGGGCGGGGCGCACCGGCTGCTCGGCCTGATGGCGGAGGAGCGCGGGGAGACGGAGTGCGCCGAGCAGCACTACGTGCAGGCGCTGGCCCTGCTGGAGCGGAGCGGGGCGAGCGGGGACCTGGCGGACCTGTGCCGGCTGCTGGGCGACCTGCTGCGGCGCACCGGCCGCACCGAGGCCGCGCTGGACGCGTACCGGACGGGCCTGGGACACCGTGCGGCCCCGGGGACGACGACGCTGGGCCCGGCCCCGGCGGCCCCGCCGGCGGTACTCGGGGGCGGTCGGGCCCGGCCTGACCGAGCGGCCCGACCGGACCGGGCCGACTGACCGGTCCGACCGACCGGGCCGAAGGGGCCGGGCGGACCGCGCCGGCCGAACGGAGCGGGGTGACCGGTCGAGGTGACCGTCCGGGCCGGCCGAACGGTCCGGGCGGACCGGGCGGACCGGGCGGACCGGGCGGACCGGGCAGGCCGAGCGGGCCGGACGCTCCGGGCGGGCCGGGCCGCTCGGTCGGCCCGGGGGACCGGGGCGCTCGGGCTCGGGCGTACGACCTGGTCAGGTGCCGTCGGGCTTCTCCTGCTCCGCGCTCGTGCGGGCACGGGCGCCCGTGCGGGTGCGCCCTGCCGTCTGGGCGCGGTGGGGGTGGCGGCGCACGTACTCGTGCTCCAGCTCGTTCATCCGCTGCGTATGGGTGACCAGCGCGTCGTCCGACCCGTGCAGCAGGGTCTCGTGGCGGGTGCGGTGGATGGCCTCCAGCTCCTTGAGCAGCCTGCCTTCCTCCAGCTTCCGCGCCGATGGACCGCCGTCGTGCTCAGCCATGGCCGCTACACCTCCTGCTCTGCGTCGCCGACGGACCCGGTGACTCCATCATCCCCTCCACGAGCCCTTTCGGCCCGGCCGCGGCCCGCCGGAGCACCATCGTCGGCACCATCGAGTAGACACTGTCTACCGAATCGGATAGACAGGTGCCATGGACCAGGAGAAACCGCTTCGGGAGCGGCTGATCGACGTGGGCGTCGACCTCGTGCTGACCGAGGGCACCGCCGCCGTCGGGCTGCGCGAGATCGCCCGCCGGGCCGGCGTGTCCCACGGCGCGCCCCGCCGCTACTTCCCCACCCACCACGCCCTGCTGTCGGCGATCGCCCGGCGCGGCTTCGAAGACCTCGCGGCCCGGGTCGGAGCCGCGATCGCCGGCACGGCAGCGCCGCGGGCCCGGCTCCGTGCCATCGCGGGGGTGTACGTCGGCCACGCGCTGGAGCGGCGCGGCATGTTCGAGCTGATGTTCCGCCACGACCTGCTGGACAGCACGGGCCGGGAGGACACCGGGCAGCCGCAGCTGCGCGCGTCGACGCTGCCGCTGTTCGAGCTGCTCGTCTCGCTGGTCTCACGGTGCGGTGTCACGACGGACGCCGAGGTCACGGCGGCCGCACTGTGGGCCAACCTGCACGGGGTGGCCCAGCTGTGGGCCTTCGGCAGCCTGCCGCTGGTCCTCGGCACCGACGGGGAGGAGTACGTCGGGCGCCTCGTCGACGCGGCCCTCGACGCCCATCTCGGCGCGGCCGCGTCATGAGGCAGCGGATCGCGCTGGTGGTCAGCGTCGCCGGCGCGATGCTCGTCGCCCTCGACGGAACGGTACTGAGCGTGGCGCAGCCTGCGCTGCGCCGCGACCTCGGGGCGAGCGTGGCGCAGGTGCAGTGGACCAGTACCGCCTATCTGCTCGCCGTGGCCGCGTTCCTCGTCATCGCCGGCCGTCTCGGCGACCGGTACGGGCACGCCCGGCTGCTGCTGGTCGGCGTCCTGGGCTTCGCCGCGGCCTCGGCGGGCATCGCGGCGGCGCCCGGGGCCGGCTGGGTGATCGCCCTGCGGGCCGTGCAGGGCCTGTTCGGGGCGCTGCTCCAGCCGGCGACGCTGGCCCTGCTGCGGCTGGCGTACCCTGCCGAGCGGCTCGCCGGGCCGGTGGCCGTCCGCACCGGGGCGATCGGGGTGGCCGCGGCCGCCGGACCGCTGCTCGGGGGGCTGCTGGTCGCGCAGGCGGGCTGGCGGTCGGTGTTCTGGCTGAACGTGCCGGTGGCCGTGGTGATCGCCGTCCTGGTGCTCGCCGTACGGGCACCCGCGCCGCAGCGGACCGCTCCCGGCGGGCCGCAGCCGGTGGGCGCGGCGCTGCTCGCCGCCGCCCTCGGGGTCCTCGTGCACGCGCTGGCCGGCGTACCGGAGCACGGGTGGCTGTCCGCGCCGACGCTGCTCGGGCTCTGCGGGGCCGCCGGGATCGGCGTGCTGTTCGTGCGCCGTGAACGGCGGGCCGCGGAGCCGCTGGTGCCGCCCGCCGTGGCGCGGTCGGTGTCGGTCACCGCGTCGATGGCGCTGCTGCTGTGCGTCTCCGCGGGTATGTTCGGGGCGCTGTTCACGGCCACCTTCCTGCTCCAGGAGCGGCGTGGGCTGGACCCGCTGGCCACCGGCCTGCTCGTGCTGCCGCTCACCGCGTGCATGGTCGCCGGTGCGCCGGCGGCCGGATCGCTGCTGCGGCGGTGGGGGCCGAGGCGGACCGCGCTCGCGGGCACGGCCCTGGTCGCCGCCGGTGTCGCCGGGCTCTGCCTGTGGTCCGGGCCCGCGGTCACGGCGGCGTTCGCGGTGCTCGGCGCCGGTTTCGCCGCCGTCATGGTGACCGCCACCGGGACCGTCGTCGGGGACGCCCCGCCCGGGTACGCGGGGGTCGTCGGGGGCCTCAAGCAGACCGCGATGAACGTGGGGCCCGCGTTCGGGATCGCCGTCGCCGCGGGCGCGGGGGTCTCGTCGGCGGCACTCCTCGCACTGGCGGCCCTGGCCGGCGTCGGGCTGCTGCCCGCGTCACTGCTGCCGCGCGGCGCGCGCCCGGCAGCTGCGGGCGACGTCGTCGGCGAACACCCGGGCCAGCGGGGACAGGGCGGACCAGCGGCGGACCGCCCAGCCGACCGGGAGGGGCGGCAGGGCGGGGACCGGGACGAGCCGCAGCGGCCCGCCGGAGCCGGGCACCTGCCAGCCGGGCAGGGCGGGCACCACGGCGTGGCCCAGCCCCAGTTCGGCCAGCAGTAGGGCGGTGTCCCAGTCGGCCACGCCGGTGTCGGAGCGGATGGTGATGCCGGCTTCGGTGAGGGCGGTGTCGAGGTGGGCGCGGGAGGTGGAGTTCTCCGGGAGCCGGATGTGGCGGATGCCGGCCAGATCGGCGGTGTCGATGCGGGACCGGGAGGCGAGGGGGTCCTCGGCGGCGGTCGCGAGGACCCAGGGCAGATCCATGACGGGGCGCTGCTCGATGCCGCGCACCGGCTTGCCGATGGTGACCCAGGCGAGGTCCAGGTCGTCGGCGGCGAGGGCGTCGAAGCAGCTGCGGCTTGAGTTCTCGGTCTGGAATTCCAGGCTCACCTCCGGGTGGCGGCGGCGGAAGCCGACGACCGCCTCGGACATGAAGTGGCGGACGGTCGTCGCCCCCGTGGTGATGCGGACCGATCCGGTGTCCCCGCGTACGAGGTCGTCCAGGCGGCGCAGCGCCCCGTCGAGGCCGGCGATGCCGTCGGCGGCGGCCGCCTGGAGGATCCGGCCGGCCTCGGTGGGGAGGGCGCCGCGGGCGTGGCGGGCGAGCAGGGCCGTGCCGATCTGCTTCTCCAGGCGGCGGACGTGCTGGCTGACGGCGGACTGGGTGCAGCCGAGGTCGCGGGCGACGGCGCTGAGGCTGCCGGCCCGGCAGACGGCCACGAAGACACGGAGGTCGTCGAGAGTCATGGATCCAAGCTATCGCTTGGAGGTTGACAGTGAATCAGAGGATTGACTTGGGTATGAGGGTGGATGACGATCGTGGCGGGTCCCAGGGCGGCAACCCGTCCCCGCCCGCGCCGTCGTCCGGACGCGGGGGTGGGCGGTGACGGGTGCCGACCCGCTCAGGAGAACGGAAGCCGAGCCTTGACCAGACCGGATGCGCTCGCGCTGCTGCGCGAGCTCGGCGCCGAGCGGATCCCGCATCCCGGCGGGACGCTCCTCGCACACCTCACCCGCGTCGAGGCGCTGCTGGAGTCCTGGGGCGCACGGCCCGAGCTGCGGCTCGCCGGCCTGTGCCACGCGTTCTACGGCACGGACGGCTTCGCCACCGCCCTGCTCCCGGTCACCCGGCGGGCCGAACTCGCCGCGGTCATCGGGACCGGCGCCGAGGAGACCGCCTACTTGTACGCCTGCTGCGACCGCTCGGCCTCGTACCCCTCGCTCGCCGCTGGAGAGCCTGCCTTCCGGGACCGGTTCACCGGCCGCCTCCACACCCCGGACCTGCAGGCCCGGCGGGACTTCGCGGAGCTGACGGCCGCGAACGAGCTGGACCTCGCCCGGACCGACCCCGTGTTCCGGGCGACGTACGGACCGGACCTGCGCGGCCTGTTCGCCCGCTGGCAGGGGCTGCTGAGCGGCCCGGCACTGCGGGAGTGCCGGGCCGTACTCGGGGAGGCCTGAGCCGGACCGCGGGGACCGGGGCGCGCCGGGCAGCCGGGCCGGGTGTCCGGGTCAGGGCGTGGGCGGCGGGGCGGAACCGGCCGGGACCGGGTCGGCGGCCGGGACGCTGGTGCCTTCGGCGGTGACGGTGAACGCGCCCGAGGCCGTACCGGACTTCACCCACAGGATGCCGCCGCGGTCCGCGGGGTCGAAGAACCAGCCGGTCACGGCCGCGTCATAGGCGGCCTTGGAGGTCAGGCGGGCCAGGGCGGAGCCGTCGACGGCGACCCGGCCGGGCGCGGACGCCACATGGAGGGTGAACGCGTAGCCGCGGGCAGCGGGCTTGCCTGCGTAGTCGCCGACGGGGGCGCCCACGGAGACGGTGACCGTGCCGGATCCGGCGGCCGGGGCGGTGACGTCGACCTGCTGGCGGGCGTACGCTCCGGACAGGTGGGCGCGGGTGAGCCCGTCGTCCTCGTACAGGCTGAACGAGGACGCTCCGCGCGGGTGGATGTCGTAGGTGAGCACGGAGACGGGCTTCTCGCCCGTGTGGTTCATCTGCGGCCACATCGGCACGATCGCGCCGCCCTTGACGAACAGCGGCAGTGTGTCGAGGGGCGCCCGGTAGCCGTTCAAGAGGCCGGGCCCGGCGTACGTCTTCCCCGTCCAGTAGTCCGTCCACGTCCCGGCGGGCAGGTGGATGCCGTCGCGGACGGTCGTGTCGGAGACGACCGGTGCGACGAGGAAGGAGTCGCCGGCCATGAACTGGCCGCTGGTGAGGTTGCCGCGGGCCACCGGGTCCTCGGGGTATTCGAGGACCATGGCGCGGGTGCTGGGCACGCCGGTCTCGTGGGCGGTGCGGCTCATCGTGTACAGGTACGGCATCAGGCGCATCTTCAGCTGGAGGTACTTGCGGTTGATCGACCGGTAGGGCTCGGCGAACCGCCAGGGCTGCTTGTCGTGGTAGCCGGCGGACGGGTTGGCGGCGCCCCAGCCGGACATGGTCATGAAGGCCGGGGTGAAGGCCTTCCACTGGAGGTCCCGGGTGTACGTCTGCGGGCTGCCGCCGAAGATGCCGTCGACGTCGCCGGCGGCGTAGTTGAGGCCGGAGAGGCCGGCCCCGGCGATGGCGGGGACGTGCCAGCGCATGTCGTCCCAGGTGCCGTGGGTGTCTCCGGTCCACACGACGGCGTTGCGCTGGGTGCCGGACCAGCCGTCGACCGTCCAGACGAACCGGCGGGCGTCGGAGTTCCCCTCGATGCCGTCGACGGCCTGCTGCACTCCGGCGAAGGCCTGCTTGTAGCCGCCGCCGATCCAGGCCACGTCGGTCTTCACGGCCCGGGAGCCGGCAGAGCCGACCTCCTCGGCGATGTCCGCGAGCCCGGTGGAGGTCCACAGGCCGGTCCGGAAGCCCCTGGCCTGCAGGGCGTCGACGGTCCGTTTCAGGGGTGCGGTGTAGCCGCAGCCGTAGCCGTCGTTGGGCAGGAACCAGCCGGAGGGCATGTCGGCGGCCCGGGCGTCGTCCGCGTACCCGACCACGTCGGGGGTGGTCTGGTGGCGGGGTCGGCCGTGGTCGCCCTGGTAGTCGGGGTTGGAGGCGTTGAAACAGTCGGCGTTGCCGAGTTCAAGGCCCCACAGCGGGGCCAGGAACGGCTTGCCGCTCACGTCGGTATAGGCGTCGAGCACGGATTTGGGGGAGTCGCCGGTGAAGTACCAGGCGTCGAACCGCTTCTCGTCGTGGGTGAGGGTGGTGGGGGCGTTGAAGCCGTACGAGCCGGGCGCCCACGTGTTGCGCATCACGCCGTAGCCGTTGGTGGACATGTAGAAGGGGGCCGGACTGGCGTTGCCGTTCTCGCGCCAGGTGTTGTCGACGGCGACCGGGACGGTCTTGCCGCGCAGGGCCCATTCCCCGAGGCGGAGACCGGTGCCGTAGAACTGCTCGTCCGCGCCGCGGGTCAGGTACTGGGTGGTGCGGTTGCCGGTCCATGCGGTGGGCCGGCTCTCCTCCCAGACGAGGGTGGTGTCGTCGGCGCGGTAGACGGAGAACGTGAGGGGCGACTTGTTGACGCGGATGCTGAGGGAGCGGGTGGTGATCCGGTAGTGGGAGCCCGCGTCGGTCCAGTCGGCGCCGACGGGGCCGAAGTCGGTGGTGACGGCCAGGTCGGAGCCGGCCGGGTCGTGGGCGAAGGAACCGTCGGGCGAGAGCCAGAGCCGGAAGATGTCGGCGCGGGCGATGACCACGCGGGCCCGGGCCCCGCTGGACGCGGTGACGGTGAAGGTGTTCCCCGACCGGGAGAACCCGGTCACGTCGCCCGCCGTGGCCGGGGCAGGGGCCGCGGAAGGGCCGGGGGCCGCGGAGGCGGGAAGGATCAGCGGCCCGGCGGCTGCCAGGCCCGCCATGGCCAGGCCCCCGGCGGCCGGCGCGGCCAGGAGGCCGCGCCGCCGCCTACGCGGGCGCGTGCGGATGCCGAACAGTGTCATGGGCAGCTCCTCGTGCGGTCCGTGTCACGGACACACCGATTTGGCATGCGCCTGGCAACATAGCGATCCACGGAGATCACGTGAAGAAAGCTGCTCGAACTGGCCGATAATCAAGCAGTTTCGAGCATGCCCGGCCATGCTCCCCCAGCCCGTCCCCTCGCATCCGCGTGCCCGTGGAGCGGTGCGCCCTCACACGGACCGGTGCCGCCGCCGGACCGGGATGGGGTGATGCCGGGGCCGGGGGTGCCGGGGTGGTGTGGTGGTGGCCGCACGTGCTGAAGAGCAGGACCGGCCTGCCGGGGCGCCGGCACCAGGAGATGCGTTGCGGCACCTGTACGCACACGGGGCAGTGCGCAGGGTGCGGATCGCGCACGGCGGTCATGGTCCTGGCACTGTGCCACGGGCCGGCCCCGGGCGCACGGGCGGACCGGCCCGGATCCGGCCGGTCAGCGCGCGTTCTCCCGGGCGGCCACCACGAGACCGGATTCGTAGGCCGCGATCACGGCCTGGGCCCGGTCGCGGACGCCGAGCTTGGTGAAGACGCCCGTGATGTGGTTCTTCACCGTCGAGACGCTGATGTCCAGCTCCCGGGCGATCCCCGCGTTGTCCAGGCCGGTGGCGAGCAGCCGCCATATCTCCTGCTCGCGGGGGGTGAGTTCGGCGGCTGCAGCGGGGGCCGCGGCCACCCCCGGGCCGCGCAGCCGGTCCGGGGCGCGGACGTACGCCGCGATGAGCCGGGTCAGCAGCCGCGGCGCCACCGCCGCCTCCCCGGCGTGTACGGTGCGCACGGCCGCGGTCAGCTCCTCGGGGGAGACGTCCTTCGGGAGGAAACCGTGGGCGCCGGCGCGCAGGGCGGCGACGACGAACTCGTCCATGTCGAAGGTGCTCAGGGCCAGCACCCGGGTTTCGGGGAGGGTACGGGCGAGTTCCCCGGTGGCGCCGACCCCGTCGAGGACCGGCATCCGGATGTCCATGACGACCACGTCGGGCCGCAGCCTCCGGGCGAGGGCGACGGCCTCGGCGCCGTCGCCGGCCTCGCCCACCACCTCGACGTCCGGCTCCGGGGCCAGGATCAGGGCCAGGCCGCGCCGGACCAGCGGCTGGTCGTCCGCGATCAGCACACGGATCACCGGTGCCCCACCTCCTCTTCTCCCCCGGCACGCCCCCGGTCTCCCGCCGCATCGGCGGGGATGCGGGCCGCCACCCGGAAGCCGCCTCCGTGGACGGCTCCCGCCTCCAGGGTTCCGCCCTGCAGGGCGACGCGTTCGCGCATGCCGATCAGACCGTACCCGGACGCCGGCGCCGCCGCGGACGCCTGCTCCGCCCGGTCGTTGGTGACCTCGACGCGCACCTCGGCCGGGCGGTAGGTCAGCCGTACGCGGGTCCGCGCCTGCCCGGCGTGCCTGCGGGCGTTCGTCAGGGCCTCCTGGACGATGCGGAACACCGTCAGGCCCACGCTCGGCGGCAGAGCGCGTACCGGCCCGTCCACGGTGAACTCGGTCTGTGTTCCGCCGAGTCGGGACTCCGTGACGAGCCGGTCGAGGTCCGCGGCCCCGGGCTGCGGCTCCGGTGGCGTCCCCTCCCGGTCCGGCTCGTCACCGGCCCGCAGTACGTCGAGCAGCTGCCGCATTTCGCGCAGTGCGATGCGGCCGGAGCCCTCCAGCGTGATCAGGGCCTCGCGGGCCGCGCCGGGGTCGTGTGTCAGGTTGGCGCGGGCGCCGCCGGCCATCAGCTGCATGGTCGTGATGTGGTGGGCCACGATGTCGTGCAGCTCGCGGGCGATCCGGCGGCGTTCCTCGGCGACGGCGCGGTCGGCGAGGAGGGTGCGGTGGGCCTCGGCCTCCCGGGCCCGGCGGCGCACGGCCGCGCCCGTGCCGGCGCAGAGGACGGCGGCGACCGTGTTGCCGAGCAGGCCCCACAGCCAGGAGTCCGGACCGCTGCCGTCGACGGAGTGGCCGAGCAGGGACAGGGGTACGGTCGCGGCGGCCGCCGCGGCCGCGACGCGCCCGCTGCCGAACCGGGCCACCGAGTAGAGGGCGACGGCGAGGGCCGCGCCGAAGTGCGGGACCGGCGGTGTCGCCAGATTCAGCAGCACGCCGAGGGCGAGGACGGCCGCCAGCGCCCCGAGCGGGTGGCGGCGCCGGATCACCAGGCAGAGCCCGGCCGCCACCAGCAGGGCCAGCGCGGGCACGGTCAGGGTCCGGCCTTCGGCCATGGCCCCGAGCGTGTAGCCGGTGAGGTCGACGGCCGCGGCCCCGACGGCCACCAGTGCGTCATTGTGGCTCCAGGCGAACGCCCGGGCCGGTGCGGGGGTTCGGGCACCGGCGGCCGGGCGGGCCGGGGCGCAGGCGTCCGCCGCCGCGGGGCCGCCTCCCGAGGCCGGATCAGCTCCCTTTGCAGGGCCGGGTCCCGAGACCGGGTCAGCTCCCTTTGCAGGGCCGGCTTCCATCGTGGGGGCGGGGGCGAAGGCGGGGGCTGTGG
>NZ_JACBGN010000139.1 GCF_013401435.1 Streptomyces sp. BR123
TGAAGGTCACGGTCCCGGTCGGGCTGCCCGCACCCGGCACCACCGGAGCCACCGTCGCGGTGAACACCACCGGCTCACCCACCACCGACGGATCAGGCGAAGACGTCACCTGCGTGCTCGTCGCCGCAACGGTCACCGTCTGCGTATCCGACCCAGACGAGCCCGCGAAATCACTGTCCCCGCTGTAGACGGCCGTCACCGTGAACGGGCTGCCGCTGCTCGTGGCGTAAGCGTGCGTGGCCGTGGCCACCCCACCGATCAGCGCCACCGTCTCCGCCGGGCTCCCATCACCAAACGTGAAGGTGACAGTCCCGGTCGGGCTGCCCGCACCCGGCGCCACGGGGGCCACCGTCGCGGTGAACACCACCGGCTCACCCACCACCGACGGATCGGGCGAAGACGTCACCTGCGTGCTCGTCGCCGCAACGGTCACCGTCTGCGTGTCCGACCCGGAGGAAGCAGCGAAACTCACCCCGCCGCTGTAGGTGGCCGTCACCGTGAACGGGCTGCCGCTGCTGGTGGCGTAGGCGTGGGTGGCCGTGGCCACGCCACCGATCAGCGCCACCGTCTCGGGCGCCGACCCGTCACCGAAGGTGAAGGTGACGGTCCCGGTCGGGGTGCCGGCACCCGGCGCCACGGGGGCCACCGTCGCGGTGAACGTCACCGGCTCACCCACCACCGACGGATCGGGCGAAGACGTCACCTGTGTGGTCGTCGCCGCGGCGACGACGGTGTGGGTGTCCGTGCCGATGGATGGCTTGAGGTCGGCGCTCCCGCTGTAGCCGGCCACCACCGTGTACGGGCTGCCGACGGCGTCGGCGTAGGTGTGGTTGACCGTGGCCACGCCCCCCACCAGGGCAACGGTGACCGGTGCCGACCCGTCACCGAAGGTGAAGGTCACGGTTCCGGTGGCTGTGCCCACGCCCGGTGGCACCGGCGCCACCGTGGCGGTGAACGTCACCTGCTCGCCGGGCACCGACGGATCCGGTGCGGAAATCACCGTCGTCGTGCTGAGGGCCTTGCTCTTCACCGTGTGCTGGTCCGTCCCCAAGGACGGGAGGAAGTTGGCGTCTCCGCCGTAGATCGCGGTGATGGGGTGCGGGCCGACGCTCAGCAAAGCCACGGTGACCGTGGCCGTACCGTTCACCAGCGGGGCCGTGAGGGTCGGTCCCCCACTGATGACAAAGGTGACGATGCCCGTCGGCGTACCTTCGCCGGGCACGCGCGGTGTCACCTTTGCAGTGATCGTCACTGGCTGGCCGTAGGCCGACGGATCCGGAGAGGAGGTCACCGTGGTCCGGGTGGCTGCCTGGATCACGACCTGGACGGTGGTGCCGGTCGAGGAGGTGAAGCTGGCGTCACCGCTGTACACAGCCGTGATTGGGTGGGTTCCCACCGACAGGTCGTCGACCGTCGCGGTGGCTGTGCCGCTCACGACGGGCGCCGTGACGGTGGGTCCACCAGCGACACTGAAAGTGACGGTGCCCGTCGGTGTTCCGAGCCCGAGCGGGATGATGATCGCCTTCAGCTTCACCGGCTGGCCGTAGACCGATGGATTGGGTGACGTGGCGACCAAGGTTATGGTGGCAGGCATGGACGTGGCCCTCCAGAAGGGAGTCGTGGATGGTCACGGCCGCCACTTGTCCCCCGGTTCCGGCGGCCGCTGTCGGCGGTGACGGATGCGGACATCACGTACTGCCGTCCCTGACAGGAGATGGGCGGCCCCGGTCGGTACCACCAGTAAGCGCCCGAACGGTTGCGGTAGCCAGACCCCCAACGCCCAATCCCACGAACAGGCGAGCGCACAGACCGCGTGAACAGCGCGGCGCCGCCTACGTCACCGGCGCGCACCGGCGGACACGCGCCGGGGTCTCCATGAGCATCACGACTCACCCAACCCGTGCGGCACTTGGCTCGCGAACGGGCCCAGCCGGACGTGCGATCAGGGAGTGGGGGCGCATAGGAACTTGCCGGTCGGTTAGTCCTGGCTGCGGGCGCGGCGCCACTCCCCGGCCGCGCGCGTGTGCCGCGGTCCGGTAGCCGACCTCGGCGGATCCGGTGCCAGGGGCGACGGCTTTGAGGACCACGTTCCCCCATGGTCGTCCCTCGTCCCCACCGGCTCGCGTCTCCACGAAGGCGAATGCAAAGCGATCACCGGTTTCCCGTCCGTGCTGCTCGTGTCCGCGCCTGGTTGCATGGGGACATGAACGCCATACTCACCAGCCTGATCGCGGTCCTCGGCACGTTGCTGGGCTCGGCCATGACCCACGCGTTCCAGCAGCGCTCCGCGCGGCGGACGGAAGACGGTGCCCGGGCGGAACGGCTGCGACAGGACCGGCTGGACGTCTACGGCTCGTACGCCGGGCTGCTCGTGGAATTCCGCCAGGCGATGCTGCACCACTGGTTCTGCATCCACGAGGGGCGCGACGCGGAGGACGAAGCGGCCTTGCGGGCACGTACCTTCGAGCTGCGCTCGGCCGCCCAGAACGCGCTGTTCCGGCTCCGCCTGGTCACGGATGAAGCCGAGGTACTGGCTGCGGCGGAGCGGCGTTCACGGAGGTCGGCACCGCTGGACCGGCCCGCCGACCGCGACGGCCTGCTGCCCCGGCGTGACGTCACGCGCGAGCTGATCGACGCCTTCGTCGCGACGGCACGACGCCACGTCTGAGGCGCACCCTTTCACTCCGTGTCGGCCTGGCGCAGGGGTGACCCGCGGCGCGGTGATGCGTCACCTGCTCCTGCGGACGGTTGCCGCGAGCCGGCCGCCGGTTCGGTCCGACGGGCGCGCGGGGCGGTCAGCCGGCCTCCGGGGACCGCCGTTTGGCGGGAGCGGCCGCGGGCAGCCATCGCCCGGCGCCATCGCCCGGTACGGGCGGGCCAAGGGCCGGTAGGCAGGTGGCCAGGCGGCATCCGCGGGGAGCGGAGCGCACACGTCCCGCGACCCGGGTCCGGAGCCGGCCCCGATGCACCGCCCGCGCGTCTGTCCGTTCGTGGGGGCCGGCTGCAGCCTCGGGGTACGACGACCGGGCCGCCGCTGTCAGTGCCGCCTGGCACCCTCCCGGAGGACCCCCACCTCAAGGAGACTCATGGGCACCTGGGACGTCGGCCCCTTCGACAACGAGACTGCCGCCGACTTCTGCGCCTCCCTCGACGAGGCCGCCGAGGGCGACCGGCCCGGCCTCGTACGCGATGCGCTCGCGCGCGTCCTCGACGCCGAGGACCCCCTCGACCGGCACCTGGCGGTCGCGGCGGTGGCCGGGGCAGCCCTCGTCGCCGCCCAGTGCCCCGGCGGACGGCCCGTCACCGGCCCGGAGGGGCCGGACCTGCCCGTCCCCGTGCTTCCCGCGGACCTGCGGGGCTTGGCCGTCCGCGCCCTGGACCGGGTCGAGGCGGAGCCGTCCGAGTTGAGGAGACTGTGGGCGGAGACCGACACGTACCCCCACTGGCTGTGGAGCCTGCACCTCCTGCGCAGAGTGCTCACCTTCCCGGCCCCACAGCCGGTGGCCCGCTCCTGGGCCAGGATCGACTCGTGGATGCGGCGGCACGCCCCCGCTTCGTACGCGCTGCTCGCGCCACCGGCCGACCCCGCCGAGGTCGAGGCAGCGCAGGAGACGATGGGGATCCGCTTTCCCGCGGACCTGTTGGAGTCGCTGTCCTGCCACAACGGGATCGCCGAGTGGGCCAGGCTGCTCCCCGACGAGCCGCCCATGTCCGTCGCAGGGATCCTTGGCCACTGGCAGATGTGCGTCGAGTTCGCCGAAGACGACCCCGACTTCGCCGAACCCGACGACGGCCAGGAGCCCTGGTGGCACCCGCAGTGGATCCCCTGGGCGCAGAGCCACGGCGACTCCCAGGTCATCGACATGCGCGAGGGACCCGGCCAAGGCCGCCTGGGCAATGCGGCACACGACGACGTCGGCTGCTTCGACGCCGGCTGGCCCTCACTGGCCGTGTATCTGACCGCCGTGGCCGACGCGCTCGACCAGGGCAGGGAAGTGGAAGGAAAGGTGCCCTACCTCACGCCGGACGGGGGGCTGTGGTGGGCCGTTCCCCACCAGACCGCGCTGAACGGCGCCCCGCTCACCCCCGCGCCCCGAGCGGAACCGTAGAACGTGATCGTCGGCGGGAGCAGCGCGACCCTCCCCACCCGGCGGCCGGTTACCGACGTGCATCCGGAGTTCGGCCGACGCGCGGTCGTCGCTCGGCTCCTCGCAGACGGAAGGATCAAGCCCCACGGGGCGGCGGTGGCGACGGTGGCGTCGGCGGCGGCGGCGGCGGCCGGTGCGGGGGGGTCCGCACGGGTTCCGGCTCGTTGACCCCGTGCCCGCTGGTCTTGGCCGACGGCGCCGAGGGGGAGGACCGGGTGTCCGGCTGGTCCGGTGTCCGGCTGGTCCGGTGTCCGGCTGGTCCGGTGTCCGGCTGGTCCACTGACGGAGACCGACCCCTGTTCCGCACGCCCCGTGCGGGTCCGGGGGCACCGCCCCTGGTGGCGGGCCACCCGGCCGCAGCCGCCATACTGGGCGCATGGAACGGATCGGGGGGTACGGCGTCGAGCGCAAGCTCGGCGAGGGCGGCATGGGGACGGTCTACCTGGCACGTTCCCGCGGAGGCCGGGCGGTGGCCGTGAAGGTGGCCCGGCCGGAGCTCGCCGCGGACCCCGCGTTCCGGGAGCGTTTCCGGGCAGAGGTGGCCGCGGCCCGCCGGGTCGGCGGCTTCCACACGGCACAGGTGGTGGACGCCGACGTCGACGGCGATCCGCCGTGGCTGGCGACCGCGTACGTCGCCGGGCCCACGCTGGCCGCCCGGCTCGCCGCGGGCGGGCCGATGGACGAGGCGGGGCTGCGTACCCTCGCGGCGGCGCTCGCCGAGGCGTTGGAGGCGATCCACGGCTGCGGCCTGGTCCACCGCGACCTCAAGCCGGGCAATATCGTGATGGCCGACGACGGGCCGCGCGTCCTCGACTTCGGCATCGCGCGTGCCCTGGAGTCCACCCGGATGACCGCGACCGGCACCGCCTTCGGGACGCCCGGCTACCTGGCGCCCGAGCAGGCGCTGGGCAACGACGTCACGGGCGCCGCCGACGTGTTCGCGCTCGGCGCGGTGCTGGTCGCCTCGGCCGGCGGCAGCGCGTGGGGCGGGGGGACCCCGATGGGCCTGATGTACCGCTCGGTCCACGAGCCGCCGAACCTCGACGCGGTGCCGGAGGGGCTGCGTCCGGTGGTCGCGGCCTGTCTGGCGAAGGATCCGGCCGAGCGCCCGACGCCTTCGGCGCTGCTGGACCTGCTCACCACCGACGGCGGGGTGCCGCGGCAGGACACCGCCGCCGGCTGGACGCCGACGGTCAGCGCGCCCGCGACGCCCCCGGCGGCCCTGCAGGTGCCACGGCCGCCGCAGGCAGCTCCCGCGTCCCACGCGCCCTCGGCGCCCGCCGCACCCTCGGCGCCCGCCATGCCGTCGACGCCCTACCCGCCGCATCTGGCGCCGCCTCTCCCCCACGGCACGCCGCCGCTTCCGGCCGCGGCGCCAGCCGTCCCGGGGGCGGTTCCCGTACCGGCGCAGGGCGCGCCGGAGGTCGTGATCGCCGACCGCAGGAACAGCGTGGTCGCCGACCGTTCGGGCGTCGTCTTCGAAGTGGAGGGCGTGGAGGCGGACTTCGAGTGGGACGAGCTCGCCGGGATCACCTACGGTCCGGGCCACCGCGGCAGCCACCTCGTCGTGACGGTTCGGCTGCACGACGGCAACGCGTACTCGTGCCAGATCCACAACCGGCGCGCCGCCCGCCTCCAGGAGTGGCTGGTGCAGCTGCACGCCGTCGTCTCCCACTACCTCGCGCCGCGGCTCGGCCCCGCGCCCGCCCCGTATGCAGCCGGTCCGGGTCCGTGGGGGCCGGCAGGGGGCCACGTCGGCTTCGGCGGCAGCACACCGGTCTTCGGCGGCGCCCCGCAGTTCGGCAGCGGCCCCGCCGCGCCGGGCGGGTTCGGCCCGCCGTCCCGCTGAGCTCGTCTTTTGACCTCCGGGCCGGGTCACACGACCCGGCCCATGGCCTGGCTCTCTTCGCAAGAGCGTGCACCTGGGCGTCGACCACGGTCGGAGACATCCTCGAACCGCTGCGAGATCGGGCACCGGCCCTGGTCGACCCGCTCGGCGGGCGCCCCCTTCTGCTGCATGGAGGCGCTGCGCGAGGTGGCGACCGCCTGCGGCTGGACCGAGCGGTACGCCTGCGACGACCTCGGCAACCTCGCGCACACCACCGTGCCAGACCATCCCTCCAACGGCGACCACGAGCCCGGCGGAACCCTGATCCGGCGCGTCGGCCGGACGCTGTACGAGCACGACGGCCGGGGGCGGCTCGTCCGCCGCGTCGGCGAACTCCTGGGCGGGCAGCGACGGACGCGGGCCTTCACCTGAACGCGGAGCACCGTCTCACCGACGCGGCCGCTCCCGAACGGTGGCCACGGCAGTACACGCGATCCGCTCGGTCGGCGCACCGCCAAGGCGCGCCTCGACCCCGGCGGCGCGGTCTTCGACGCCCGCTTCCACGCGACCGTCACGGACCTCGTCGCCACCCCGATGCAGCCGGCGCCCCCCGACGGCCGCATCAGCCGGCAGTTCCGCACGAGGGGATCCGCCTGGACCTGCACGCCGTACTCAGCGATCTTGAGGTCAGGCCCTACGACCAGAAATCGAGCGTGACCTGCCGGCCGTCGTGGACGGCTTGGACATGAAACGATTCCCCATCGACAGACGGGAAGCGAGCCGTGGTGAATGACGAGGCGTACCGCCGAGAGCTGGACTATCTCAGCCAGTACGCACACGACGACTGGCTCGGTTTCTCGGTCGTCAGCGGAGCCGTGGGGAGTTTGCTCGGCCGGGCCGCCACGTTCGAGGAACAGCTGCGACTGCTCCTGCGCATCGTCGCCGATCTGTACGACGCCGGGGCGCGACCGGGAGCCCTGACGGAGTCGGAACGGGCCCCCTTCCTGCCGTGGCATTCGGACAAGGCCGGGGCTCTGGCGCGAATCGCAGCAGAGGTCGATGCGCATTCCCGGTTGCCCGACTCCGGTGACGTCTGCTGGTTCACGGTGCCGTGAGGCCTGTCACGGTCGTGACCGACCATCTCGGAACCAGGCGACGAGGGCAGGCTGTCAGAGCCCGCCCCCCAGGGCTGATGATCCGCCGGACCGGTCTAGCGGCGCAGCGCTCCCGCGCCTGCGTACCGGGCGCTGCCGCCCAACTGCTCCTCGATGCGGATGAGTTGGTTGTACTTGGCGGTGCGGTCGGAGCGGGACAGCGATCCGGTCTTGATCTGGCCGCAGCCCGTGGCCACCGCCAGGTCCGCGATCGTCGTGTCCTCCGTCTCTCCTGAGCGGTGCGACATGACGACGGTGTAGCCCGCCCGGTGGGCCGCGTTGACGGTGGCCAGGGATTCGGTCAGGGTGCCGATCTGGTTGACCTTCACCAGGACCGAGTTGGCGACGCCGGAGCGGATGCCCTCGCGCAGGATGGTCTCGTTCGTGCAGAACACGTCGTCTCCGGTGAGCTGGCAGCGCGCACCGACCCGGGCGGTCAGGTCTTGCCACCCCTTAAGGTCGTCCTCGGCCATCGGGTCCTCGATCGACACGATGGGGTAGGCGTCGATCAGCTCGACCAGGTAGTCGGCGTGTTCGGCGGGTGTGCGCCGTACACCTTCTCCGGTGTAGTCGTAGACGCCGTCGCGGAAGAACTCGGACGACGCCGGGTCCATGACCAGGCCGATGTCCGTGCCCGGCCGGTAACCCGTGCGCTCGACGGCGGTCACCACGAAGTCGAGGGCCTCCTCTGCGGTGCGCAGGGCGGGTGCGAAGCCGCCCTCGTCGCCCACGCCCGTGGAGTGCCCGGCGGCGAGGAGGTCGCGGCGCAGGGTGTGGAAGATCTCCGACCCCATCCGCACGGCCTCGGCGAAGCTCCCCGCGCCGATCGGAGCGATCATGAACTCCTGGAAGTCCAGGGGATTGTCGGCGTGCGCGCCCCCGTTGACGATGTTCATCATCGGGACGGGCAGCAGCCGGGCGTCGGAGCCGCCGAGGTAGCGGTAGAGCGGCAGGCGGTGGGCGGCGGCCGCGGCCTTGGCGGTGGCCAGGGAAATCCCGAGGATCGCGTTGGCGCCGAGCCTGGACTTGGTGGGGGTGCCGTCGGTGGCGACGAGGGCGGCGTCGAGGCCGGCCTGGTCCTCGGCCTCGCGACCGATGACAGCGGCAGCGAGCTCCGTGTTGACGTGGCGTACCGCTTGGTCGACGCCCTTGCCGTGCCACCGGGCCGGGTCGCCGTCGCGGAGTTCGACGGCCTCGCGGGTGCCGGTCGAAGCGCCGGAGGGGACTGCGGCCCGGCCGATGGATCCGTCCGCCAGTTCCACGTCCACTTCGACGGTGGGGTTGCCCCTGCTGTCGAGGACGCGGCGGCCGGTGACGGAGGTGATGGCGGTCATGGGAATCCTTCCCGTTCGCATGCGTGCCGGGGGTTCGGCTGCGGCGACAGTGGCGCTGGACCCGGCGCAACAGATTCTACAGCAATGCTGTGCAGTTCAGCTGTTCAGTTTGGCTGGCCAGTTCTGCTGTACAGCTGTGCTGCGCTAAAATTCGGCATGCCCCTTCCGGAATCCGCCGCCGTCGCGGCCGAACTGCGCACCGCCCTGGGAAAGCTCACGCGGCGCGTAAAGCTCGAGGACCAGATGCCGCTCGGCCAGGCGTCCGTACTCGGCGCGCTGGACCGCAACGGTGCGATGACGACCAGCGAACTGGCAGTCGATCAACGCGTGCGCCCCCAGTCCATGGCCCGAGCCGTCGGACTGCTCATGGATCAGGGGCTGATCACGCGCCGGGCGCATCCGACCGACGGCCGCAAGAGCCTGGTGGAACTGTCCTCTGCGGGGCAGGCGCTGCTGGAAGAGGAGCGGGGGCGGCGGGCGGATTGGCTCGCGCGGGCGATCGAGGCGGAGTTGACGGGGGACGAGCGGGAACTGCTGGCGCGGGGGATCGGGCTGATGGAGCGCCTCGCGGCGCACTAGCCGGGCTCAACGAGCGGGATGGCCGTCTCCGTCTGCCTCACCCCCGCCCCACCGGCGAGAACGACGCCGGTCACCCCCGGCGGCCGGCGGACCGCGATGGCACAGTCGGAAGGCCAGGCCAGGCCAGGCCGGGGCCCCGCGGGACAAGCACCCCGGAGGCGGTCACGCCACGCCGAGGGGCTGCTCGCAGAAGCCGCCGAAGCCGCTCTCCTCGTCGACGAGGTGGATCTCCGGGAACCAGTGGCAGCGCCGGCCCGCCCTGCCGGTCCGGCGCATCGGTAGGTCGTTCTCCGGGGTGACGCAGGGCTCGGGCTGCTCGCGCACGCCTTCATGGCTGCCACCGCCCACCAGGTCCGGGAAAGGGGGTCGGCACCGGTGCGGCAGCCGGGGCCACCGGTTTCGCAGCGGCGGAGGCCCTGCGACTCCTGGCAGCTCGTCGTCCCCATCGCGGCACCTCCGTGGCCATGGAGGACGACACCACGCCCTGAGTTGGTCGCACTGGCGCCGACGACACCGAGCAGTCGCCCGCCGCTGCCATCTCCTGCGGCGGTGCCACGCGATCGAGAAGCGGCCTCCCGTTTTCAAGGGCCCACGCCCCTGACCACTCCACAGACCTCGCCACCCTACGGCCGCCCGCCCGACCCGCCGGTCAGACAGCAAGCCGGAGTATTAGGGGGCGGAACAGGGGTAGGGACGTGTGGTCCGCGGGTTGGCGAGCGGGAAACATGAGTGGCGGCATTTGACGAAACCAATCCGGCACAAAGGAGTTGATTATGCGACACCGAATTTCGGCCACCATGGCCCTCGGGGCTGCCCTCGCGATCGCACCCGTGGCGACCGCCTCCGCCGCCACCACCCCGACCACCACCGTCACCGCCGATCAGTGCTTCAGCAACGGCGGCTTCTTCGGCGGCTACAACAGCGACGGCAAGGCGTTCTGTACGCGCGGCATGTACGACGGCATCCCGTTCGACAAGGACCCGCGCCAGGGCTGGTGCCCGGACGGCCAGCACATAGTCTTCCGCTACCTGCAGGGCCTGTTCTGCGTACCCAACGTGCCCAACGCCAAGAGCTGACCCACAGCGAGCGCGGAATGCACGGGAACTGACAGCCCCGCAGTGGCCCGGCCAGCCGCTGCGGGGCTGTTCGCATGCCGTGAAGGAGGTGCTCCTGACGGCTCCGAGCACGCACCGGGCCGAGCCGCCCATGCGTTTCAGCCTCAGCCGGGTGCCGCGGCAGACAGTCGTCCGCCGGTCATCCAGATGCGTGACATCGCATCAGCCAAGGCCGGGTAGCGGGCGGCTTCGCAGATCATTTCCGAGAGCACGAGCATTCCGTGTGCGGTGCACTTCGGATCGCAGTTCCGGTGCAGCGAGACAACCGCGTTGCCCAGCGGCCGGCGCCCCAGGAAGATCCCCAGGCGCCGCACGGCGGCGACCGTCTCCAGATCGGAGCGGCCTCCGGCGAACGGCAGGACTTCAGCTCGGCGGATCCCCGGTGGCACGACGGAGTCCCGCACGTGGCGGACGCACGCTTCCGGCGGGGCCTGTCCGTTCTCGAAAGTGTTGCGGAATCCGACGATGCGCATGCGGGCATCTTGCAGGCGGAGTTCGATGTAGAGCTCGATGGACGAACTTCGCAGCTGAATGCGCAGAGGCAGGTAAGCCATTTCCCCCGGCCGCCGCGAGGCCCCGCCGAAAAAGCCCTGAGCGTCCTCTGCCCTCGACCGAATGGTCGACGTCAGGAGTTGATAGTCGTCCACTGATGCGTGGGCCGGGGAAAAGGACACGGGTTTCAGCACGGCGGCCGACATCAGGGAAGGCCGCCACAAATCGTCGCCCCCTGTAGCGATCTGACCGTGATCGGTTCGATCCTGCTGCATTCGCGCATTCTCATCCACCGCCCTCGACATCGTCCCCGTGCTGGGTGCTGATCGTCAGATCCTTTCTAGTCCACCCTGGCGGCCGACGGGCACATAGTTGGCCGCTGATGCCAAGAAATCGGTGCGTGAACCCCGGGGGATTCGGGGGTTGATACTGGTGGGCTCTCGTAATCAACTGTCGCCGGTTCCCCGAGGAACCCAGCCATCTGGTGACCGACTGTGGTCGCCAGTGGCGTATCGGCTCCAGGTCCCACCGGCCTCGTTGCGGAGCCGGGTGGTGGTCTTGTCGTGGTAGCCGAGAGCGTCCGCAGCGAAGGTGCGGGATTCGGTACGGGGCGGGAGGACGGCTGCGGACGACGGGTGTTAACTTCCTTCGCGTGGTGGAGCACCAGGACGAGACCAGGGCGGCCTACGACGGGGTCGTCGAGCTGTATGCGTCGATGTTGGCTGATCGGCTGGAGACGCAGCCGTTCTCGCGGAACATGATCGGCATCTTTGCCGAGCTGGTGCGGGGGACGGGGAACCTGCGGGCAGCCGATGTCGGCTGCGGGCCCGGACATCTGACGGCCATGCTGCATGACCTGGGCCTGGACGCCTTCGGGCTTGGCCTCTCCCCAGCCATGGTCGACCACGCCCGGCGGGCCCATCCGGCGCTGCAGTTCGACGAGGCGCAGATGGAGGCCCTGCCAGTCAAGTGCCGCCAATTGCATCGGATGCGAACTGGCGACGGTATGTGCATCGCGGCCGGGTGACGTGGGGCTGATGCCGCTGATCAGCGGTATCAGGCGTCTGGGCGCCCAGTGACCGTAGCGGTTGGCGAGGGGTGGCGGCGAGCGACTGTCACCCGTTGGGATGGATGGCCTGCGGTTTCAGCTCCGACTCGCGTCCGATGCGGTTTTCTCGCATCAAATGCGAGTGATGGGGAGTGGTAGCCGGTGAGGTTCAATACGGCGCCGGGGGCGGCAAAGCTGCACCTGGCGGATGGGGTCGCCCTGCTGCGACCGGAAGAGCAGGTGTTCACCGCGATGTTGGGCGGCTTCGCCAACCAGCAGCTCGCGCGGAATCTGGCCCGGACGACGGTGGAGGGCCGGGAGAACACAGTCAAGGCGTTCGCCGCCTACGTGAACACCTACCCCTGGCAGTGGACGCCGGCGATGGTCGACGAGTGGCTCGGTGACCTGCGCTCACTGCGGGACCTGAAGCGCTCGACGATCCGCTCGTACTCCGAGGCGGTTCGAGCGTTCTGCCACTTCCTCACCGACCCGCTCTACGAGTGGACGGCGACCTGCGAAGAGCGGTTCGGCACCCATCCGGTGCAGGTAGTGCATGAGTGGAACACCGCGGTGCACGTCCAGGACAACGAGGCGGACGCCAAGAAGCGCGCCTTCACCAAGGCCGAGCTGCACGCGTTCTTCGCGCACTGCGACGATGAGGTCGCCCGCATCCGGGCCTTCGGCCGCAAGGGCTGGCTGCCCGCCTTCCGCGACGCGACCCTGTTCAAGACCGCCTACGCATACGGACTGCGGCGCAACGAGACGCGGATGCTCGACGCCGCCGACTTCGGCCGCAACCCGCACGGAGGCGAGTTCGGCGAGTATGGACGGTGCCAGGTCCGGTTCGGCAAGGCCAAGAAGGGCTCGCCGCCCAAACGCCGCGGGGTGCTGACCGTTTGGGACTGGGCCCCGGACGTCCTGGACGAGTGGTTCACCGAGGTCCGCCCGTTGTTCGGCACCGACAACAACCCGGCGGCCTGGCCCTCCGAACGCGGTATGCGGATCGGATGCCAGCGGCTCAACTCCCGCTTCATCGCCTACCGCAAGACCCTGGGCCTGAACGACGGACTCGACTTCCACTCCTTCCGCAGGTCCTACGTCACCCACCTGATCGAGGACGGCTGGGACCCGCGCTTCGTCCAGGAACAGGTCGGCCACGAGCACGCCAGCACCACCTCGCTCTACACCTGCGTGTCCTCGGACTTCCGCACCCGCACCCTGCGGCGGCATCTGGACTCCGCAATCGCCGCGGCCCTCCAGACCCAGACCGGGAGGCAAGCATGAAACGCAAGGTCGGCTACACCTGGCGGCTGCGCGAGGTCATGGCCCAGCACCAGATCTTCACAGCCACCGAACTGATCCCGCTGCTGCGCGAACGCGGCATCGACCTGTCCGCCTCCCAGGTCCACCGTCTGGTCTCCGGCACCCCCGAACGCCTGTCGTTGCAGGTCATGGCCGCGC
The DNA here is from genome assembly GCF_013401435.1 of Streptomyces sp. BR123. Classification (GTDB taxonomy): domain Bacteria; phylum Actinomycetota; class Actinomycetes; order Streptomycetales; family Streptomycetaceae; genus Streptomyces. The sequence continues at coordinate 13,160 of NZ_JACBGN010000139.1, forward strand.
TCTGCGACATCCTGTCCTGCACCCCGGCCGACCTGGTGGCCACCACCGCCGAGAACGCCGGTGTCCGCAAGACCGCCACCGGCGACCTGCCCGCACCGCCTGTCGACAACATCGCGAAGCTGCGGCCACGCCCGGCCCGTATCCTGCCCGACGCATGAGCCCCGCCTACAAGACACCCGAAGAGCGTGATCGCTGGCACAAACGGACCTGCGCCCGCTGCGAACGGCACGGCTGGTTCGCCGCCCGCTGGCCCGACGGTCACGTCTGCCGCACCTGCCACGACAAGGCCCTGCGCGTCCGTGGTCAGTGTCCAGCCTGCGGCGACGAGCGTGTCCTGCCCGGACTACGGCCCGACGACGGGGCTCTGATCTGCCCGGACTGCGCGGGCTTCGTGATGTCCTACCGCTGCTCCCGTTGCGAGCGGGAGGGCAAGCTGCACGGCGGCCGACTCTGCACCCGCTGCACCCTCACCGACAGACTCGGTGAACTCCTCGACGACGGCACCGGCCGCATCCGGCCCGCGCTCCTCCCACTCGCCGAGTCGCTCCTCAACGCAGACAACCCGGTATCCATCCTGAACGGGCTCCACATGCGCAAGGGCAAGATCAGCGCCCCTGACGACCTGCTGCGGCGTCTGGGCCGGGGCGAGATCGAGCTGACCCACGAGGCGTTTCACACTCTCCAGCCCTGGCGGGCCGCCGCCCACCTGCGCGAACTCCTCATGGCCTGCGGTGTCCTCCCCGCCGTCGACAAGCGGCTCTGCCTGTTCGAGAGCTGGCTGGTCGGCCACCTCGCCGTTATCACCGAGCCCGAACATGCCCAGATCATCCGCCGGTTCGCGACCTGGAACGTCCTGTCGAAACTCCGGACTGCCGCCGGCCGCAGACCTCTCACACCGGGCAGCCAGACATACGCCACGGGCCAGGTCAAGCACGCGACAGCCTTCCTGAACTGGCTCAGAGCTCACGATCTGACCCTCACCACATGCCGTCAGGCCGACATCGACCGCTGGCACGTCGAACACAACGAGCACAACCGGAGCACCGTCCGGCCCTTCCTGCTGTGGTGCCAGACCACCAAACTCACCCGACGCTTCCGGCTGCCGCCTCCGCAGGCCCGCCGGGCGGCCCCGCTCTCTCACCGCGACCGCCTGAGCCTCCTCGGCCGGCTTCTCACCGACGACAGCCTGCCGCTGCGGAGCCGAGTCGCCGCGATCATCATCCTGCTCTACGCGCAGCCTTGTAGCCGTGTCGTCCGCCTGACCATCGACGACGTCGTCCACGACAACGGCCAGGTCCTGCTTCGTCTCGGCGAACCCGCCTCTCCGGTGCCCGCGCCGTTCGCCGAACTGCTCCTGATCTGGATCAACAACCGCGACAACATGAACACCGCGACCAATCGAGAATCCCGCTGGCTCTTCCCTGGCCGTCGCGCCGGCCAGCCACTACACCCCAACGGCCTCTCCGGCCAGCTCAACAACCTCGGCATTCCCACAACCGCCGCCCGGACCACAGCGATCCGCCAGCAAGTCCTGGGGATGCCCGCCCCGGTCGTCGCGGACGCTCTCGGCTACCACAACAAGACCACCACTCGCCTGCTCAACGAGACCGGCGGAACGTGGAGCCGATACGCCGCTGGAGATCACACACGATCACCAGCAGGCTAGGGATGGCCTTGCTCTAGCGGAGGCGGGCGAGCAAGTGGGCGTCGAGGAATCCCCGCTCAGAGGCCGGGTCGTGGAGCAGCCGGGCGAACGGGACGAGCCCGGCCAGGGCCAGCAGCTCGGCGAACCGGTCCGCCGGCCAGCTATAGGCGGGCGTCACCTTGTGGTCGAAGCGAACCGGCTCGGGCCCGTCGGTCGCGAAGAACGAGGCCAGGAGCAGGCCCCCTGGTGCCAGGACACGTGCCTGCTCGGCGAGCAGCGCGGGTAGTTCCCCAGGAGGGGTGTGGATCATTGAGTAATGGGCCAGCACGCCCCCGAGCGCGCCGTCCTCGACTGGCAGGGCCTCCATCCGCGCCTCGTCGAACTGCAGCGCCGGATGGGCCCGCCGGGCGTGGTCGACCATGGCTGGGGAGAGGTCAAGCCCGAAGGCGTCCAGGCCCAGGTCATGCAGCATGGCCGTCAGATGTCCGGGCCCGCAGCCGACATCGGCTGCCCGCAGGTTCCCCGTCCCCCGCACCAGCTCGGCAAAGATGCCGATCATGTTCCGCGAGAACGGCTGCGTCTCCAGCCGATCAGCGAACATCGACGCATACAGCTCGACGACCCCGTCGTAGGCCGCCCTGGTCTCGTCCTGGTGCTCCACCACGCGAAGGAAGTTAACACCCGTCGTCCGCAGCCGTCCTCCCGCCCCGTACCGAATCCCGCACCTTCGCGGCGGACGCTCTCGGCTACCACGACAAGACCACCACCCGGCTCCGCAACGAGGCCGGTGGGACCTGGAGCCGATACGCCACTGGCGACCACAGTCGGTCACCAGATGGCTGGGTTCCTCGGGGAACCGGCGACAGTTGATTACGAGAGCCCACCAGTATCAACCCCCGAATCCCCCGTCCCGAAGACAGGTCGCCGGGCAGGAACTGCACACGGTGGCGAGGTTGCCGCGGACGCCCCGAGGACGACGGACCGCGACCTGCCCATCGGGGAGCAACCATGGGAATGAGCACGCCAGGGAGCCGCGCGGCGCCCATGCGGCCACGGGCGTTGGCTCCGCCATCTGCTGCCACGAGCGCCCGCTCAGACCCGCCACGGTCCAACTGGGCTCCCTTGGTAAGGTGCGCCGATGTCATCGATCAAGCAGTTCCAAGTCACCTTCGACTGCGCGGAACCGGAACGTCTCGCTCGCTTTTGGTGCGAGGTGTTGGGGTACGTCGTACCGCCGCCACCGGAGGGCTTCGCCACGTGGAACGATTTCAAGCACTCGCAACCACCTGAGCAGCAGGACGCCTGGTTTGCGTGCATCGACCCCACAGGTGTGGGTCCGCGACTGTTCTTCCAGCGCGTTCCCGAAGGGAAGGCCGCCAAGAACCGGCTGCACCTTGACGTGCGGGTCGGTACCGGACTCATCGGGGAGGAGCGCCTCGCCGCACTCGAGGCCGAGTGCGCGCGACTGCTCCCGCTCGGCGCCGTACACGTGCAAACGCTGTATGACGGCAATGACGCGTGCATCCCGATGCTGGACATCGAGGGCAACGAGTTCTGCCTCGACTGAGCACCTTCGGCGCGGCCGGGGCGTACAACCGGCTCCCGCGGACAGGAGCGGAAGTCATCCCGTGAAGGCGAGGACGGAGCGAGCACGCGGGGCGCCGCAGGGGCCAGGCGAGGTCACAGGACGTTCCCCGGCCTGGCCCTTGGGCGTTCGTCGGGTCTGCGACCCGACGCGGACGGCATGACCTCAGTGCTGGATCACGGTGCAGTTGACGGTGGTCCCGTCGGCCGCCTTGACGACGTACTTGCTCCCGCTGAGGCCGCCGACGTCGAACCTTCCGCCACTGGTGGGGACGGTGCCCGAGCTGGATCCGGTGTAGGTCACCGTTCCACTGGGGAAGCCTTCACCCCACAGGTGGTACTTGCCGGCCGAGTCCGCTTCGACTTTGCACGTCGCGGCGGACGCGACGCCCGGCGCGGCCGTGGTCGAGGCGTGTGCGGCAACCGCGGGGCCCACCGCGAGCGCAGGGGCCACCAGGAGCGCAAGTGCTGCAAGACGACGTGTCCGGTTCATCATTCAACCTGCCTTGGACGCTGGCGGTGCGGCCGGTGGGGCGTGACGGCTCCGGTACCCGCGGCAGCGGCCGCACAGGACTCCGAGGGAAGGTCTGGCACCGTTACGCCGTGCGCATGTCGCCCCACGTGGACCGCTCATTCCGTTGCCTACCAGCGCATAACGTGAGGCCTGATGCCGTTTTCATCCTATCGTTCGGCTCGTCACACGGCATCCCGCGCCCTGTTGACGGCACCGCCCCCGGGCAGACCAGGACCGGGCCGCCCACGCGGCACCGGCCGCCTCGTTTCCGGGCGCCGGTTGAGTACGGGTACTCAGGCCATGGCGAACCCGTTGCTGCAGGCTGAAGGCATGCACCAGCGTGAATGGAAGCCCGCCGACCACCGGCTCGGCGTTGAACGTGCCGCTGTCGCCATCCTGGCAGTGGCCGCAGCGCTCTTCGCCGCAGCAGGCATCGCCATGATCTCCGTGATCGCGGCCTATGCCCTCGCCTGAAGCAGGCACTCTGCCGGGGCGATTGCCTGGCCCGCGGCACTACTCCACCGGCCAGGTCGACGGCGACTGGAGCGGCCTCGGTGTCTTCGACGGCCTGCTCACGCCGAGTTCTGCCCGACCGGGTCCCGGTAGGAAGCGCCGGCGCACGCGCCGACGACGAGACGTGATCGCGGGCGGCAACCGTCCTCCGCCTTCGCCGGGCCGAGCGGGTCCGTATGGTGGACGAGAAGGTTGCCCACCTGTTCGAGGTCGGGTGCGCGTCGGGATCACGCCATGTGGGGCCGGGGCTGCCCGGTGAAGAACCTCCTGGTTCAGGAGGAGGAAGAGATTCCGAAGCCGGTCTACCGGTACCAGTCTCCGGTCCCTCGCAGGGCACGCTGGATGTACTGGTCCAGACCGTAGGAAACCAGGTACCGGCTGTCCGTCTCGTGGTCCCAGACGAAGACCTCGTTGCGTTGCGGTGTTCGAACGAAAGCGAACTGGTCGCCTCCGCCGTTGTCGCCGAAGAACATCAGCGGTTCGAACGGCATGTACAGCTCGGCGAAGTCCCGAGCGGCGCGGAAATCCGCGTTGGCCTTCGCGATCCGCTCGGCGCTCCAGACCACGTCGAGACCGTAGCGTCCTCGCACCCCGTTGCACTCACGCAGCAACGCGGCCAGCTGCGGAGGAAGCGACTGCCCGAGTGCACGCTCGACCGCCGCCAGCGCCCCTTCGCCGGCCGGAGCGCCGAGCTCGGCATCAGCCGTCGCCTCAAGGATCTGTTCACGCCACATCGGAGCAGCCTCTCAGACTCCAGGACGGAGCATCATCCCGGGTCGGCCCGAGCACCTCATGCCCCGGGACCGGGCCAGGCGCATGCCGCGGCGCGGCCTCATGGGCCCGTCGCAGTGGAGGGTTCCGGGGCCGCCTCGCCGACAGGGCCGCTTGGGGGCGGGT
>NZ_JACBGN010000013.1 GCF_013401435.1 Streptomyces sp. BR123
CGACCATCCCACGCCCCCGCCAGCTGCCGACACCCCTCCGCCGGGATGCGTTGATCTGCCGGGCGGCGCGCGCCGTCCGGTCCGGGTGGTCCGCGTGGTGCGGGGCAGCCTGCCGTTCACGCTCGGCTGCCGCCCCGCTTCGACTGCGGGTGGCGCGGCACACCCTGGCGGTGCCGGCGGCCGGCCGAGTAAGCCACTGGCGTCACTCATAGCCGTCAAAGGCCCCCAACCATGATCGGTTGGGGGCCTTTTCCCTGGTGGGCGCGGACGGTTTCGAACCGCCGACATCTGCTTTGTAAGAGCAGCGCTCTACCCCTGAGCTACGCACCCGCGGTGAATGGACAGCCTACATGCCAGCCGCACCCCCCACGCAAATGCGTTCCCGTGGGGGAGAATGGACCGGGCACGGCGGTGGCGGGCGCAGTACGGGAGAGGGATTGTGACGACGGCATCCCGGCGGTGGTTCGGCGGGCGGGACGACAGTCGGCGGGCGGATGCTCAGGCGGCCAAGGATGCCGCGGCCGCCGCGTTCTACGAGCTGGACACGGCTCAGCGGGATCTGCGGATCTCGATCGAGACCATCGCGGCGGCAGACGGTTCGCCGGCGGCCCGGCAGGCGGGCGAGGCGTTCGCCGCGCTGGGGCAGCGGATCGACCAGGCCAGCCATGTGTACATCGAGGCCGTCGACGCGCACGACCTGGACCGGCCGGAGCTGGACGGTGCCGTGGCGACGCGGGCGCGGGACCAGCTGACGCGGGCGCGCGAGGAGCTGGTACGGGCCAAGGGGGAGCTGGACCGGTTCGCGCAGGGGATCCAGCCGCTGCTGGACCGGGCGGAGACGCAGCTCGCGCAGGTGGCGCCGGCCCGGGAGCGGGCGAAGGCGGCGCTGCTGGCGGCGAGCACGGCGCTGGACGAGGTGCGCGGGTCGGGGATGCGGGCCGATGACCTGGCGGTGCGGCTGGCGGCGCTCGCCCCGGAGCTGACCTTGCTGAACCAGGGCGTCGCCCGGCACGGGGTGCAGGACACCCTGCAGCGTGCGGACCGGATCCTGCGCGATGCCGAGGCGATACGGGCCGAGCTGGCGCGGCTGCCGGAGCGGGCGGCGGAGATCGACCGGCGGTTGGTGAGCCTGCAAACCCGGGCTCAGGCGCTGCGCAACCGGGCGGACCGGGTGGATCCGGTGCTCAGTGAGCTGCGCCGGCGGTTCAGCGCGGCGTGCTGGCAGGACCTGCAGAACGTGCCGGAGCAGGCCGTACGGGACGTCTCGCGGGCGGAAGAGCAGTTGCGGGAGGCGGCCGGGGCACGGGAGGAGCAGCGCTGGGCGGATGTGACGGCGCTGATCGAAGCGGTGCGGGCGGCCCTGGACGCCACGGGCGAGGCGGTGTCGGCCGCGCAGGACCGGCTGACCCGGCTGGAGGCGGTGGCGCGGGATCCGCAGCAGGAGGTGCAGCGGACCCGGTTCGTGATCCGGGACGCGCAGCGGCTGGCGATGGAGGGCCGCAGCGTACCGGATCCGCGGCACGCGGGGCCGTTGGACGAGTCGGTGGCCCGGGTGGAACGGGCGCTGGCCTCGCTGGAGGGCCGCCACCCCGACTACTGGCACTTCCTCCAGGAGATGGAGGAGGTCCGGGCGGTGGTGGGCCGGGTGGTGGCCGACGTACGGGGTGGGCGCGCCACCGGCTGAGCCGGGCCGGACCGGGTTGCGGCCGGAGTTGTCCGGGGCTGGGCATCGGGCGGATGCTGGGGGGACAGGGTCGGAGCAGAGGAGGGCGGTATGGCTGCCCACGCTTCACGCACTTCCCGCGTTTTCCGCACTTCCCGCGCGGCTCGTTCCTCCCGTGCGGCGCGTGCGTCCGCGGCTGGGCCTGCGCCGCGTGAGGGGTATGCGCCGCATGCGGTCTACGGGTGCCACGAGGCCCACGACAATTACGCGCCTTACGTGCCCCATGAGCCTTACGGGCCGCAGGTGCCGCAGGAGACCCACAGGCTTCGGCGCCGCGTGCGCCGCATGATGCATCCCGTCGAGGCGCAGCTCGACGAGCACCTGCCCGTCGACCACAAGCTCAGCATGGTGTACCGGGTCGGTGCCGGCCTGACCGGGATCCTGCTCGTCGTCTTCGGGATCCTCGGGCTGACGAACCGGATCGGGTTCTTCGACACCGGCGGCGACCAGGTCCTCTCCCTGAACACCAATGGCGCGCTGAGCGTCCTGTCGATCTGTGTCGGCCTGCTGCTCATCGTCGGGATGGTGGTCGGCGGGAACTTCGCGTCGACGCTCAACATCGTGCTGGGGCTGGCCTTCATCGCGAGCGGTTTCGTCAACCTGGCCCTGCTGGACACGGGCCTGAACTTCCTCGCCTTCGAGATCCAGAACGTGCTGTTCAGCTTCGTCGTCGGCGTGATGCTGATGTGGTTCGGGATGTACGGGCGGGTGGGCAGCGCGCTGCCGCACGACAACCCGTACTGGCGGGCCCGTCACCCCGAGCAGGCGGCCCGCGAGGACCGGGCCGGGATCCGGGCCCGGTCGAGCCCCGCCGCCGGCCGTTGACCCCTGCTCCTACCCCGCCCCCGGTCCCTGCCGGCCGCCCGGCGAGGCTGCGGCCAGCAGGGCTTCGGCGGCCGCAGTGCGCGCGTACAGCACGGTGCGGCCCGCCCGGTGGGCGCTGGCCAGGCCCGCGTCGCGCAGCGCGGTCAGACACTGGGAGACCCGCGCCGGGGAGAGGCCCGTGCGGCCGGCCAGCTCGGTGGTGGAGGCCGGGCTGTCCAGCTCTGCCAGGAGCGTGCTGCGGGAGTGTCCGAGTACGGCGGCGAGGGCCGCGGAGGCGGTGCGCGGCCGCGTCTCCCACAGGGAGCCGACGCCGCGGGCGGGGTAGACGAGCTGGGGCGGGTCCGGCGGCGCCACCCGTGTGGAGAGGCCGGATGGTGTGAACGCCGAGGGGATGAGGAGCAGCCCCGGGCCCGCCGCCTCCCGGCTGAGCGCGCGCTGCCGGGACGGTGGGTGCGCGAGCCGCAGGGCGACGCCGTCCCAGTCGGCCTGCGGGTCCAGGTGGGTGAGGAGGCGGGCGGCACCGTGCTCGGCGGCCTGCCGGGCCCGGTGCAGCACGTCGGCGTCGAGCACGGTCCGTATCCGTGCCCAGTAGGGCGCCAGGGCCAGCTCCCAGAAGGCCTCGGCCTCCTCCGCGACCCGGGCCAGCCGGGCGGGCGGATCCGCGTGCAGTGCCCGCAGCCGGGGGCCGGGCCGACCGTGGTGGTGCGCGAGGTGTTCGAGGTCCCGGCGTACCCGCTCCGCCGGGGTGGCCGTGATCGCGGCGAGTTCCCGGTCCAGTGCGGGGGCCGGGGCGGACGGCGCCGGGGTGAGGAAGTCGGGGGCGTAGCGGGAGGCGGCCGGGACCAGCTCGGCGAGCAGGCCGCGGTCCAGCCCGGCGGCCGCCACCCGCGGCCGCACCTGTGCGAGCCACGGGCCGTGCACGGGATGCCCGGCAGCGGCCGCCGGACCGGCTGTGGCCCGCACCGCCGCGGCCCGCACCGCCGTGGCCCGCCCGGCCGGCACCCGGCCCGCCGTCGTGCCCTCGGCCGCCGGCGTCGGCCGTACGCCGCCCGCCCCGCCCGAGGACCGGGCCAAGAGCCGGAACGCGGCCATGAGCTGCCACATCGGCGAGACCGCGAACCGCATGTGCGCCAGATCGTCCGCCGAGAACGGCAGCACCGTCGGCCGGCCCATGGCGGTCCCCCCGGGGCTCGGATTCAGCTGGAACCGAATCATTGGCCGCCCACCCTATCCCTCGTTGATCATTCCGGCATGACCCCACAAACGATCACCGCAGCAGCATCGGGCACCTGGAACCTCGGCGACCTCCGCGTCAACCGGATCGGCTTCGGCGCGATGCGGATCACCCAGGACGGCGCCGCCTTCGACCCTGACGCCGCCCCCGCCGACCGCGACCGCGCGATCCGCGTACTGCGCCGCGCGGTCGAGCTCGGCGTGAACCACATCGACACGGCCGCCTTCTACTTCTCCCGCCTGCGCTCCGCCAACGAGCTGATCAACCGGGCGCTCGCGCCCTACCCGGACGGTCTCGTCATCGCCACCAAGGTCGGACCGGGTCGCGACCCGTCCGGCGCCTGGATGCACCACGCCACCCCCGGGCAGTTGCGCGGCCAGGTCGAGCAGAACCTGCGCGAACTCGGCCGCGACCACCTCGACGTGGTCAACCTGCGCATCGTGGGGACCGGATCGATCGCCGAACGCTTCGGCGCGCTCGCCGAACTGCGCGAGGCCGGGCTCATCCGGCACCTCGGCCTGTCCAACGTCCGGCCCCATCACCTCGCCGAAGCGCAGGCCATCGCCCCGGTGGTGTGCGTGCAGAACGCGTTCGGCCTCGGGTTCACCCCGGAGCAGCAGGCCGAGCAGCGCGCGTTCATACGGCTCTGCGGGGAGCAGGGTGTCGCGTACGTCCCCTTCTACGCGCTGGCCGGGCAGCGCCGCGAGGCCGGCCTGCGCCCCGCCGACGCCCCCGCCGGAACCCCCGATGACGGAGACGGGACCGCCGCCGACAGCCAGGCCGACGCCGTCTCCGCTGTCGCGCAGGCCCGCGGGGTGAGCCCGGCGCAGCTGCGGCTGGCGTGGACGCTGCACCTCGGGGACAACGTCCTGGCCATCCCGGGCACCGGAAATCCGGAGCACCTGGCCGAGAACATCGCCGCGGGTGCGCTGCGCCTGTCCGAGGAGGAGCTGAGGCTCCTGGATCCTGCCGGTCAGGACGATCAGGACGGTGAGGACGGGCGGACCGGAGACCGGGCCGGGCTTCCCGGGTAGCCGGCGGGGCTTCCTCGGTAGCCTTGGCGCATGCCTCGATACGAATTCCGCTGCCGGACCTGTGACGACACCTTTGAGGTCAGCCGTCCCATGGCCGAGTCGTCCGCGCCCGCCGACTGCCCCGCCGGCCACTCCGACACCGTCAAGCTGCTCTCCGCCGTCGCCGTCGGCGGGACCAGCAGCGCCCCCGCCCCTTCCGGCGGAGGCTGCTGCGGTGGCGGGGGTTGCTGCTAGCCACCGGGGCACGCCCGCGCCGTACTCCCGATGCGCCGGGGCGGCGGGGCCGGCGTCAGCGCTTGCGCGACAGGGTGAGCCCGTCCGAGATGGCCAGCAGCACGGACTCCATCCGCGGGTCCGCCGCGACGTGGTCGTTGTAGGCGCGGACGCCGGCCGCGGACCCGCTCGTCGCCGTCTCGTCCACGACCGTGCCGTGGAACAGCGTGTTGTCGGTGACGATCAGCCCGCCCGGCCGCATCCGCGGCACGAGCTCCTCCCAGTACGCGATCTGGTTCTCCTTGTCCGCGTCCACGTACGCCATGTCGATGTGCGGCTCGGCGGGCAGGGCGCGCAGCGTGTCCAGCGCCGGGGCGATGCGCAGGTCGATGCGGTCGGCGACGCCGGCCTCCTCCCAGGCCCGGCGCCCGTACGCGGTCCACTCGTCGGAGATGTCGCAGGCGGTCAGGACGCCGTCCGCTGGCATCGCCTGGGCCATGGAGAGGGTGGAGAAGCCGGTGAAGGTGCCGATCTCGACGATGCGGCGCGCGCCGGTCAGCCGGACCAGGAAGGCCAGCAGCGGGCCCTGCTCCTCCGCGGACTGCATGCCCGCCACATCGGGGAACGTGGCGTACGTGGTTTCCACGAGCCCCCGCTGGATCTCGTCCAGCGGGGGGTTGTGGTCGAGCATGTACCGGTAGAGCTCGTCAGTCATCTTCGTCGTGTTGCCCGTGGTCATGCGGCAAGTGTGCCTGCCTCACGGACAGTCCGGCGGTCCGGCGGTCCGACAGCCCGTCAGCCCGTCAGCCCGTCAGCCCCGCAGCCCGGCCGAATGCCCGGACGATTTCCTCGCCCGCCGCGACGCCCTTCTCCGCCAGGGCCGTGACCGTCGGCGCGTGCCAGCCCGCGTCGGCCAGTTCGCCGTGCCCGGGCCTCCAGGCGGCGTCCGCGGCGAGCAGCAGGTCGGCGTCGAGCAGGGAGTCGCCGGCCGCGAGCGTCGTGGAGGCGCCCGTGCGCCGGGCCACTTCGCGCATCGCCGCGCTCTTCGTCAGCGGCCGCGGGACCGCGTAGATCTTGCGGCCCTGGAGGGAGACCGTCCAGCCGCGGGCCTCGGCCCAGGCGCTCAGCGCCTTGAGCCACTCCTGCGGGACCCGGTCGCGTTCGACGACCAGGTAGGCGAACAGGTCCTCCGCGACCCGCGCCTTGCGCAGCCATTCCGGGTCGGCGACGGCCAGCAGATGCCGGTGGACCTCCTCCAGCGGGGCGCACTCCTCGGCCAGCCGGGCGGCCACCTGCCGGCGCCAGTCCCGGTCCGGCACCCCGTCCACGAGCAGCTGCCCGCCGTTGGCGCAGATCGCGTACCGTGCCGGGCGGCCGGGGAAGCGGATGCGCTGGTACTGCTTGCGCGTGCGGGTCGTGGTCGGGACGAAGACCGCCGAGGGGTCGGCGGTCAGTTCGGCCAGCAGGGCCGCCGCGGTCTCCGTCATGTAGGACAGCGGCTTGCTCTCGTGGACCTCCACGCACAGCAGCCGGGGTGCCTCCGCGTCGGGCATGGTCAGGCCGAGGGCGGCCGTCGAGTAGATGAGCGTACGGTCGAGATCGCTGGCTACCAGGACAGTCACTTGGAGGCCACAGCCTTTCCGTCGGCGCCGGTCGCGCCGCGCGTGTACCGGGGGTGGATGAGTCCCACGCAGGTGTAGGGGAGCCCGTCGACCTCCTCCACCGGGACGCCGCGCTGCCCGGCGAGGAGCCGTACGTGGTCGAGGTCGGGGCCGGCGCCGCGCCGCGCCAGGATCTTCCACGGCACCCGGCGCAGCAGCACCCGGGTGGTCTCGCCGACGCCGGGCTTGACCAGGTTGACGTCGTGGATGCCGTACTCCTCGCTGATCCGCTCCACCGCGGCCCAGCCCTCCCAGGTCGGGGTGCGGTCGGCCGCGAGCAGCTCCTTGGCCTCGGCGTCGACGGCGTCGGCGACCTCCTCGAAGCGGGCGGCGACGGTGTCGACGAAGTCGGCGGAGACGTCGGATCCGCCGAGCTCGCGGTAGAACTTGGCGCCGTGGAAGTCGGCGGGGCCGACCAGGTCGGGGCGGAGCACCGTCCGCGATATGAGGCCCGAGACGGTGGAGTTGAGGCAGGCGGAGGGGATCAGGAAGTCCTCGCGGGTGCCGTACGTGGCGACGCACGAGCCGGGGTCGGCCAGGACCACGATGTCCGGGTTGAACTCCGGGCCGCCCTCCTGGTCGCGGTGGGCGCGCAGGGCGGCGGACAGCTCGCGCGTGATGGCGCCCTTGCCGGTCCAGCCGTCGACGAAGACGACGTCGGCGGGGTCGTGGTGCGCGGCGAGCCAGCGCAGCGCGTTGGTGTCGATGCCCCGGCCCCGCACGATGGAGACGGCGTAGTGCGGCAGGTCCAGGCCGTGCCGTGCCTTCGCCCAGCGGCGCATCAGCACGCCGACGGGGGTGCCTGCGCGGGCCAGGGAGACCAGGACCGGGGACGGGGTGCGCTCGGCGAGGACCGTCTCGGTGACGGTGCCGACGGCGCGGGCGATCCGGGCGGCGGAGGCGTTCAGCGCGCTCCGGTACAGCTCCTGGTACTGGTCGGACGGCTGGTACTCGACGGGCAGCGATTCGGCGTAGTGTGCGCCGCCCGCCTGGATGGCCTCCTCGCGTTCCTCGGTCGGGGCCTCCAGGGCCACGCCGGAAAGGTCCTGGAGAAGCCAGCCGACGTCCTCGGCAGCGTACGAGGAGAAGGCGGGGCCGCGCAGGGGCTCGGGCATGGTCGGCTCCTGCCGGTCGGGAAGGGTCTGGGGGGTCCGCGCGGGCGGTACGTACGAGGGGACGACGGCGAGCAGGACCTGCCCGGTGTGCGGGGCGAGGCGGGCGAGGAGCCCGTCGGGGGCGTGCAGCGTGTCGGTGTCCCCGTGGCCGTCGACCACGGCGACGACGCTGTCGAAGCCGGCCCCGGCGACGTTGTAGGCGTACCGGTCGCCCGGTCCGTCGGCGGGGGCGTCGTGGGCGGGGAAGACGAGCCGGGTGCGGATCGCGTAGCCGGGGTCGTCGACGGCGAGGACGGGCGAGCGGGTGGTGGTGGAGAAGCGGACCTCGCGGGCCGCACCGGACTCCTCCAGCGCCAGCGCGAGGCGCAGCGGCGCGTACATCAGCTCCTCGTTGCCGAGGACGAGGACACGGCCGGGCGCGGTGCCCAGCGCGTCGGCGAGCTGCCCGGCCAGCGCGGGCAGGGCCTTCTCCAGGCGGTCGCGGTGCGCGGAGGTGAAGCCGTGGCGCCCGCCGTCGGGCACCCCGGCCGGCCAGGCCAACTCCACCCGCCGGACCGGGGCGGGCCGGGGCGCGGGCACGGGCGATGAGGCGGAGCCGGAAGCCGGGGCGGAGCCGGAGGGCGTCTCGCGTTCGTGTTGCTCGACCAGGGCCTGTCCCTTGGCGAGGACCCCTTCGGGCAGGTGCACGGTCCCCGAGGCCAGCGCGAGCAGGTCGACCCGTGCGCCGATCTCGGCGGCGAAGGCGCTGAGCCGCTCGCGGTCGGCCGGGGAGCGCATGTCGACGAGGGCGACGACCACGTAGTGGGTGCGCGGGTGGCGGGCGTGCAGGTCGCGGATGGTGTTCAGGACCGTGTTGCCGGTGGAGAACTCGTCGTCGACGAGGACCAGCGGGCCGCCGCCCGCCAGCAGCTTCGGGTCCTCGGGCAGCAGCAGGTGGGAGGTGGCGTGCGAGTGGCTCTCCTCGAAGCCGCCGACGACCGCCACGCCCGGCACCGGGCGGCGCGTGGAGTGCAGGTAGGGGGCGGCCTCCAGACCGTCGGCCACGCAGTGGCCGAGGCCGGTCGCGGTCTCCGCGTAGCCGAGGACCACCGCGGCGGCCGGGTCCTCCCCGGCGGCGTCGAGCAGGGCCCGGACCCGCCGGCCGAGCCCGTATCCGGCGGCGTGGACGGCGCGCGGGGACTGCGGGACGTGCTTGCCGAGCACCTGCGAGACCAGCAGGTGGGCCCGCTTGGGGTTGCGCCGCAGGGCGAGGCCGAGGAGTTCCTCCAGCCCCGGCCCGCGGGAGCCGTCGGCTCCCTCCAGGCGTACGCCCAGCCGCTTCGCGACCCAGGTTCCCGACCACACCGCGTCGATCGTCTTGCCCTTCTCCGTCGTCACACCAGACACATCATTCACATCAGCCATGCCGGCCATGCCTGCCGCCCCGGGGCCCGCTCATGCCTGGAGCCCTGCCGTGAGCAGGTCGACGAAGCCGACCTGCTCCCTCGCCACTCCGAACGCCTCGGCGCGCAGCATGGTGCGCTCCGCCCAGGCCCGGTGGGGCTTCACCTCGTTCATCTTGTTCGTGTAGGCGGAGCGCATGACGCCGCCGCCGGTGCGCTCGGGGCGGAGGATGTCCTGGGCGTCGCTGAACTCCTCGTGGGAGACCACCGACAGCGCGTGCACGGGTGTGACGTGGACCGGGTGGATGCAGGTCTTGCCGAGGAGTCCGTTCGCCCGGTCGAGTTCGATCTCGCGCAGCAGCCCGTCCAGGTCGTGCTCGATCAGGGCGGTGCGCAGTTCTTCGACGCCCTCCTCCAGGAAGGGGCTGCGCCGCAGCTGCGGCTTGAAGAGGCGCTGCTGGCTGCGGAAGTACTCCCAGACCGGTCCGGTGACGGTGAAGCCGGTGCCGTCGGCGCGGCTGAGCACGTTGACCACGTCGGCGATGACCCCGGCGACGATCTGGACGTCGTAGGCGGTCATGTCGGAGGTGCGGCGCAGGCCGTACACGGAGCAGAAGTCGGTGACGCCGAGGCGCAGGGCGAGCACGCGCTCGCGGTAGCGGTTGACCGTGCGGGAGATCCCGGCGAGGGCCTCGACGCGGGTTTCGAGGTGGAGCAGGTCGGGGGTTTCCAGGACGGGCATCGCGTAGAGCCGCGGGAGCCCGCTGAGGGCCTCCGCCTCGGCGACGGCGTCGAGGAAGGCGGGGCCGCGGCTCGCGGTGAACTTGGGTAGGACGAATCCGGCCAGTCTGCGGACGGTGCTGCCGAGGCGGCGCGCGAGGTCGGGGATCTGCTCGGGGGTGCGGACGCGGATGAAGAGGAGGGGGAGCTCCGGACCGGCCGTGCCCTGTTCGTCGAGGGCGGTGAACTGGCGCACGAGGTTCTCCTCGGCGTCGCGCACGTCCGCGTCGCTGATGGAATCCTCCAGGCAGAGGACCATGGAGACGACTCCGCGGGCGGCCTGCTTGCGGATGTCGTCGGCGAGGGTGGGGCGGGTGGCGGGGCTGTAGAGGGTGGCCCCGAGGGCGGCGGCGAGCAGGCGTGCGGGCGAGGCGGCGGTGAACTCGGCCGGCTCCATGTGGAAGAGATCGTGCCGGACCGCGGGCGATATGTGCCCAAAGTGACGCATGTGCTTCCCCCGTACCGTCTCGGCGGCCCAACTGGCATGGCCGGTAATAGTACGTACGAATCTGGGTCAAGAGTTCCTCAAGCACATGAAGTTCAGGTAACCCTTATGCACCATGCCCACGGTCGACGGCCGGGGCAAGGCCCTGCGGGGGGCCGCGTTGTTCCGCGCCGCCCCGGGAGGGCAGGATGACGGGCATGACGCACGCGATGCAGAAGGGCTCGAACATCCCGGTGACCACGGCGGCGGTCCGGGCGGTGCTGCGCTGGACCGGCGGTCCCGAGGTACCGGACGTGGACGCCTCGGCGCTGCTGGTGGGCCCGGACGGACGGGTGCGCTCGGACGAGGACTTCGTCTTCTACAACCAACCCCGCCACCCCTCCGGATCCGTCTGGCGGCTCGGCAAGAAGCAGGTCGGCGAGTCCGTCACCGACGCCGTCCAGGCGGATCTGCGGACGGCGCCCTCGGCCGTGGACCGGATCCTGGTGGTCGCCTCCGCCGAGGACGTACCGTTCGAGCGGGTCCGGGACCTGCGGATCCTGCTGTACGACGCCACCGCGGCCGGCGCCTCCGAGCCCCTGGCCTACTTCGACGTACGGCCCGAGACCGGCGCCGAGACCGCCCTGATCTGCGGGGAGCTGTACCGCCGGGGCGACGCGTGGAAGTTCCGCGCGCTCGGCGAGGGCTACTCCGACGGGCTGGTGGGGCTGGCGACCGACCACGGCATCTCGGTGGACGAGAACGCCGCCGACGGTGCCGAGGGCCCGTCCGCGGGCGCGGGCGCGGCCGGGCCCACCTCCGAGCAGACGGCCGCGATGCAGCCGCCGACGCCGCCTCCGCACCCGCCCACGCCGCGGACGCAGGCCCCGCCGGCCGCACAGCCGGCGTACGGGTATCCGCAGCCGGTGTCCCCGGCGCCGGTGCCGGCGCCGGGCGGCGACCCGTCGTTCCGGCTGCCGGTGCAGGGCCCGCAGTTCATCCGCCGCTGACGCCGCCGGGTGGGGGCGGTCAGGCCTTGGTGCTCTTGTAGCCCCGCCCCCACTGCAGGCCCCAGCCGTACAGCCGGTCCAGCTCGGCCTGGAACCCGTACACGAACTTCACCTCGCGGCGCACGATCAGCTCGCCCTTGACGTGCTCCAGGGAGACCACCGCGCAGGAGCGGGCCTGCGGGTGCCGCTCCTCCAGCGGGATCTCGATCCGCGGCCCGGTGATCGGGTAGAGGGTGACCAGGGCGTGCGTCCGGTCGAAGGCCGGGGTCTGGTCGTAGATGTAGACGAAGACCAGCAGACGCTTGATCTCGTCCGCGTGGTCGAGGTTGACGAAGATCGTCTCGCCGGAGGGCGCGCCGAACCGGTCGTCGCCGCTGAGCTTCACGTACGGCGGGCTGTTGATGTCGCCCAGCAGGTTGCCCAGCGGCTGGACGACGCCCCGGGTGCCGTCGGCCAGCTCGTACAGGCAGCCGACGTCGAGGTCGACGTTGACCATGCCCTGGGTGTGCCCCTGCACCACGTCCGGCTTGAACAGCTTGAACGGGTGCCTCAGCAGCTGCCCGCTCCGGCCGCTGCGGCCGCCGATGTCGGAGCTGCGCATCCGCCAGGACAGGTTGACGCGCAGATTGCCGTGGACGGCCCCCTGCTTGGTCAGCGACACCGTCGGCTGGCGCTTGGTGAGCTCGATCGCCGAAGAGGCGTTGCCCGAGTCGAACTGCAGGGCACGGCTGCCCCTGATGCCGTCGAAGAATCCCATCCCCTGTCCCCCCTGACTGCCGGGATCCCCAAGATCCCCCTGTGGTTCCCGCGCGGGCCGCCGCGAGGGCGCGGCCACGCGGACGGGGCGGCCCCCCGGGTCCGTGGACCCAGCAGGCCGCCCCGCATGGAGCGTTCCGCAATACCGCCGCGGTCATGCCTCGGCAGACGCGCCCTCCAGCTCCAGCCGCTTGTTGCGGTGCACGGAGGACCAGAAGGAGGCGGCGATCAGGACCACGCCGATGAGGCCGGTGATGATCTCGCTGATCTCGTGCTGGATGGTGATGAGCAGGATGAAGGCGAGGGCGCCGATCGCGTAGTGCGCGCCGTGCTCCAGGTAGACGTAGTCGTCCAGGGTTCCCTGGCGGACCAGGTAGACCGTGAGCGACCGGACGTACATGGCTCCGATGCCGAGGCCGAGCGCCATCCAGAAGATGTGGTTGGTGATGGCGAAGGCGCCGATGACGCCGTCGAAGGAGAAGGAGGCGTCGAGCACCTCCAGGTAGAGGAAGAGGAAGAACGCGGCCTTGCCGGCCAGGCCGACGGCGGAGACCTGCTTGCCCTCGGCCTTGGCCTTCTCCTCCTCCTCGTGCTCGCGCTCCTCTTCCTCCTCCAGCTTGTCCTCGAAGTAGGAGGAGAGGCCGCCGACGATCAGGTAGGTGATCAGACCGGCGACGCCGGCCAGCAGGACGGTGGCGGACTTGTCCGCGTGGCCCGTGCTGATGTGGGCGTTCGTCGCGAAGGTCATCGCGGTGACCAGCAGGGCGATCAGGGCGATGCACACCGAGAGCATGTCGACCTTGCCGAGCTTGGCCAGCGGCCGCTCCAGCCAGGCGAGCCACTTGTGCTCGCGCTCCTCGAAGACGAAGTCGAGGAAGATCATCAGCAGGAACATGCCGCCGAAGGCCGCGATCGCCGGGTGGGCGTCGGTGACCAGCGCCTCGTAACGCTCGGGGTGCTCCAGGGCCAGCTCGATGGCCTCGATCGGACCCACCTTGGCGCTGATCGCGACGATGGCCACGGGGAACACCAGCCGCATACCGAAGACCGCGATCAGGATGCCGATCGTGAGGAAGATCTTCTGCCAGAAGGCATTCATCTTCTTCAGGACGCCGGCGTTGACGACCGCGTTGTCGAAGGACAGCGAGATTTCGAGGATCGACAGGATCAGCACGATCCCGAACGCCTCCCACCCCCACTGCCAAGCGGCGAAGGCAAGGCCGAGCGCCGTGATGGCGAACGACCAGCCGAAGGTTTTCAGAACCACTGGCACCCCATGTTCTCGTATGGCTTTACGAAACGTTGACCCCGAAGTCTAGAGCGATGCCCCTCAGGCCCGACGCGTACCCCTGACCCACCGCCCGGAACTTCCATTCGCCGCCGTACCGGTAGACCTCACCGAAGATCATTGCGGTTTCGGTCGAGGCGTCCTCCGTGAGGTCGTAGCGGGCCAGCTCCCGGCCGTCCGACTCGTTCACGACCCGGATGAAAGCGTTGGTCACCTGCCCGAACGCCTGCCGGCGGGCGTCCGCCTCGTGGATGGAGACCGGAAAGACGATCTTGTCGACCTCGGCCGGCACCTTGGTCAGGTCGATGATGATCGACTCGTCGTCGCCGTCACCCTCGCCGGTGAGGTTGTCACCCGTGTGTTCGACGGAGCCCTCGGGGCTCTTGAGGTTGTTGTAGAACACGAAGTACCGGTCCCCCAGGACCCGGCCGTCGCGGCACATCAGCGCGCTGGCGTCGAGGTCGAAGTCGGCCCCTGTCGTCGAACGCGCGTCCCAGCCCAGGCCGACCAGGATCCGGGTGAGGTTCGGTGCGGCCTTGGAGAGGGAGACGTTGCCCCCCTTGGCGAGTGTGACGCCCATGTTGAAGTCCTCCCCGGACGACGTGGTGGTCGGGCCCGTCCGCGGGTGGCCGGGCCTGCGGTGCGGTGACGCGGTGGTGCAAGCGCGTCCGGCGCCGTACACGGAATGTGTGCACGGCGCCGGACGGGTGAACAGCGGACGGGATCAGACGTTGACGCCGAAGTCCCGCGCGATGCCGGCCAGGCCGGAGGCGTAACCCTGGCCGATGGCGCGGAACTTCCACTCGGCGCCGTTGCGGTAGAGCTCGCCGAAGACCATGGCGGTCTCGGTCGAGGCGTCCTCGGAGAGGTCGTAGCGGGCGAGCTCCGTGTTGTCCGCCTGGTTCACGACGCGGATGTACGCGTTGCGCACCTGGCCGAAGCTCTGCTGGCGGCTGTCGGCCTCGTAGATCGAGACCGGGAACACGATCTTGGCAACGTCGGCCGGGACGGAGGCCAGGTTGACCTTGATCGCCTCGTCGTCACCCTCGCCCTCGCCGGTGCGGTTGTCACCGGTGTGCTCGACCGAGCCGTCCGGGCTCTTCATGTTGTTGAAGAACACGAAGTTCGCGTCACTGGTGACCTTGCCCTGGTCGTTGGTCAGGATCGCGCTGGCGTCGAGGTCGAAGTCGACACCGGTGGTGGTGCGAGCATCCCAGCCCAGACCGACGAGCACTGCGGTCAGGTTCGGCGCGCTCTTGGTCAGCGAGACGTTGCCGCCCTTGCTGAGGCTGACTCCCACGGGTCCTCCAATGAATTAATGTGCGGGGCGGTGCCCCTGTCGTGCGATGGGGGCCCTCCCAGCGGGGGCTGGGGGAGCTACCGGATCAACGTGCTGATCCTAGTGACGGGTTCCCGCCGCCACGCGGTATTTGCCCGCGGAAGCGCCCGGCGGAACGGGATGCGGGGTCACAGGCTGTCGAGCGCCTTGATGTACTCGTTCAGGTCACGCGCGTCGGGCAGCCCGTTGACGACGCTCCAGCGCACGATGCCGTCCTTGTCGATGATGAAGGTGCCGCGGACCGCGCAGCCCTTCTCCTCGTCGAAGACGCCGTACGCGCGGGAGGTCTCCCCGTGCGGCCAGAAGTCGGAGAGCAGCGGGTAGTCGAAGCCCTCGTTGTCGGCGAAGACGCGCAGGGTCGGCACGGAGTCGTTCGAGACGGCGAGGAGCTGGACCTCGTCGTTCTGGAAGCGGGGCAGCCGGTCGCGCAGCTCGCACAGCTCGCCGGTGCAGACACCGGTGAAGGCGAACGGGTAGAACAGCAGCACCACGGCCTTCTCACCGCGGAAGTCGGAGAGCCGGACGGTGGCGCCGTGGTTGTCCTTGAGCTCGAAGTCCGGTGCCTTGCTGCCGATCTCGATGGCCATCTGTCGCATCCCTTCGTTCCCGCATCCCTGCGTTCGGCTGTTCGGGTGAGAGTGCCAGCCTAGGGTGCCGGAACCCGCAGACGCACGCACCCCGCCGACGGGGTCGGCGGGGTGCGTCTCCGCTTGGCTGCGGCGCTCGGCTGCGGCGCGTCGCTCAGCGCTTGGACTTGGCGGCCTTGGGGGTCACCAGCTTGCTGGCGGCCCACTCCTTGCCGACGCTGACGGGCCTCGTCTGCGACAGGCCGGCCGTCTCGGCGGCCTCGCTGATGTCGCTGGCCTCGACGTAGCCGGGGCGGCCCGTCTTCGGGGTCAGCAGCAGGATCAGCGCCGCTTCCTCGACCAGCTCGGTGGCGTCGACGAGGGCGTCGGTCAGGTCGCCGTCCTCGTTGCGGAACCACAGCAGCACCGCGTCGGCCACGTCGTCGTAGTCCTCGTCGACGAGGTCGTTGCCGATCAGTTCCTCGAGCTCATTGCGGAACTCCTGATCGACGTCGTCGTCGTAGCCGATCTCCTGGACCACCTGTTCGGACTGGAAACCCAGCCGGGCGGCCAGGCTCTCCGCGTGGTCCGCGGTCGCGCTCACGGGGTGCCTCCTGCTCATGTTCGGTGAATGTCTTCGGCCGCGCGCGTACGCGCAGCATTGGGCGTAGTCCACACGGGCGCGGCGGATCGCGCAAGTACCCGGCCGCCGGGACCGCCGAAACGGTGACGATTGCGGCCGTCTCGCCGCAACTTTCAGCCTTCCCGCACGGCCCCGTGGTGATTCATCCCACACCATTGCAGCTGATTCGGCATTGCCTGGGAACTTCTTACCTGTTTGAGGGACCGAACATCCTTGCGATCGGGTGGTCGGTCCGGATGCCTGGACGCGGTCCGGCCGGAGCGGTCCGGGAGACATCGCAGGAGACATCGCAAATCGTCCGACTCCAAGGATTACCCAGTGGTAAAGATGACGATTCCGACCCAGCGTAAGACCATGGGAGGCGGCGAACCCAAGGCACGACTCCCCTGACAGCGAAGGAACAGCGTGGCTTCCGCATCCGATCGCAACCCGATCATCATTGGCGGCCTGCCGAGCCAGGTCCCGGACTTCGATCCGGAGGAAACGCGGGAGTGGCTCGACTCCCTCGACGCCGCCGTCGACGAGCGCGGCCGTGAGCGGGCCCGCTATCTGATGCTGCGCCTGATCGAGCGGGCGCGCGAGCGGCGCGTGGCCGTGCCCGAGATGCGCAGCTCGGACTACGTCAACACGATCGCGACCAAGGACGAGCCGTTCTTCCCGGGCAACGAGGAGATCGAGCGCAGGATCCTCAACGCCACCCGGTGGAACGCGGCCGTCATGGTCTCCCGGGCCCAGCGCCCGGGCATCGGCGTCGGCGGCCACATCGCCACCTTCGCCTCCTCGGCTTCCCTCTACGACGTGGGCTTCAACCACTTCTTCCGGGGCAAGGACGAGGGCGACGGCGGCGACCAGATCTTCTTCCAGGGCCACGCCTCTCCCGGCGTCTACGCCCGCGCCTACCTGTTGGACCGGCTCTCCGAGCAGCAGCTCGACGCCTTCCGCCAGGAGAAGTCGAAGGCCCCGTACGGCCTGTCCAGCTACCCGCACCCGCGGCTGATGCCGGACTTCTGGGAGTTCCCGACGGTCTCGATGGGCCTGGGCCCCATCGGCGCCATCTACCAGGCCCGGATGAACCGGTACATGGAGGCGCGCGGGATCGCGGACACCTCCGACTCACACGTGTGGGCGTACCTCGGCGACGGCGAGATGGACGAGCCGGAGTCGCTGGGCCAGCTGTCCCTGGCGGCCCGCGAGGGCCTGGACAACCTCACCTTCGTCGTCAACTGCAACCTGCAGCGCCTCGACGGCCCGGTGCGCGGCAACGGCAAGGTCATCCAGGAGCTGGAGTCGATCTTCCGCGGGGCCGGCTGGAACGTCATCAAGTTGATCTGGGACCGCTCCTGGGACCCGCTGCTGGCGCAGGACCGCGACGGCATCCTCGTCAACAAGATGAACTCGACGCCCGACGGCCAGTTCCAGACGTACGCCACCGAGACGGGCGCGTACATCCGGGACCACTTCTTCGGCGACGACCAGCGGCTGCGCGCGATGGTCGCGGACATGACCGACGACCAGATCCTGCACCTGGGGCGCGGCGGCCACGACCACAAGAAGATCTACGCGGCGTACGCGGCGGCCCGCGCCCACAAGGGCCAGCCGACGGTGATCCTGGCCAAGACGATCAAGGGTTGGACGCTCGGTCCGAACTTCGAGGGCCGCAACGCCACGCACCAGATGAAGAAGCTGACGGTCGACGACCTCAAGCGCTTCCGCGACCGCCTGCACCTCCCGATCACGGACGCGCAGCTGGAGAGCGGCGCCCCGCCGTACTACCACCCGGGCCGCAACTCGCCCGAGATCCAGTACATGCACGACCGGCGCAAGGCCCTGGGCGGCTACGTGCCGACCCGTGTGGTGCGCGCCAAGCCGCTGCAGCTGCCGGGCGACGCGGCCTACGCGGCGGTCAAGAAGGGCTCCGGCCAGCAGTCGATCGCCACCACGATGGCGTTCGTCCGGCTGCTGAAGGACCTGATGCGGGACAAGGAGATCGGCCGGCGGTTCGTGCTGATCGCGCCGGACGAGTACCGCACCTTCGGCATGGACTCGTTCTTCCCGAGCGCCAAGATCTACAACCCGCTGGGGCAGCAGTACGAGTCCGTCGACCGCGACCTGCTGCTGGCGTACAAGGAGTCCCCGACCGGCCAGATGCTGCACGACGGCATCTCGGAGGCGGGCTGCACGGCCTCGCTGATCGCCGCCGGATCGGCGTACGCGACGCATGGCGAGCCGCTGATCCCGGTCTACGTCTTCTACTCGATGTTCGGCTTCCAGCGCACGGGCGACCAGTTCTGGCAGATGGCCGACCAGCTGGCGCGCGGTTTCGTCCTCGGTGCGACCGCGGGCCGGACCACCCTGACGGGTGAGGGCCTGCAGCACGCCGACGGCCACTCCCAGCTGCTGGCGTCGACGAACCCGGGCTGCGTCGCGTACGACCCGGCCTACGGCTACGAGATCGCGTACATCGTCAAGGACGGCCTGCGGCGCATGTACGGCCCCGAGGCCGAGGACGTCTTCTACTACCTGACCGTCTACAACGAGCCGATCCAGCACCCGGCCGAGCCGGCCGACGTCGACGTGGACGGCATCCTCAAGGGCATCCACCGGGTGGCCACGGGCGCGTCCGGCTCCATCCCGGCGCAGATCCTGGCCTCGGGCGTGGCCGTCCCCTGGGCGCTCCAGGCGCAGCGGATCCTGGCCGAGGAGTGGAACGTCAAGGCGGACGTGTGGTCGGCGACCTCCTGGAACGAGCTGCGCCGCGAGGCCGTCGCGGTGGAGGAGCACAACCTGCTCCACCCGGAGGAGGAGCAGCGCGTCCCGTACGTGACGCGGAAGCTGTCGGCCGGCGAGGGGCCGTTCGTCGCGGTCTCGGACTGGATGCGGGCGGTTCCGGACCAGATCGCGCGGTGGGTGCCGGGCGCGTACACCTCGCTGGGTGCGGACGGGTTCGGTTTCGCGGACACGCGCGGTGCGGCGCGGCGGTTCTTCCACATCGACGCCCAGTCGGTGGTGCTGGCGGTGCTGACCGAGCTCGCCAAGGCGGGCCGGATCGACCGGTCCGCGCTGAAGCAGGCCGTGGACCGCTACCGGCTGCTGGACGTGGCCGCGGCCGACCCGGGTGCGGCGGGCGGCGACGCGTAGCGGCGGCCCCGCGGGGGTCGGGGGCCTGAGGATCCTGGGGTCATGTGGGCTTCTGTGCCTTGTGGGCTGTGTGGGCCTTGTGGCCCTGAGGTGACGGCCGGCGGGCCGGGGTGCGGGTGTGCGCCCCGGCCCGCCGCCGTGCGACGGCCGCCGCACCGCTGCGCCGGCCTGTGAGCTTTACGCGTTCCTTACGATGCTCCGTATGAAGGAACCGTCCCGCCAGCTGCGGTGGGAGCAGTGGAGTCAGACCCCGCTGCTCGTCCTCGCCGTGGCGTTCGCCGTCGCCTATGCCGTACCGATCGTGGCCCCCGACGCGGACGTCCGGGTGCACCGTGCGTGCACCGTCACCGAGTGGGGGGTGTGGGCTTCGTTCGCCTTGGACTACCTGGTGCGGCTGGGCCTGTCCGCCTCCAAGAAGGCCTTCGTCCGCGCCCACTGGCTGGACCTGATCGCCGTACTGCTGCCGATGATCCAGCCGCTGCGGCTGCTGCGGCTGGTGTCCACCCTGCTGCTGGTGGGCCGGCGCGCCCGGATGGCTCCCCAGATCCGGCTCACCACGTACGTGGCGGGTGCGGTGGTCGGGCTGATGATGTTCGGCTCCCTCGCCGTGCTGAGCGTGGAGCGGGACGCGCCCGACGGCAACATCCGGAACCTGGGTGATGCCGTGTGGTGGAGCTTCACCACGATGACCACCGTGGGGTACGGCGACCACTCCCCCACCACCGGGCTCGGCCGGGTGCTCGCAGTGGGGCTGATGCTGTCCGGGATCGCCCTGCTCGGTGTGGTCACCGCGAACATCGCGGCGTGGTTCATCGCCCGCTTCGAGTTCGACGACCAGGCCGAGCGGGAACAGACCGCCGCCATCGCCGAGCTGACCGCGGAGGTACGGGCCCTGCGCGCCGAGGTCGCCCGGCTGGGCGGGACCGCCCCGGGCGGGCAGGCCGGCGTTCCTGCCCAGGCGCCCGAGGCGGGGCCGCCGGCCGCGGTGGCCGCGGGGCCCCCGGCGGGCGGGATCCGCTAGCGCTAGCGTTCCCATACCTTGAAGGCGCGCACCAGGTAGGGCGACTCCGGCAGCTGGACCCCGTCGCCGGGGTACGTCTGGAACTCGCCCGTCTCGGCGCACTCGGCCGACTGGTAGGTGGTCACCGGCCGCCCGGTGCGGTTGACGAGGGACTGGGCGCTGGTCCCGGCGGGCAGCGCGGTGCAGCTGTTGACGTCCAGGGTGCTCAGCTCGTGGGTGTGCCGCTTGCCCTTGAAGCCGGGCTGTGCCCAGAGGCAAAGCTGCCCGGTCGCGCAGGGCACCGCCTGCCTCGGCGGCGGGCCCGCGGCGGGTCGGGCGGGCCCGCCGGGTGCGGCGTGCGCGGTGCCGGACGCGCCGGGCAGGAGGGCCGCGAGCACCAGGGCGGCCGCGGCCAGGGCCGCGTGGGCCCGCGCGGAGGCGGTGCGGGCGGGCGTGACTCCTGCGGGGGAACTCGTACGCATGACGGGTCAACTCCTTGTGGACGTGCCGCCCGCGGACCGGTTCCGCAGCGGCTCGGCCCCCACGCTGACCTGCGCGGACAGCCCGGCGGAAGGGGGTACGGGCGGGTCCACCCGGATAGGCGACAGCCCGCCGGAACCGCCCGGCGGGGCTGTGGAGCACAGCGGGTTGACGCCCCCGAGCCCGCCGCTCAGACGTGGGCCGCGCCCGCTCCCGCCGCCGCGTTGCCACCGCGCTTGGTGAAGCAGGCCACGACCGCGGCGAGGACCGCGACCACGCCGGCGACGGTGAAGGCGGTGCTCATGCCGGACACGAAGGTGTCGTGCGCCACCGTGGTGACCGCGTCGGCGACGGGCTGCGGCGCGCCCTGCGGGACCGGTGCGAGGCCGACCTGGACCGCCGTCTCGGCCATGCCCTGCTGCTCCGGGGAGAGCGGCGGCAGCTCCGCGGCCCGCCAGTTGTCCCCGAACGAGTCACCGACCGTACGGGCCATGACCGCACCGAGGACGGCGGTGCCGAGGCTGCCGCCGACCTGCATGGCGGCCTGCTGGAGCCCGCCGGCCACCCCGGACAGCTCCAGCGGGGCGTTGCCGACGATGACCTCGGTGGCGCCGACCATGACGGGGGCGAGGCCCACGCCGAGCAGGCAGAACCACAGCGACATCTCGAGGGTGCCGGTGCCCGGGGTGAGCCGGGACAGCCCGAAGCAGGCCGCGGCGGTGGCGGCCATGCCGGTGACGAGCGGGATGCGCGGGCCGACCGCGGTGATGGCGGCGCCGGCCAGCGGCGAGCCGACGATCATCATGCCGGTCAGCGGCAGCAGGTGCAGGCCGCTGTCGACGGGGCTCATGCCGCGCACGTTCTGCAGGTAGAAGGTGACGAAGAACAGGCCGCCCATGAAGGCGAACGCCATCAGCACCATGAGCACGGTGCCCGCGGACAGCGGCAGCGAGCGGAACATCCCCAGCGGGATCAGCGGCTCGCGGGCTGCGGTCTCCCAGACGGCGAAGAGCACGAAGCAGACCACGGACCCGCCGAGGAACAGCACGGTCCGGCTGTCGCCCCAGCCCCATGCGGAGGCCTTGATCAGCGCCCAGACCAGGGAGAACATCCCGGTCGACAGCAGCGCGACGCCGGGGAGGTCGAAGGAGCGCGGGGCGTTCTCGGTGCGGCGGTCGAGCAGGATGACCAGGCCGAAGGCCAGGGCGATGATGCCCACGGGAACGTTGACGAAGAAGACGGACTGCCAGCTGACGTGCTCCACGAGCAGGCCGCCGACGATGGGACCGCCCGCGGTCGAGGCGCCGATGACCATGCCCCAGATGCCGATGGCCATGTTCAGCCTCTCGGCGGGGAAGGCGGCGCGCAGCAGGCCGAGCGCGGCGGGCATCAGCAGGGCGCCGAACAGGCCCTGGGCCACGCGGAAGCCGACGAGGAACGCGACGCTGGAGGACAGGCCGATCGCTGCGGACGCCCCGGCGAATCCGGCGATGCCGAGGAGGAAGGTCTGGCGGTGGCCGAAGCGGTCGCCGAGCTTGCCGGCGGTGATGAGGGAGACGGCGAGCGCGAGCAGGTAGCCGTTGGTGGTCCACTGGACGTCGGAGAGCGAGGCTCCGAGGTCCTTCTGGATCTCGGGGTTGGCGACGGCGACGATCGTGCCGTCCAGGGTGACCATCATGACGCCGATGGCCACGGCGAAGAGGGTCAACCAGGGATGGCCGCGCAGCCGCGGCCTGGCCGGCGCCCCGCCCGGCGCCTTGACGGGTGTCCGGCCGTCGACGGGCGCCCCGTCGTCGGGGCCGTCGACGGCGATCTGACGAGTCATGCGAACAGGCTAGTGACAGCGGCTGACACTTCACAGACGGCTCAACGAGGCAGTCGCTGTCAGGTCCGTCACAGGTACCCTGACCGCTTGCTCAGCGTCAGATCGCGTACGCGGCCGGCTCGTTGGGCCACCTCCCGCCCGGCACCGGAGCCGGCCCGAAACCGGAACCGGCACGAAACCGGAACCAGCCCCGAAAGGACTCCCGCGGTGATGACCGACGAGCGGCCGGCACAAGCGTCGCGGGCGCCCGGACTGCGCGAACGCAAGAAGCGGCGCACCCGGGACGCGCTGCTGCGCGCCGCCCTCCTCCTCTTCATCTCGCAGGGGTACGAGCAGACCACCGTCGACGAGATCACCGACGCCGTGGACGTCTCCCAGCGCACCTTCTTCCGCTACTTCGCCAACAAGGAGGAGGTCGCCTTCGCCGCGCAGGACCTGGCCGAATCGCACCTCCTCGCCGCCCTGCGGGCCCGGCCGGCCGCGGAGGGCCCCCTCACGGCGCTGCGCGCAGCCGTGGGCGACGTGTGGGACACCCTCGACGAGGCCCTGTCCGAGGTGGTCCCGCTCGACCTCTACCTGCGCACCTACCGGCTCATTGAGTCGACCCCGGCGCTGCTCGCCGTCCACCTGCGCCGCTGCACCGAGCTGGAGGAGCAGCTGGCCCGGCTGATCGCGGAGCGCGAGGGCCTGGACGTGGACGCCGACCCCCGCCCCCGGGTGGTCGTCGCCGCCTTCTCGGGTGTGATGCGCGTCACGGGACGACTCTGGGGTCAGGGCGGGGACGCCGGCGTCGCCACGCTGCGGGACATGACCGAGGCGTACCTCGACCGGATCGGCCCGGCGCTCGCCTCGGACTGGCGCTGACGGCGGGTCACGTGAGCCTGGTCACCGCGGACCGGTTCGGGGGGTGAGCCCCGTCACCGTGAGGCCCGCAGCCGTGAAGCCCGTCACCGTGAGCCCCGTGGCCGTGAAGCCCGTCGCCGTGAGCCCGGTCACCGTGGCCGGGCTCACCCCGTGGTCCCCATCACCCTGTGCCTCAGGGCCCGTTCCGGTCTCATACGCTGGTCCCAGTGAACCTGCCCGGCCTCGCCCACCCCACCGCCGTCGGCGCCGATCCGCGCCCTGCCGTCCTGCGCACCCTGCTCGCGCTGGCGGTCGTCTTCATCATGCTGGCGACCACCGGCTGGACCGCCGTGCACCGGCCCGACGCCGGCACCACGCTGCGGGCCGCCGCGCTCGCCGCCTGGTCCACGGCCCGGATCGACGGCCGGCCCGTGCCGCCGGCCGACGCCCCCGTGCGCACGGTGGCCCGGTTCTTCGCCGACATCGACCCCGGACGGCAGGCCCGGCTCGCGGACGCCCACCCGTTCGTCGTCGGCAACCTCGACGGAGCCCCCGCCGCCCTGCGCTACCGCGCCAACCTGCGCGCCCTCGGACTGGCCGAGAAGGCCGAGCAGGCCCGCAGCCGCGACGTCAGCCTGACCCCGGCCGACCGCAACACGGCCGGACGGCGCGCCCACCGCTTCGCCTCCCTCGCGGGCCCCGGCCGGCAGATCCTCGCCTTCAACCCCACCGGCGGCGGCCGCGTCGCCGAGGTCTTCGGCGACCTCGACCAGGCCCGGCGGGTCTCGGTGATCGTCCCCGGCGTCGACACCGACGTCCTCACCTTCGAGCGCACGACGCGCCGGCTGACCGCCCCGGTCGGCATGGCGCAGTCGCTGTACGCGGCCGAGCGCGCCGCGGCTCCGGGCAGCCGGACCGCGGTCATCGCCTGGGCCGACTACACCGCCCCCTCCGGCGTCGGCATGGACGCGGCCACCGGGCGGATGGCCGTGGACGGCGCCGTACGGCTGGAGGCCCTCGCGGCGTCCCTGCCGGGGGACGCGAGCGTGGCGCTGTTCTGCCACAGCTACGGGTCGGTGGTGTGCGGGGTCGCCGCGCACTCGCTGCCGGACCGCGTGACGGACGTCGTCGTGGCGGGCAGCCCGGGGATGCGCGCGGGCTCGGTGGCCGACCTGGACACCTCGGCCCGCGTGTGGGCCACGCGGGACTCCGGGGACTGGATCGCGGACGTGCCGCACCTGGAGGTCGGCGGTCTGGGACACGGGGCGGACCCGGTGTCGCCGGAGTTCGGCGCGCGGCTGCTGTCCTCGGCAGGGGCCAAGCGGCACACCGGCTATTTCGAGCCAGGCACGGGTTCCCTGGACAACTTCGCCAAAATCGGAACCGGCAGCTTCGACTCCGTTGTCTGCGCGACCGGGGACGATGCCTGCCGCCGCGGAATTTCCGGGACAGACGCGCACCGACCCGCGTAGAGTCCCGGAAATCGGACCCCGCTCCGAGGGGGACGCACAGGGGCGTATCCCTTTACCATGTGCCGCATGGGTGACGTACTGGCCGGAAATCATGCCGCCTGGGAGTTCGACTCGGACTCGGTGCTCATCCGCTTCACCCGGGGGATGCGAACGCCAAGGCTCTGGAATGCCCTCGGGGCGCGGCGGATCCCGTTCGAGGCACTGTCCGCGGTGGACCTCGCCACGGGCCGACGCGACGCGGTGGTGCTGGAGGCCGTTCCGAGACCGGGAGCGGATCCGCTGATGGAGGCCGCCGCAGGACAGCTGCGCGCGGTCTGCGACCCGTACCGTCTGGTGGTGCCGGGCGACCGGGCCGCGCAGGCGCGGGAGTTCGCCGACCGGCTGCGCGAGCGGCTGTGCCCCGAGGCGGACGAGCCGGCCGAGCGCTTCCTGGTGTCGGTGGCGGAGCCGCCGCTGCAGCTGAAGGCGTACGACGCGCGCGTGGGCTTCGACGGCTCGGCCGTCGGCTTCCAGTGGTCGCGTACGGGCGCCACCGGCACCAAGTGGAAGGCGGGCGACCAGCGTTACCCGCTGTCGGAGCTGGCCGGAATCGAGTGGCGTTCGCCGGAGGGGCCGGGCGGTCACCTGCGGCTCATACGCCGCGACGACACCGGGGCCGACCCGCGTCCGGACCACGACCTCGCGACGGCCGTGTTCGGCACCGGGTACGGGGCCGTGCACGAGTCGCTGCCGTTCGCCGCGGCCGTGCTCGCCGCCCTGCGGGTGCGCACCCCGGTGGCCTCGGTGCCGGCGCCGCGCGCGGACGAGCGCCTGCACCACCTGAGCGAGCTGCACAGCGCCGGCCTGCTGACGGACGCCGAGTACTCGGCCCTGCGGGATCGTTTCACCACGGGCCTCTCCGACGCGTAGCGCCCGCCCGTCGCCGCGCGTGCCCGTCGCCGCGCGTGCCCCGGTTGCGCCTGCCCCGGTTCCGGCCCCGCGTCGGGCCTACGCCTCGCGGGCCGCCGAGGTGAAGGTCATGTCCGGGTAGCGGTCGCCCGCGACCTGCCCGGCGATCGGCTCCAGCAGGGCCAGCTCCGGCTCCGCCAGCGTGATCCGGGTCGCGGCGGTGTTCTCCGCGAGCCGCTCCGGCCTGCGGGTGCCCGGGATCGGGACCACCGTCAGCCCGTGCACCTGCGCCCGATGCTGCACCCAGGCCAGCGCGATCTGCGCCGGGGTGGCCCCGTGAGCGCGCGCGACCTGCCGCACCGGCTCCAGCAGCGCCGCGTTGGCCTTGGCGTTGTCACCGGTGAACCGCGGCTGGAAGGCGCGGAAGTCCCCTTCCGACAGCTCCGCGGCGTCCGCGAAGGCGCCGGTCAGGAAGCCGCGGCCGAGCGGGGAGTACGGCACGAAGGCCACGCCGAGCTCGGCCGCCGCACCGACCGCGCTGCACTCCACGTCCCGGCTGAACAGGGACCACTCCGACTGCAGGGCCGCGATCGGGTGCACCGCGTGCGCCTCCCGGAGCTCCGCCCCGGTGACCTCGCTGAGCCCCAGGTGGCGCACCTTGCCCTCCTGCACCAGCTCTGCCATGGCGCCCACGGACTCGGCCAGCGGGACCGACGGGTCGTGGCGGTGCATGTAGTACAGGTCGATCACCTCGGTCCCGAGCCGCCGGAGGCTGTCCTCCGCCGCCCTGCGGATGTACGCGCGGTCGTTGCGTATGCCGCGGTGGTGCAGGTCGTCGGTGCGCTCGATGCCGAACTTGGTGGCGAGGGTGATCTCCTCGCGGTGCGCGGCGACGAACGGTGCGAGGAACTCCTCGTTGCGGCCCCGCCCGTAGACGTCCGCGGTGTCGAACAGGGTGACCCCGGCGTCGAGCGCCGCCCGGAGCGTCGCGCGGGCGGCCGCCTCGTCCGTCTCCCCGTAGAACTCGCTCATGCCCATGCAGCCGAGGCCCTGGATGCCGACCCGCGGGCCGCCCTTGCCGAGTTCGGCCTGCCCGATGATGGTGTTCTGCGTCACTCGCGTGCCGCCTTCCCCGTGTAAATGTCGATCTTGAAGTCCAGTACGGCGAGTGCATCGCTCAGTTCCGCGATCCGCGCCCGCACCTCGTTCCGGGTCCGCTCCAGCAACTCGCGCCGCCGGTCGACGGTGTGCTCGCCCTCGCGGAGCAGTTCGGCGTACGTGACCATGTCGGCCACCGACATGCCGGTGGCACGCAGCTTGCCCACGAACGACAGCCACCGCAGGTCGGCGTCGCTGAAGCGCCGCTGCCCCGAGTGGGACCGGTCCACGTGCGGCATCAGGCCGATCCGCTCGTACCAGCGCAGGGTGTGCTGGCTCAGGCCGGTCAGGGCCTCGACCTCGCTGATCGTGTACCGCGTCTGCGTCCCTGTCAGGCTCATGGCGCCCACGCTAGAACCCTTGAGTGCACTCCAAGCAAGTAGGCTCGGCGGCATGGAGAGCGTGGAAACCATGGACAGCCTGCGGGCCGTCGACACCTGGCCCGTACCGACCGCCGCAGCGGCCGTCGTCAAGGCGGACGGGAGCCTGGCGGGCTCCCACGGGCCCCTCGGCCACCGGTTCGCACTGGCCTCGGTGACCAAGCCGCTCGCGGCGTACGCCGCACTCGTCGCGTACGAGGAGGGCGCCGTAGAGCTGGACGAGCCCGCGGGCCCCGAGGGTGCGACGGTGCGTCACCTG
Source organism: Streptomyces sp. BR123 (assembly GCF_013401435.1). GTDB lineage: Bacteria > Actinomycetota > Actinomycetes > Streptomycetales > Streptomycetaceae > Streptomyces. The sequence goes on from NZ_JACBGN010000013.1 coordinate 27,437, forward strand.
CTGGCGCACACCAGTGGCCTGGCCTTCGACGAGCACCGGGTCATGGCCCCGCCCGGGACACGGCGGCTGTACTCGAACGCCGGCTTCGAGGTGCTCGGCGACCACATCGCCAAGGCCACCGGCATCCCCTTCGCCGAGTACGTGCACCAGGCGGTGTTCGAGCCGCTCGGCATGGCCTCGACCACCCTGGAGGGCTCGCCCGCCAAGGACGGCGTCTCCACCGTGTCGGACCTGGTCCGCTTCGCCGCCGAGCTGCAGGCCCCCCGCCTGCTCGACCCGCGCACGGTCGCGGAGGCCACCGCCGTGGTCCACCCGGGCCTCAAGGGCGTGCTCCCCGGGTACGGGCACCAGTCCCCGAACGACTTCGGGCTCGGCGTGGAGATCCGCGGCACCAAGAGCCCGCACTGGACGGGCGCCTCCTCCTCGCCGGGCACCTTCGGCCACTTCGGCCAGGCCGGCACCTTCCTGTGGGTGGATCCCGCCGTGCGCGCCGCGTGCGTCGTGCTGACGGACCGCGCCTTCGGGCCGTGGGCCGTGGAGGCCTGGCCTGCCTTCACGGACGGGGTCCTCGCCGAGCTCTCCGGCCCGCTCTACCGCTGAACGGGCCGCAGGGCTTCCCCAGGACTGCCGCAGGACTGCGGAAGCCCTACGGAAGCTCCCAGATCAGCAGCTCCCCCGGGGACCCCGCGACGGCCTGCAGGTTCTGCTCGCCGGTGATCCGGGCCGAGTCCCCGGGCCCGAGCTCCACCCCGTCCAGCCGCAGGTCGCCGCGCACCACGTGCAGGTAGACCCGCTCCGCGGCGGGGACGGCGACGCGCTCGCCCGCGCCCGGCCGCCGGACGTGCAGGACGGCACCGGCCGCGGGGACCTCGTACGGGGTGCCGTCGGGGAGGCCGCGCACCAGCCGGTACGCGGGCTCACCGCCGGGGGCCGGCGGCGCGAGCCAGGTCTGCACGAAGCGCAGCGGCTCCGCGCCCTCGTTGCGCTCGATGTGCCGGGCTCCGGATCCGGCGCTGAGGTGCTGCACGTCGCCGTGGCGGAGCACGGCCTCCTCGCCGTTGCTGCCCTTGTGCGTCAGCTCACCCTCGATGACCCAGGTGACGATCTCGGTGTGGCTGTGGGGGTGCTCGTCGAAGCCGGCGCCCGGAGCGAGGGCCTCCTCGTTGCAGGCCAGGATCGGGCCGAAGCGCAGGTTGTCCGGGTCGTAGAAGCTGCCGAAGGAGAAGGCGTGCCGGGTGGTGATCCCCGCGTCGGGGTCCCCGCCCGGGTACCGGTCGGCACCGCGGCGTACATCAATCATGGGCCCACGGTAGACCTTGGGTGTGAGGCCGCACTCCGCGCCGCCGTCCCGATAAGGCAGTCTTGTCCCGTGCCCCAACCCGAACGTGAGCATTCCCCCGCGCATCCCGCTGCCGCCCATCCGCATGCCGCGACGCTGCGCCGGCTGGAGAAGTCCTCCGGCCGGCTCGCCGCGAACGCGATCGCGCGCATGGACGAGTCCCTGCCGTGGTACCGGGCGATGCCCCCGGAGAACCGGTCCTGGATCGGCCTGGTCGCCCAGGCCGGCATCGCCGCGTTCACCGAGTGGTTCCGGCACCCCGAGACCCCGCAGGCGATCTCCACCGACGTGTTCGGGACGGCTCCGCGCGAGCTGACCCGGGCGATCACGCTGCGCCAGACGGTCGAGATGGTCCGCACCACGATCGAGGTCATGGAGGCCGCGATCGAGGAGGTGGCGGCCCCGGGCGACGAGTCGATCCTGCGGGAGGCGCTGCTGGTGTACGCCCGGGAGATCGCGTTCGCGACGGCCCAGGTGTACGCGCAGGCCGCCGAGGCGCGCGGGGCGTGGGACGCCCGGCTGGAGTCCCTGGTGGTGAACGCGGTGCTGTCCGGGGAGGCCGACGAGGGCGCGCTGTCGCGGGCCGCGGCCCTGGGCTGGAACTCGCCGGAGCACGTGTGCGTGGTGCTCGGCACCGCGCCGGAGGGCGACAGCGAGCTGACGGTCGAGGCGATCCGGCGGGCGGCCCGGCACCACAAGCTGCAGGTGCTGACGGGGGTGCTCGGCGACCGCCTGGTGGTGATCGCGGGCGGCAGCGACAACCCGCTGCAGGTGGCGAAGTCGCTGATCGGGCCGTTCGCGGCGGGCCCGGTCGTCGCGGGCCCGGTGGTCGCGGACCTGCTGAACGCGACGAAGTCGGCGCAGGCGGCGGCAGCCGGCCTGAAGGCCTGCTCGGCGTGGCAGGACGCCCCCCGGCCGGTACTCGCGGACGATCTCCTGCCGGAGCGCGCGATCGCCTCGGACCCCTCCGCCCGGGAGCAGTTGGTGGAGGAGATCTACAGACCGCTGGAGGAGGCGGGGTCGGCGCTGCTGGAGACGCTGAGTGTCTACCTGGAGCAGGCGAGCAGCCTGGAGGGCGCGGCGCGGATGCTGTTCGTGCACCCGAACACGGTGCGCTACCGGCTCCGACGTGTGACCGACGTCACCGGCTGGTCGCCGTCCGATGTCCGCTCGGCGTTTACGCTGCGGATCGCCCTGATCCTCGGGCGTCTGGCTGACAATGATCAGCAGCTCTAGACTTTTGTCGGACTTCAACAATTAGCCTGACGGTTCTTGGTCCCTGTCCCCACGGGCGGCTGGGACCCTCGACAAGAGAGAGTGTGAGGGTGCTCGTACTCGTCGCTCCCGGCCAAGGCGCACAGACGCCCGGCTTCCTGACCCCCTGGCTCGAACTGCCCGGCGCCGCCGACCGCGTCGCGGCATGGTCGGACGCCATCGGGCTCGATCTCGCCCACTACGGCACGAAGGCGGACGCGGACGAGATCCGCGACACGGCCGTGGCCCAGCCGCTGCTGGTCGCCGCCGGCCTGCTCGCCGCTTCGGAGCTGGGCTCGCGTACGGCCTTCGGTGCCGTGGCGGGCCACAGTGTCGGCGAGATCACCGCCGCTGCGTACGCGGGTGTGCTCTCCGACGCCGACGCGCTGTCTTTCGTACGGACCCGGGGGCTGGCGATGGCCGAGGCCGCCGCCGTCACCGAGACCGGCATGGCCGCGGTGCTGGGCGGTGACCGCGACGTGGTCGTCGCGCACCTGGAGAAGCTGGGCCTGACCCCCGCCAACATCAACGGCGCGGGCCAGATCGTGGCCGCGGGCACCAAGGAGCAGGTCGAGGCCCTGGTCGCCGAGAAGCCCGAGGGCGCCATGAAGGTCGTCGCGCTGCAGGTCGCGGGCGCCTTCCACACGCACCACATGGCTCCCGCGGTCGCGACGCTGGACGAGGCCGCCAAGGCCCTCGCCCCGGCCGACCCGGAGCTGAAGTACGTCTCGAACAAGGACGGCCTGGTCGTCACCTCGGGCGCCGACGTCGTCGCCCGCCTGGTGGGCCAGGTCGCGAACCCGGTCCGCTGGGACCTGTGCATGGAGACGTTCGCCGACCTCGGCGTCACCGGGCTCGTCGAGCTCAGCCCGGGCGGCACGCTGACGGGTCTGGCCAAGCGCGCCCTCAAGGGCGTGCCGAACGTGGCCCTGAAGACCCCGGACGATCTCGAGAAGGCCACGGCGCTCATCGCCGAGCACTCGGCCTGAGAGAAGGAGCCCCCACAGCATGTCGAAGATCAAGCCTGCCCAGGGCTCCCCGTACGCCCGCATCCTCGGCGTCGGCGGCTACCGTCCGACCCGGGTGGTTCCCAACGACGTCATCCTGGAGAAGATCGACTCCTCGGACGAGTGGATCCGCTCCCGCTCGGGCATCGCGAGCCGGCACTGGGCCTCGGCCGAGGAGACCGTCGCCGCGATGTCGGTGGAGGCCTCCGGCAAGGCGCTGGCCGATGCCGGGATCTCCCCCGAGCAGATCGGTGCCGTGATCGTCTCGACGGTCTCGCACTTCCGGCAGACCCCGGCGGTCGCGACCGAGATCGCGCACCGGATCGGCGCGGTCAAGCCGGCCGCGTTCGACATCTCCGCGGGCTGCGCCGGCTTCGGCTACGGCCTGACCCTCGCCAAGGGCCTCGTCATCGAGGGCTCGGCCCGGTACGTGCTCGTCATCGGCGTGGAGCGGCTGTCGGACCTGACCGACCTGGAGGACCGCGCTACGGCCTTCCTGTTCGGTGACGGCGCCGGCGCCGTGGTCGTCGGCCCCTCGGACGTGCCGGCCATAGGCCCCACGGTGTGGGGCTCGGAAGGCGACAAGTCCGGGACGATCAAGCAGACCGTTCCGTGGGACGAGTACCTCGGCAAGCACGCCGGCGAGAAGTTCCCGGCCATCACGCAGGAGGGCCAGGCGGTGTTCCGCTGGGCCGTCTTCGAGATGGCCAAGGTGGCCCAGCAGGCGCTCGACGCCGCGGGGATCACCGCGGACGACCTGGACGTCTTCATTCCGCACCAGGCCAACATGCGGATCATCGACTCGATGGTGAAGACCCTCAAACTGCCGGAGCACGTCACGGTCGCCCGTGACGTGGAGACCACCGGCAACACCTCGGCCGCCTCGATCCCGCTCGCAATGGAGCGGCTCCTGGCGACCGGAGCGGCGAAGAGCGGCGACACCGCGCTCGTCATCGGCTTCGGGGCGGGGCTCGTCTACGCCGCGACGGTCGTTACCCTCCCCTAGGGCCCGGAACCACATCCGGGTCTGTTTCACCGCAGTCAGCTACAGAAGGAGCGCCACATGGCCGCCACGCAGGAAGAGATCATCGAGGGTCTGGCGGAGATCGTCAACGAGATCGCCGGTATCCCGGTCGAGGACGTCGAGGCCGACAAGTCGTTCACCGACGACCTGGACGTCGACTCCCTTTCCATGGTCGAGGTCGTCGTCGCCGCCGAAGAGCGCTTCGACGTCAAGATCCCGGACGAGGACGTCAAGGGCCTCCGGACCGTCGGTGACGCCGCCGACTACATCCTGAAGCACCAGGCCTGAGCCTGACGAGCGTTTGTCGCCACCCGGCGGTGGCGCCGTGACAATTCAGCACCCCCTGAGACGTGGAGAAAGAATTCCTGTGAGCCCGACCAATCGCACCGTGGTCGTCACCGGTATCGGCGCAACCACTCCGCTGGGTGGCGACAGCGCTTCGACCTGGGAAGGTCTGCTCGCCGGCCGGTCCGGTGTCAAGCCCCTGGAGGGCGAGCGCTTCGCCGAACTCCCGGTCCGCATTGCCGCCCCGGTCGCCGTCGACCCGAGCGAGGTCCTCCCGAAGCCCCTGGCACGCAAGCTGGACCGCTCGGCCCAGTTCGCCGTCATCGCGGCCCGCGAGGCCTGGGCCGACGCCGGCTACAAAGCCCCGGCGGGCGAGGACGCGTCCGTCGCGCCGGAGCGCCTGGGCACCGTGATCGCCTCCGGCATCGGCGGTGTCACCACTCTGCTCGACCAGTACGACGTACTGAAGGAAAAGGGTGTGCGCCGGGTCTCCCCGCACACCGTCCCCATGCTCATGCCGAACGGCCCGTCGGCCAACGTCGGTCTGGAGGTCAACGCCCAGGCGGGCGTGCACACCCCGGTCAGCGCCTGCGCCTCCGGCGCCGAGGCCATCGGCTACGCCGTCGAGATGATCCGCACCGGCCGCGCCGACGTGGTCGTCGCGGGCGGCACCGAGGCGGCCATCCACCCCCTGCCGATCGCCGCGTTCGCCAACATGATGGCGATGTCCAAGAACAACGAGAACCCCGAGTCGGCCTCGCGCCCGTACGACAAGGGCCGTGACGGCTTCGTCCTCGGCGAGGGCGCGGGCGTCGTGGTGCTGGAGTCCGCGGAGCACGCCGCCGCGCGCGGCGCCCGCGTCTACTGCGAGGTGCTGGGCCAGGGCCTGTCCGCGGACAGCCATCACATCGCACAGCCGGAGCCGACCGGCCGCGGTGTCGCCGCCGCCGTGCAGAACCTGCTCGACAACACGGGCCTGAACCCGGCCGAGCTGGTCCACGTGAACGCACACGCCACGTCGACCCCGCAGGGCGACACGGCCGAGGTGAAGGCCCTGCGCAAGGTCCTGGGCGACGACCTCGACCACGTCGCGATCTCCGCCACCAAGTCGATGACCGGCCACCTGCTGGGCGGCGCCGGCGGTATCGAGACCGTCGCGACCGTGCTGGCCATCTACCACCGGACGGCCCCGCCGACCATCAACATCGACGAGCTGGACGAGGACATCACCGCGGACATCGTCCGCGGCGAGCCCCGCAAGCTGCCTGCCGAGGGCCCGATCGCCGCGATCAACAACTCGTTCGGCTTCGGCGGCCACAACGTCACGCTGGGGTTCCGCAGCGTCTGAGGCCGAGGGGGCGGGCGTTCGCCGCTCCGCGCCGCAGCCACGGACGCCGCGCCCCGTGCGCATGAGGCCCCACCCGGGATTCCCCGGGTGGGCCTCTTCGCATTCCCCCGCGCCCGGTCAGGGCGGCGGGACCCGGCTAGACCACCTGGTGGAGCCAGCGCACGGGGGCGCCCTCGCCGGCGTAGCGGAAGGGCTCCAGTTCGTCGTCCCAGGGCTTGCCGAGCAGCCGGGAGATCTCCGCTTCCAGGTCGGTCTCGCCGCGTGCGGAGCGGGCGAGGGCGGCCCGCAGCCGGTCCTCGGGGATCAGGATGTCGCCGTGCAGGCCGGTGACGGCGTGGAAGATGCCGAGCTCCGGTGTGGAGCTGTAGCGCTCGCCCTCGGCGGTGGCGCAGGGTTCCGCGGTCACCTCGAAGCGCAGCAGGTGCCAGCCGCGCAGCGCGGAGGCGAGTTTCGACGCGGTGCCCGCCTCGGCCTGCCAGGAGAACTCGGCTCTCCAGGTGCCCGGAGAGGCGGGCTGCCGGATCCAGTCGAGGTTCACCCGCACCCCGAGCACGCCCGCAACAGCCCATTCCACGTGCGGGCAGAGCGCGCGCGGTGCGGAATGCACGTACAGAACTCCACGTGTCGTCACCGGGACCTCCAGTGTGGGACGAGGTCGGGAATAAACTACAGAAAACGGACAGAATATGACGTGACGTAATGTAACGGAAATAATTTGACATCGCGCTGCGGGACCTGCGGCCGAAACGCCACGGGAAAAAGCTACCGTGCGGCAGGGGTCATGGTGTGTCGTACGGTCGGTCCGAGGCCGCCAAAACCAGAGCTTTCACTCAGCAGGACGCCCCTGAGGACGCGGGGCGACAAGGAGGGGACCACCCGATGCGCACCACCGTTCCCGGACACCGCACGCGACGCACACTCGCGGGCGCGGGCGCGGCCGTGGCCCTGCTGGCAGGGGCGCTGACCGGGTGTCAGGCGTCCGCCGCGCCCGAGGAGGGGGAGCGGGGCGCGCAGGCCGGGCCGCGCTGGAACACCGCGCCCGCGTCGATCGCCGCGGTCGGAGACTCCATCACCCGTGGTTTCGATGCCTGTTCGGTCCTGGCCGACTGCCCCGAGGTCTCCTGGGCCACCGGGAGCGATCCGGCGGTCCACTCGCTGGCCGCCCGACTGCTCGGCGACGCGCAGGTGGCGGCGCGCAGCTGGAACTACGCGGTCACCGGCTCGCGGATGGCGGACCTGGAAGGACAGCTGGCCTCGGCCTCCGGACACAAGCCCGACCTGGTCACGGTGATGGTCGGTTCGAACGACGCATGCCGCCCGTCGACCGCGTCGATGACCCCGGTGGCCGAGTTCCGGGCGGGCTTCGAGAAGGCGCTCGGCGTGCTGCGGGCGGCCTCGCCCGCCTCCCAGGTGTACGTCTCCAGCGTGCCCGACCTGCAGCGGTTGTGGCAGCAGGGCAAGGACAGCCCGATGGTGCGCCAGGTGTGGAAGCTGGGCATCTGCCAGTCGATGCTCGCGGATCCGCTGTCGTCCGCGGCGACGGCAACGGCCCGGCGCGAGCAGGTGCGGGCGCGGGTGGTCGAGTACAACGAGGTGCTCCGCGAGGTCTGCGCGAAGGACGCGCTGTGCCGCTACGACGGCGGCGCGGTGTTCCAGTACCCCTTCGGCGCCGAGCAGTTGAGCCACTGGGACTGGTTCCACCCGGGCAAGAACGGGCAGGCGCGGCTCGCCGAGCTCGCGCACCGCCAGGTGACCGCCGCCGAGCCGCCGCGCTGACGCCACCCACCCAGGCCCCGCCTCCGGTCCCGCCACCGCCCCCGTCACCGGGCCGGTTCCGAGGGCGCTTTCCGGCCACCCGTCGGCGGCGGTCCGGCATCCTGGGCGCATGAAGATCGCCGCAGCGCAGCTGACCTGCATACCCGCCGACGTGCCCGGCAACACCGCGCGGGCCGCGGCCCTCGCCGCCGAGGCCCGGGACACGGGCGCCGGGCTCGTGGTGTTCCCGGAGCTCGCACTCACCGGCTACGAGCCGGCCGCCCTGGCCGCCGACCCGGGCCTGTGGATCGCCGGCCCGGACGACCCCCGGCTCGACCCGCTCCGGTCCGTCGGCACCGCCGTCGCCGTCAACGCAGCGCTGTGCACCGGCGGCCCGCGGCCCGCCATCGCGACGCTGGTCTACGGGGCGGACGGCGGGCACGTCACCACGTACGCCAAGCAGCACCTGTACCGGCAGGAGCGGGACACCTTCACACCGGGCGGCCGCGACGGGCACTTCGAGCTCGGCGGGATCCGCTTCTCGCTCGGCATCTGCTTCGACAACCACTTCCCCGATCTCGCCGGGCGCGGCGCGGCGGCCGGCTGCCGCGTCCACCTCGCCTCCTCCCTGTACGGGACGAACGGCGGGATCGAGGAGCGGGCCGCGGTCCACCCCGGGCTGGCGGAGGAGCACGGCCTGTACGTGGTCCTCGCCAACCACGTGGGCCCGGCCGGCCCGTGGACCGGCTGCGGGCGGTCCGCGGTGTGGGCCCCCGGCGGCGCCCTGCTCGCCGAGGCGGACGACCGCACGCCGATGGTGGTGACGGCCGAGATCACCGCCTGACCGGCCCTCCGGAGCCCCGGGTCAGGCGGTCGGGCGGTCAGCGGGCCGCCGGTCAGACGGTCGGGCGGTCAGCAGGCCGCCGGTCAGCCGGTCAGCGGTCAGCCGGTCAGCGGCCCGCCGTTCAGCCGGTCAGCCGGGTCAGCGGGCCGCCGGGACCCGCGGACCGTGCTGCCACGCACTGGCGACGGGCTCGTCCTGTTCCGCCGGGCGGCCTCCCGGCCCATCGGACTCCCGGTCCCTTGCCAGCGCCGGCAGCACCAGCGCGAACGCCGCGAAGGTGTACACCGCGGTCCACAGCACCCAGCCGCCCGGCGGCGCCCAGTGCGCCGCGAACGGCACCCAGGGGCCGGACGTGCCGACCGCGAAGCGCCGCAGCGTCCAGAAGAACGCGGCCACGTGGGCGAGCGCCAGCCCGGCCACCGCGAAGCCGGTCAGCCTGCGCCAGGGGAAGCCCCCTGCGGGCCCCTCGGGGGACCGGCTCGCAGCGGTCATCACGGCCATGAGCGGCAGGCCCACGGCGAAGGGCAGCAGGTAGCGGCCTTGCCACACCATGCCGAGCTTCTCCGCCTGGAGCGTCTGCGCCACCACCGGCACCACCACGATCGCCAGGAGCATGCCGAGCAGCGCCACCACCTCGCGTCCCCGCCCGTAGACGAGCCCCAGCATGGTCACCACCGCGAGCACGCCCAGCCACACCAGCCAGGTGAGGGCCGGCGCCGGGGTGTCCAGCCAGCCGAAGTAGCCGAGCATCTGCTGGACGTACGTCTCGGTGTTGCCGAAGGTCTGCCGCGCGGCCTCCTTCATGGTCAGCGTCTTGGGCGTGTTGATCACCGAGTTGTCCGGGTGGGCGCCCGCCCAGAGCAGGGCACCGGCGGTGGCTGCGCCGAGCAGCGCCGTCCACACCCACAGCGCCTTGCTGCGCAGCACCTGGCCGAGGACGCCCCGCCGCTGCAGGAGCAGCGCGAAGAAGACCGCGCCGGCGAACCAGATCAGGCCGAGCGGACGGATGTCGATCAGCACCAGGCCGCCGATGCCGACCCGGGCGAGCCGCCGGTTCAGCAGCTGCCCGTCGGAGGCCATCACGATCGAGAGCAGGGCCGTCCACACCAGGACCCCGGCGGCGATCTCACCGCCGCTCGGATTGACCATGCCCCCCATGTACAGCGCCATGGGCGTGGCGGCGGCGAACACGCCGAGCAGCGCCACCGAGCGGCGCCGCCACTCCGCGGCGGTGACCACGGCACCGGCCAGCAGCGCGGAGCAGAGGGCCGCCGACACCAGCCGCATCAGGTACAGCCCGTTGGGCCCCTTCACCAACAGGCTCGGCCAGCCCGTGGCCAGGTAGTAGGCCGGGTGGTAGCGGCCAGCGGCGGTCGTGGCCTGGGCGGTCTTCTCCGAGCCCCCGATGGCCGGCGCGCAGGACGCGGGCGTGCGCTGGCTCCAGGCGTAGCAGTCGTGCTGCGACGGCAGCTCCGTGTACCACTGCGGGAGCCTGACCCCCGTCTCGGCGAACTTCCCCTCGATGCCCGCCACCACGTGCGGGACCATCACCTCGGGGCCGTTGATCTGGCCCCGGGCGACAGCCGCGGCGCGGATGAAGTGCGCGTGCTCGTCGGGGGAGCCGCCGAGCGGGGTGGCCACCGACCAGGAGGCCGACAGGGCGAAGAACAGTGCGAAGGCCGTGGCCCAGAGCCGCTTGGGGGTCCGGGCCGACCGGTCGGCCGCCCGTTTCAGTGCGGAGATCATCGGTTCCCTCTGGTCATCGGATGTAGCTCAGCCAGCCCTGGTCGCCGTCCTTGGAGCACCGGCCCTCGGGCGCGAACTTCGGGCACTTCCCGTCCTGCATCCGGATGGTGTGCGACACCCACGGCAGGATCCGGTACGTGCCGTCCTGTGCGGGCATCAAGCGGTCGGACATCGACGAGGAGACCGTACCGAGCAGCAGGAGCGCACACAGCGTCCCGATCACCCCCCTCCCGGCCGGGGAAGCCGGAGCTTGCCGGGGGGTGCCCGGCGGCCGGTCTGCTCGGGGTGTCGGGGCGCGCGTCCGCCGACGCCTCGGTGCTGAGTGTCACTGACGGTGTCCCTACTGCTGGTCGGTGCCCGGCCGGGCGGCCGGGCGTCGTTGGGCAGCACGTCTCGGCCGGGCGTCCGCGCCCGCCGGTCCGGCGCCCCTGGGCGGGCGGTGGATCGAGGGTGAGGGGTGCGGGCGGTTCCGGCCTTCACTGCCAGGCGTACAGATTTTCGCTGCCGGGCATATTATCGGGCCACGTCAAAGGGGCGGCGGGCGCGGAGGCAACGGTTCCGCTTGGTGGCTCAGCCGAGCGCGCCGAAGCCCGCCAGTACGAAGAGCAGGGTCCAGCCGCCCATCGCCAGCCAACCGAGCGCCAGGCCGAGCGTCGCCGGGCTGTCACCCTCCTCGCCGCGGGCGCGGATCTGCGCCTTGGCGATGTGGCCGGTGATCACGGCACCGGGGGCGGCCATCCCGAGGGTCGGCAGACACAGCACACCCAGAACGAGTGACGCGATCGCCATCCCGTTGACCCGCCGCACCGGCCCGGGCATCGGCCCGGGCATGGGCATGGGCATGGGCATGGGCATGGGCATGGGGACCGGCGCCGCGTGTCCGGCGAAGGCCGGCCCCGCCGTCACCGCGGCACCGTAGGGGACCGCCATCGGCCCGGCCGGCAGATCGGCCACCAGCTGCGCGAGCTGGCCGTACGTCTGCGCCTGCGAGGCCGCGTCGAAGCGCTGCCCGTACTCCTCGCGGGAGAGCCGACCCTCCGCGTACGCGGCCTTGAGGACGTCCACCGTGCGGTCGCGGTCGGTGTGCGAGGCGCGCATCGCGGACGGCGGAACCTGCGCGGACGGCCAGGCCTGCCCCGGCTGCGGGGGCAGCGCGCCGTACGGGGACCCGGGCGGGTGGACCGGGTACTGCTGCCCCCACGGCTGCTGAGCCATCCCGCCACCTCCGAAACCCTGCACACGTCCGTGCGCGCGTCCGTCCAAGAATGGAGGACGAACGCGCTGCGGCAAAGGTTGCCGCTCTGCCGCCGGACCGGCGCGTGTGATGAGGTGTCGCCCATGACCGACTTCGAGACGATCACGGTTCCCGGCCTCCTCTGCGGATACCCCGGAGTCGCCTTCGGCGGGTACGTCGCCGGGGTGCTGGCCGCGCACACGGCCGCGAAGACCGTACGGGTGGACTTCCGCCGGCCCGTGCCCACCGACGCCCCGGTCCGGCTCGTCCCGACCGCCGGCGGCGGAGCCGAGCTGACCGACGGCACGGACCTGCTGGCGGCGGCGACCCCGGCCGAGCCGACGGTCGAGGTCCCGGCTGCCCCGTCCTGGGAGCAGGCCCTGGCCGCTGCCGAGGCCTACAGGGCGGCCCCGCCCGACGGGTCGGTCGACTGCTTCGGCTGCGGCCTGGACCGCACCCCGGACACCGGCCTGCGCCTGCACTGCGGCCGGGTGCCCGGCACGGCCCTGGTCGCCACCGCCTGGACCCCGGGGCCCGCGCTCGCCGGCCCCGGCGGGCTGCTGCCGACCGAGCTGGTGTGGGGTGCGCTGGACTGCCCGGGCAACGCGGTGGGCCGCCTCCTCGACGACCGGCGGGCCGGCGCGGTCACGGCCGCCCTGACCGGGCAGCTGCTGCGGCCGGTCCCGGTCGGCGCGGGCCTGGTGTCGTACTCCTGGCTGCTCGGCGGCGAGGGCCGAAAGTACCGCGCGGGCACGGCGCTGGCCACGGCCGAGGGAGAGCTGTGCGCCGTCGGCGAGGCCCTGTGGGTGGAGCCCCGCCCGGCCCGCTGAGCGGGATCGGTGAAGTCCGGCGCGATACCGCGCCCTGTCCGGTGCGCCGTACGGCGCCCTGTCCGGTGCGCCGTACCGCGCCCCGGCCGGGGCGCCGTACCGCGCGACCATCACCCACCGGCCCGCCGTTTCACGACCGGACTTCCGGCGGAGCGCTCAGGCGGACGCCGCCCCGTCCGGGAGGAGGTGTCTGCTCCCCCACTTCCCCAGGGGTTCCAGGGCCGCGTTCAGGTCGTGGCCCAGCGGGGTCAGGGAGTACTCCACGCGCGGCGGGACCTCGGCGTAGACCTCGCGGTGCACCAGGCCGTCCGTCTCCAACTCGCGCAGCTGGGCGGCGAGCACCTTCTCCGACACCCCCGGGACCAGCCGCCGCAGCTCGCCGAAGCGGCGCGGCCGCTGGTCCAGCTCCCACAGGAGCGACACCTTCCACTTGCCGTCGATCACGGACATCGCCGCGGCCACACCGCAGTGGTCCGCCCCGGGCCTCCGCCCCACACCCATCGCACACCCTCCCCGCCTGCTCACTCACTTTGAAGTAACCACCCACTCCAAAGTACGTACTTGAGTACCTTTCGGCCCGGCACCAGTCTGAATGCCATGACCGACAAGAACGTTGCACAGCGCTCCCTCACCCTGCTCGGCCTCGGCGACATGGGCACCGCCCTGGCCCGCACCTGGCTCGCCGCCGGGCACTCCCTGACCGTCTGGAACCGCACCGCCGCCAAGGCCGAGGCCCTCGCCGCCGAAGGCGCCCGCGTCGCCGCGAGCCCCGCCGAGGCGGTGGCCGCGAACGACCTCGTCGTCGTCTGCCTGCTGGACGACGCCAGTGTCGGCTCGGCCCTGGGGGACGCCGACCTGACCGGCAAGGACCTGGTCAACCTCACCACCGGCACCCCGGCCGAGGGCCGGGCCCGCGCGGCCTGGGCGGAGGCCCGCGGCGCCCGCTTCCTGGACGCCGGGATCATGGCCACCCCGGTGATGATCGGTGTTCCCGAGGCCGGCGGCTACGTCTTCTACAGCGGCTCCAGGGCCCTGTTCGACACCCACCGGGCCGTGCTGGAGGTCCCGGCTCCGGCCCGGTACGTCGGCGAGGACGCGGGCCACGCCGCCCTGCACGACGTGGCGTTGCTCAGCGGGATGTACGGGCTGTTCGCCGGCATCTCACACGCCTTCGCGCTCATCGAGGGCGAGGACATCGCCCCGAAGGACCTGGCCCCGCTGCTGTCGGAGTGGCTGGGCGCGATGGGCTTCTTCGTGGGCAACGCGGCCGAGCGGCTGACCTCGGGCGACTTCACCACCGGGGTGGTGTCCAACCTCGCCATGCAGGTGACGGCGAGCGGGACGCTGCTGCGCACCGCGGAGGAGCAGGGGGTCAGCACCGAGCTGATCAACCCCTACTTCGAGCTGATGCGGCGCCGCCTGGCCGCCGACCGGACCGCGCACGCCGGGGAGGACACGGCGGGCGCGATCACCCTGCTGCGGCGGTAGGCCACCGGATCAGGAGGCGTACGGGTTCGGCGGCGTCCCGAAGCCGCCGGCCGGCCCCGAGGCGGGACCGGAACCGCCCGCCGGGTACGGGGGCGACTGCCGGGCCTGCGGGTACTGCGCGGGCTGCTGCCCCGGGTACGGGGCCTGCGGCTGTGCCTCGGCGGGGTACTGCGGCGGGTGCGGGGCGCCCTGCGCCGGCTGCCCGCCCGGGTACGGGCCATGGCCGTGGCCCTGGGGCCGGTCCTGGCCCGGGGAGTCCTCGCCCTCGCCGGCCCGGTCCTCGTCCTCGCCCCGCAGGTGCCGGACCATGAGCGTCGCCCCGGCCACCGCGCCCGGCATGAGGAACACCGCCACCAGCGGCAGCAGGAAGGCCAGCACCAGCGGCACGCCGAAGCCGAGCGTCAGCATCCGCCGCCCGCGCAGCAGGACGAGCCGATCCTTGAGCTCCACCCGGCGGCGCTGGAGCGCTACGGCGGTGAGCTCCTCGGTGAGGAAGAAGCCGGACACGCAGAACCCGACGACAGGGATCACGGTCTGGCCGACCACCGGGATGAACCCGAGTGCGAACAGCAGGATGCCGTACAGCGCGACGCGCAGGAGCACCTTCAGGCTGTCCCGGGCGGAGATCCACAGCTCCCGGACGAGCGGCAGCCCGGACTCCGGGACGTCGCCGCCCTCGCTGCGGTCGACCTGCTCCGACAGCGACTCGTAGAAGGGCTGGCCGATGAGCAGGGTCACGGCGGTGAAGGTGATCACCGCGAGGAACAGGCCGAGGCCGAAGACCAGTGTGGTCAGGAAGCCCCGGAACAGGCCCTGCCAGGGCGAGGTCCAGTCGTCGGCGAAGGGCGTGGCCCAGGCCGTCAGGTCGTCGGCTCCGTAGCCGAGGGCGATGAACGCGACGGCGTAGAGCACCAGCGAAGCCAGCCCCGGCAGCAGGCCGAAGCCCAGCCACCGTCCGTGACGGAACACCCATCTCTGTCCGGCCAGCAGGTAGCCGAATCCCCCCGCAAGATCACGCATGGGTCCAGCTTAGGTGAAGGCCGCCCTCCGGTGGTTCGGGTGGGCGGCCTTCGAACGCGAGCGGCTACCGGATCAGACGGCGAGCTCGACCGTGATGTTGCCGGCGGTGGCCTTGGAGTACGGGCAGACCTGGTGGGCCTTCTCGATGAGCTCCTTGGCCTTGGCCCGGTCCACGTTCGGGATCACGGCCGAGATCTTCACGATCAGGCCGAAGCCCTCGTCGTTCTTGCCGATGCCGACCTCGGCGGTGACGGTGGAACCGGAGATGTCGGCGTTCTCGTTGCGGGCGACGACGCCCAGGGCGCCCTGGAAGCACGCGCTGTAGCCGGCCGCGAAGAGCTGCTCCGGGTTGGTGCCGGCGCCGCTGCCGCCCATCTCCTTCGGGGGGTTCACCACGACGTCGAGCCGGCCGTCGCCGGTGGAGACGCGGCCGTCACGGCCGTTCTCCGCGGTGGCCACGGCGGTGTAGAGGACATCGGACTGCTGGATGGACATGTGGACAGGATCCTTCTGGTGGTCGCCGCGACTCGCGCCCACGATCGCGGCGGTTCGGAGCCGAGCCTAACCGGTGAACGAAACGATCATCTTTCCGGTGTTCTCGCCGCGCAGCATTCCGAGGAAGGCCTCGGTCGCGTTCTCCACGCCCTCGACCACCGTCTCGTCGGCGACGAGCTCGCCCGAGCGCAGCCAGCCGGAGACGTCCTTGACGAACTGGGGCTGGAGTTCGGCGTGATCGTTGACCAGGATGCCCTGCAGGCGCAGCCGCTTGCCGATGGCCTGGACCAGGTTGCGCGGGCCGGGGGCGGGCTCGGTGTCGTTGTACTGGGCTATCGCCCCGCACAGGGTGGCCCGGCCGTGCACCTTCAGGGAGGAGATCGCGGCCTCCAGGTGGTCACCGCCGACGTTGTCGAAGTAGACGTCGATGCCCTCGGGGGCAGCGTCCTTCAACTGCTCGGCAACGGGGCCGTTCTTGTAGTTGAAGGCGGCGTCGAAACCGTACTTCTCCGTGAGGAGCGTCACCTTCTCGTCCGAGCCGGCCGAGCCGACGACCCGGGACGCGCCCTTGATCCTCGCGAACTGGCCGACCAGGCTGCCGACCGCGCCCGCCGCGCCGGAGACGAAGACGGAGTCGCCCTCCTTGAAGGAGGCCACCGCGAAGAGGCCGGCGTAGGCGGTCATGCCCGGCATGCCGAGCACGCCGAGGTAGGCGGAGAGCGGGGCGAGCGTGGCGTCGACCTTGGTGGCGTGCGCCGCGTCCACGTCCGCGTACTCGCGCCAGCCCAGGCCGTGCAGGACGTGGTCGCCGGCCTCGAAGCCCTCGGCGGCCGAGGCGACGACCTCGCCGACCGCGCCGCCCTCCATCGGCCGGTCCAGCCCGAAGGGCGGGATGTAGGACTTCACGTCGTTCATCCGGCCGCGCATGTACGGGTCCACGGACATGTGGAGGTTGCGCACCAGGATCCGGCCGGGGGCCGGCGCGGCGACCGGCACCTCGCGCAAGGCGAAGTCCTCGGCCACCGGCCAGCCCTGGGGACGGCGGACGAGGTGCCACTCACGGCTGACGGAGGGGATCGCAGGGGTCTTGGACATGGTGCACTCCAGATCGCGAATACTTCAGGACGTGAAACAACCATGCGCCTGGATATTTCAGGTTGTCAAGCAAATGGGTACGCTGGATCCATGCCCAGTCGTCGTGTGGATCCCCTGACCGTCGAGGTCGTCGAGCTCATCGGCACCGTCGTGGCCCGCTACCACGAGGAGTACGAGCACGCCGCCGCCAGCCACCGGCTGACCGGCGCGCAGGCGCGCGTGCTGAACCTGCTGTCACTCGAACCGATGCCGATGCGCCGCATCGCGCAGAAGCTGAAGTGCGAGCCGTCCAACATCACCGGCATCGTGGACCGACTGGAGTCGCGCGGCCTGGTCGAGCGCCGGCCGGACCCGGCCGACCGGCGCGTGAAGCTGGCCGCGCCCACCGAGGAGGGCCTGCAGACGGCCGACCGGCTGCGCGAGTCCCTGGACTTCGCGCGCGAGCCGCTGGCCGGGCTGTCCACGGCCGAGCGGGCGGTCCTGCGCGACCTGCTCAAGCGGATGCTGGGCTGAGCCGGCGGCTCGGCACCCGAACCGCCGGTTCAGCAGAAGATCCACCAGCAGGTCTTCGGCGGCTTCGTCGGCGACGGGCTCGGCAGCGGCGGAACGGGCTGCGGCGACCCCGTGCCGGAGGCGCTCGGCGAGGGCCGCCCCGACTGCCCGGGCTTTACGGACGGCCCGTTCCCGGCACCCTGCAGCGATCCGGACCTCTCCGAGGCGGAGGCCGACGCCTCCGGCCCCGGCTGCGTGCCGCCCCCGGCGGGGTCCCCGGACCGGGACGGCTGCGCGGCGTTCGCACCGGCCTTCGCCGCGGCCGTGGCCGTGGCCGGCCTCAGCGGGGCCGGAGCGCTGGGCCCGCCGGTACGGCTGGGCAGCGGGGCCGGCTCCTGCGGACCGTCGTCGTCGGTCAGCATGACGTTCGCCGCCCGGTCGGCGTGGTCACCGTCCGCCATCAGCTGCGCCAGGCCCACCGACCCGCCGACTGCGACCGCGAGGCCGAGCCCGACCGTGACGAAGGTCCGTCGGCGCCGGCGGTTCGCGGCCCGGGCGCGGGCGCCGGGCCGCCGCTCGGCGGTGCCTCCGGACAGCACGACGAGGGAATCCGCGAAGGGGTCCGAGGCCTCCGCCCGCGGCGCCCCCGGGGGCGCGGAGGGCCCGTACTGCACGTCGGCGGATCCGTACGGGGCGGCGGGCGCGAGGGGGACGCCCGGCACGGCGGGGGGCAGGTACTCGGCCGGGGTTCCGCACCCGGCGCACGCCAATGCGCCGTTGAGGTGCCTCCGGCAGGCGTGGCAGTAGTCCATGGCGGATGTGACGCTACGTGGTTTCAGGCCACATTCGCATCGCGGGTTCGTAAAGGTCCTGTGTGGAATCGTGGTCCGCATGACGCCGCTGCCCCCGCCTCCGACGCCTCCGGACCCGCCGTCCACGCCACCGCCGGGACCTGCGGCTTTCGGCCGGAACGCGTTCCAGCTGGTGCTGCTGCGGCGGATGGCCGACTTCCGGCCGGAGCTCGCCGAGGAGGCCCGGCGGCGCCTCGGCGCCTCCCTCACCGAGCAGCGGGAGGCGAACCGGCGCTGGCAGGCGATGGTCCGCTCGCCCCGCTCCCGCGGGGCCCTGGCGCGCTACCGGTCGGCGCTCGGCCCGCCGGAGTCCACGGCCCGGCGGACCATCGGCGACCTGGAGTGCGAGGCCCTGCTGTGGCCCCTGCCGCTCTGGCCCGACCTGCGCTTCGAGGTGCTGGCCGCGCCGGACGGGGCCGTGTGGAACGAGTGGCTGGTGCGCGCACCGGGCGCCCCCGGTCCCGTCCTGCGCGTGCCGGAGGACCTGAGGCCCTGGTCGGCGACGGTGGACGAGGTGGCGCGGGCCTTCGCGCCGGTGCGACCGATGGAGGGCACTGCGCCGACCCGGTGGCGGCTCGCCTTCACCGCGCAGGGGCGGCCCTGCGTGGCGGAGTTCACGTACGGCCTGCTCCAGCGGGTCTGCGTGGACGGCGCCGAGTTCGAAGCCCGTTGACCGGAACCCGTGGCGCGCCGGGCGTTACCCGGCGAGGAAGGCGCGCACCCCGGCCGAGGCGGCGTCGTCGCCCGGCAGGTCGTTGTGGCCGAGGCAGCCGACCGCCGTGTTCGCCGCCGCGGCCGGGGAGACGCTGCTGTCCGGGTCGACGACCTCGTCGCAGTCCGAGCGGAAGGTCGCGTACCGCACCGCGCCCGGGGTCTCGTCCCCGGAGTTCAGGTTCCGCACCGCGTACGAGTCCGGCTCATGTCCCGGCACGCCCGGTCCCACAGGGAGCAGGCCCAGGCGGTGGCGGTGCCGTGGTGGGGGCCGGCGAGCGAGACCCAGCGGTCGACGGTCGCGGTGCCGCCGCCGTGTGTGGCGTACCAGCGGCTGACGAGCGATCCGAACGAGTGCGAGACGACGTCCACCCGCTCGGCGCCGGTCTGCCGGCGGACCCGGTCGACGTACGCGCCGAGCTGTCCGGCCAGGACCTCGTTGACGGACCTGTGGGTGTCGTAGCCCCAGGAGAAGAGCTCCGCGTCCGTGTATCCGGCGGCGCGCAGGTCCGTGCGCAGGGAACCCCGGACGCCGGGGTCGGCGTTGTGGCCGTGGACGAGGACCACCGGGCGGTGAGGGGGAACCGCCGACGCAGCGGCGGCGTGGGCGGCCGGGAGCGGCGCGAGGAGCACCGTGCCGAACGCGGCGCAGACCACGGCGCAGAGCGCCGCACGGAGCGTCAGGAGCGCCGTCGGATTCCGGCGGGGCGTCAGCATCGGGCCCCCTTTACCTTGTTACGCGCGAGTAGCGCGGGCGGTGCGGGCACTGTGCTGCCTGTCGGTACAGAAATCCACCCCCGTGCAGCACCTCCCGCCCCGTGTGCGCGCCCCGGCTGGAGCATCTCAACGGGCGCCACGCCCCATTCGCCCGAGAAGATATGAAATGCAACCGGCAACAACGCCGGTCTTCCAGCACCAGCGCTCTCGGGAGGACCTGCCGTGACCGTCAGTCTTGAGCAGTTGCGCCGCTGCCACGTCGCCGTCGACCTCGGGGCAGCCAGGACCCGCGTCTACGTCAAGGGCGCCGGCCTCGTCGTCGACGAACCCAGCGCGGCCGCCGTGAACACCCGCACCGGCGCGCTCATCGCCGTCGGGAGCTTCGCCGAGCGGATGACCGGCCGCACACCCGACTACATCCGGGTCGTCCGCCCCGTCTCCGGCGGCACCGTCGTCGACATCGACATGGCCCAGCGGATGCTGCGCCACCTGCTCGGCGAGAAGCTGCGCCGCGCCCTGCGCCGCAAGCCCCGGCTGCGCGCCGCCGCCTGCACCCCGCACGACGCCGACCCGCTCGCCCAGCGGGCCGCCGTGGAGACGATGGTCGGCCTCGGTGCCCGCCGCGTCGAACTCGTCGACACCCTGATCGCGGCGGCCGTCGGCTGCGGCCTGCCCGTGGAGCAGCCGACCGCGACGATGATCATGGTGTGCGGGGCCGCCGCCACCCAGGTCGCCGTCCTCTCCCTCGGCTCGATCGTCACCGCCCAGCGGATCCCCGTCGGCGGCGAGGCCATCGACCACGCCGTCGTCCAGCACCTGCGCCACGCGCACGAGCTGATGCTGCCCAGCCAGGCCGTCCGCCCCCTGCAGCTGGCCCTGCACGGCAACGGCATCACCGACGAGGGCCCCGCCTCCACCCTGATCCACGGCCGCGACGTGGCCACCGGCCTGGCCCGCTCCGTCCACGTCGACACCGCGGCCGTCCGCGACGCCATCCACACCCCGCTGACCGCCGTCCTCGACGGTATCGGCAAGGTGCTGCGCGACTGCCCGCCGGACCTCGTCGCCGACCTGACGGACCGCGGGATCATGATGGTGGGAGGCAGCGCCCTGCTGCCGGGCCTGGACCAGATGCTGCGCGACGCCACGGGCATGCCCGTAGCCATCGCGGAGAGGCCGGACGTGTGCGCCGTGCTCGGCCTCGGCGCGATGCTCGAAGGGAAGGTCGCCCCGATGGTCCTCAACCCGCTGACCGGATGACCCCGGCCAGGGAGCCCGCCGCCCCCGACGGGGAGCCGGTCTCCCCGTGCTGCCGGAAGCAGTCCTCGGCGTCGGCTCGGAACCGGACCAGGAGGCCGCCCTCCAGCACGTCGCGGACCCGCCGCCGAGCTGTGCACAGCCCGCTGTGGAACGCCCGGAGTCGTCGACCCCGGGCGCGTCCGGCTGAGCGAGCCGTACACGGCCGTGGTGACCGGGGCCGAACGGGCCGCGACACCCCGGCTGCCCGACGGCCGGGCGGCATCCTCGGCGCCCTCAGGAGGGGCGGGGACGTGAAGCGGCGGGTTCAGGCAGTGTTCGGGCCGGACGGCGGCCGCTGCGCCGCCCGCAGCGCGAGCCGGGTGCTGGACTGCGCCACCCCTGTCTCCCGCTTGAGGCGGCGCAGCAGGGCGTCCAGCGCGGCCGGATCAGCGGCCCGGGCCCGTACGAGGTAGTCGTACTCGCCCGTCACGTGCACCACCTCGGTGATCCCCGGCAGTCCGGCGACGCGCTGCTCGAACTCCTCGTTGGTGGTGTCCGGGCGGAGCGTGAGGTCGATGAAGACGACGAGCCCGCCCCGGGTGTCGGCAGCCGGATCCACGATGACCGTGAACCCGCGGATCACCCCGTCGCGCAGCATCCGCCGGACGCGGTCGGCAGCAGCGTTGGCGCTGAGTCCGACGCGGACGCCGAGGTCCCGGTACGAGATCCGCGCATCCTGCTGCAGGATGCCGAGGATTTCCCTGTCCAAGCGGTCCATGCCGCGATTCTCGCAGCGGCGGCCGATAATCGCTGCCGCGGCCGCCGCCGCGCACCGCACTCTGCCGGGCATGACCGAACTACTGACTCCCGCCCTGGCGGGCACGGTCGCCGGGCTCGGCGTGGCGATGCCGATGGGCGCGATGAGCGTGCTGCTGCTGCAGGAGGCGATGCGCGACCGCCGGACGGCCGTGGCCGCGGCGGCGGGCATCGCCGCCGTGGACCTCGGCTACGCGGCCCTGGCCACCGCGCTCGGGCCCTGGGTGGCCTCCCACGTGGCCCCGGTCGAGGCCTGGATCCGGCTGGCCGCGGCAGCGATCCTGCTGGCCATCGCCGCGCACGGCCTGCGGGGTGCCGCCCGGGAGCCGGGTCCCGCAGCCTCCGACCCCACGGCCCCCGACTCCACGGCCCGCGATCCCGGGGCCGCGGCCGATCGCAGCACCGGCCATCGCGGTGGCCGCGCCAGGGCCTTCGCCCGCTACGTCGGCCTCACCGCCGTGAACCCCACCACCGCCCTCTACTTCGCCGCCCTCACCACCGCCCAGGCCGCCACCCTGCACACCGCCGCCTCCGCCGCCGCCTTCCTCACCGGGGTCGCCGCCGCCTCCCTCCTGTGGCAGCAGACCCTCGTCGCCGTCGGGGCCCTCGCCGGACGCAAGGTGCCCGCCCGGGTCCGCGTCTGGACCTTCCGCCTCGGCTACGGCCTCGTCGCCGCCTACGCCGTGAAGGTCGCCCTCCCGCTGCCGTAACCCCCTAGGGTGACCCCGTGACGACCCGCCTCTCGGCCCGCGCGGCCATCGCCTCCGTGACCGACCCCGGAAGCTTCGCCGAACTGCCCGTGGTCCCACGGGAGTCGGCCGACGACGGCCCACTGGGCTGGACCGGCTACGACGCCTCCCGGGCCCGTGCCGCCGAACGCACCGGCGAGGAGGAATCCGCGGTCGTCGGGACCGCCCTCGTCGGAGGCCGGCAAGTGGTGCTGGTCGCCTTCGAGTTCGGCTTCCTCGGCGGCTCCCTCGGCGAACGCACCGGCGACCGGCTCGAAGCGGCGTACGGCCACGCCCGCGAGCACCGCCTTCCGCTGGTGTCCCTGATCGCCACCGGCGGCTCCCGGATGCAGGAGGGCATGCTCGCGCTGGCCCAACTCCAGCGGGTGGCCCGCCAGTCCGTCCTGACCCGGGCCGCCGGGCTCCCCCAGATCGCCGTCCTGCGCGATCCCACCACCGGCGGCGGCTGGGCCACCCTCGGCGCCGGAGCGGACGTCGTCCTCGCCCTCCCGGGCGCCCAGGTCGGCTTCGCCGGGTCCAGGGTGCGGCCCGCAGACGCCGACCCGGCGGCCTACACCGCGGAGAGCCAGTACGCCGCCGGGCACGTGGACGCGGTGGTGGAACCGGCCCGGCTGCCCGGCCTGCTGGCCGATTGGCTCCGGGTGCTGGCCGCGCCCCGCCCGGCCGGGCCGGTCGAACCCCCCGCCGCCCTGGCCGACGTGGCGCCCCCGGCCGACGGCTGGGACGCCGTACGCCAGGCCCGGCACCCCGCCCGGCCGCACGCCGAGGCCTACCTGGACGCGTACTTCACGCTGCGCCTGCCCCTGTCCGGAGACCGGGCCGGGGGCACCGACCCCGGCATGCTGTGCGGCTTCGGGCTGCGCGAGGGCCGGGCCGTCGCGTACGCCGCCCAGTGCGGCACGGCGACCCGCCCGGCGGGATACCGCACGGCCGCCCGCGTGATCCGCCTCGCGGACCGGCTCGGCATCCCCGTGCTGACCCTGGTGGACACCCCCGGCGCGGCCAACGACGCCGCGGCCGAGCGGGCGGGGGCCGGCGCGGCCATCGCCGACACCTTCGCGGCGGTCGCGGCGGCCACGGTCCCGGTCACGACCCTCCTCATCGGCGAGGGCGGCTCCGGCGGGGCCCTTGCACTGGCGGCTCCGGGCAACACCTGGGCCACCCCGGACAGCTACTTCTCCGTCATCGCCCCCGAGCTGGCCGCGGCCATCCTCAAACGGCCCCCGTCCGAGGCCCCGGCCACCGCGGACCAGCTCCGCATCCGCCCCCAGGACCTCGTGGCCCTGGGCGTCGCCCGCGGCGTGGTCGGCCCCGCCTGACCGCCGCGGCCAAGTCCAAGGCCACGTCCACGTCCACGGCTACGGCTACGGCTGCGGCGAGCGGGCGTCGTAGCGGGCGAAGCCGCGCCAGCGGGCGGCGAGCAGCGCAAGGACCAGGACACAGGCGAGGCCGCCGCCCGTGATCGCCGCCGTCGGGGAGGCGAGGTCGCCGACGGTCCCGGCGAGGAAGTCACCGAGCCGCGGACCGCCCGCGACGACCACGATGAAGACGCCCTGGAGGCGGCCGCGCATCTCGTCGGGGGTGGCGGCCTGCATCATCGTGGAGCGGAACACCATGGACACCGTGTCCGCGCAGCCGGCCAGGGCCAGGAAGAACAGGCCGAGCCACAGGTTCCGGGTGAGCCCGAACACGGCCACGGCCATCCCCCACGCGGCCACGGACAGCAGGATCGCCAGCCCGTGCCGCCGGATCCGGCCCTGCCAGCCGGAGAACAGCCCGCCGAGCAGCGCCCCGACGGCGGGCGCGGCCGCGAGCAGGCCGACGGTGGTGGCGTCGCCGCCGTACCAGAGCACGGCCACGGCCGGGAACAACGCCTTGGGCTGGGCCAGGACCATCGCGGCCAGGTCGGAGAAGAAGGTCATCCGGATGTTGGGCCGGGTCCCCAGGAACCGCAGCCCGTCGAGGACGGACGCTCTCCCGCGCTTGCCGCCCTCCCGGTCGGGCAGCATCGCCGGCAGCCGCCACATCGCGTAGAGCGCGGCGGTGAAGGCGACGGCGTCGATCAGGTACGCGGCCTCGTAGCCCCAGCGGCCGACGACGAGCCCGCCGAGGACCGGCCCGAGCATGGCCCCGGAGGTCATCGTCACCGAGTTCAGCGCGTTGGCGGCGGGCAGCTGCCCGGCCGGCAGCAGCCGGGGGATCATGGCGGACCGGGCGGGCCCGTTGAGGGCACCGCAGACCGCCTGCAGCGCGACGATCGCGTACAGCAGCCAGACCCGGTGGTAGCCGGCCAGCGCGGCACCTGCCGGCAGCACCGACAGGGCGGCCATGCCCAGGGAGCTGTACAGGCCGAGCTTGCGCCGGTCCACGGTGTCGGCGATGGCACCGCCGTACAGCCCGAAGACGACGAGCGGGACGAACGAGAAGAGCCCGACGAGGCCGACCGAGAAGCTGGAGCCGGTGATGTCGTAGACCTGGAGCGAGATCGCGAGGGCGGTCATCGCCTGGCCCATCCAGGAGATGGTGCTGCCGACCCACAGCCGCCGGTAGTCGGGCGAGGTGCGCAGCGGGGTGAGGTCGGCGAATATCCGTGAGGAGCGCCGCGCGGGTGCGGACCCGGGGGCGGGCGTGGGCGTGGATGCGCTCGTACCGGTCACAGCGGATGATAACCGGCGGCGCGCCCGCGGACCCGGAGCCGGAGCGCCGCCCCTCACGCATCCGCCACAGTCGCCCCACCCGGATCCGCGGTTGCAGGCCGCGCGGATTCTTGCCGGTAACTCGCCATCCCCCCAGGACATTTGACTGAATCGACGCGCGCTCGCCGCCTGGTGTCGGCTCATGATGAAACGACTCGTATGTCCAGGGAGGCGTAGTGATCGAACCTGGCAACAGCACCACGAGCACCGACACCACGGGCACCGGCAGCACGGGCACCAAAAGCACGGGCGACACCGCCAGCGCGGACAACGACGTCCACGCGCCCCTGACGGTCGGGGTCGAGGAGGAATTCCTGCTCGTCGACGCCCGCACCTTCCGGGTGGTCCCGGCCGCCCCCCGGGTCCTCGAAACCGCCGCGGGCCTCCCCCACGAGGTCCATGCAGAAGGCACCCGCTACCAGGTGGAAATCTCCACCCCGGTCGCCGACTCGGCCCCGAAGCTGCGCGAGGAGCTGGCGGCGCTGCGCCGCACCCTCTCCCGGGCGGCCCGCGCCCACGGCTGCCGGCTGCTGGCCGCGCCCTCACCGGTCATGGCCGTCGAGGGGCCGCTGCACCTGACGGACGACGAGCCGCGCCAGCGCGAGCAGCACCGCCGCTTCGGCGCGCTCACCGACACCCTGGTCAGCTGCGGCCGCCACATCCACATCGGCACCTTCGACGTGGACACGGCCGTCGCCGTGTCCAACCGGGTCAGACCGTGGCTGCCCACCCTGATCGCGCTGGCCGCCAACTCGCCGTTCTGGGGCGGCCGCGACACGGCGCACGCCAGCTGGCGCGCGATGGCCTGGTCGGGCTGGCCCTCGGCGGGCCTGCCCCCGCACTTCACGTCCACGGCCCACTTCCGGCGCTCGGTGCAGGACCTGCTCGGCTCCGGGGCGGCCCTGGACACCAAGATGGTCTACTGGGACCTCCGCCCGTCCGGACACTGGCCGACGCTCGAGATCCGGGCGCCCGACATGTCCTCGGACATCGACACCGCCATCCTCCAGGCGGAACTGGTCCGCGCCCTGGTGGCCAGCGTCCTCGGGGACATCGCGCAGGGGCGCCCCGAGCCGGTCGTACGGGACGAGGTCCTGTACCTGGCGCGCTGGCGGGCGGCTCACGACGGACTGGAGGGCTTCGGCCTGGACCCGTACACGGGGGCCGAGCTCCCGGCGGCGGACCTGGCGGAGGCCCTGCTCGACCTGGTGGCCCCGGAGCTGGCCGCCTGCGGCGAACTGGACCACGCGGCGGAAACCCTGGGGCGCCTGCTCCGCGACGGCTCGGGCGCCCACCGCCAGCGCGCGGCGTACGCCCGCCGCCAGGACCTGCGGGACGTACTGCGCCACCTCGCGGACGAAACGGAGGACGTCTGACCCCTCCGGGCCGCAGGCGGGCCACCCCTCCGCCCCCGGCCGACCCGACACCCCGGGCCGGAACCCCGGACACCGGCGTGACGACCGCCACACCCGTGGCTTCCGGCACCCCGAGCCCACGCACCCCGGAAAACACCAAAGCCGCAGGTGCAATCGTTTCTGCACCTGCGGCTTGCGGTGGGGCGGGTGGGACTCGAACCCACGGCCGACGGATTATGAGTCCGCTGCTCTAACCGGCTGAGCTACCGCCCCTTCACGGCGTGGCGCGTACAAGTGTGCGCGCCGTCTGCCGCAGCATAGCCGCTCATACGATCTCCTGCCTCGGCTGGGCCGTGTCATCGGCTTCGCTGTCGGTGGAGACCGGTTTGAAGGCTGCCCGGTTCCGCCGGCGGGGCAAAAGTTTCCGCACGCGGGCAAAAAAAGAAGAGGACCCCTCGGGGCCCTCTTCCCTCTGCTCCCCCGGCTGGACTCGAACCAGCAACCCTCCGGTTAACAGCCGAATGCTCTGCCAATTGAGCTACAGGGGATCGCGCTCCCCCGACTGGACTCGAACCAGTAACCTGCCGGTTAACAGCCGGCTGCTCTGCCAATTGAGCTACAGGGGATTGCTGCGTTGCACCGAACGGCCCACCTCCGGCCTTGCCGGGGGGCGAGCGCTCGTTGCGAGTCATAGATTAGCGCAAGCAGGGGGGTGCTCCGCCAATCGGTATCGACAGCGGGCCGGGCACCACACGACGAAGGGTGGCAGGCATGCGCTACAAGGTCACGTTCGTGAGCGGAGTGGCTCTCGGGTACGTCCTCGGGTCACGGGCCGGACGGGAGCGCTACGAACAGATGAAGAAGTGCGTACGCGGGGTCGCGCAGAACCCGGCCGTGCGCAACGCGGCCGAGACCGCGGGCCAGCAGGGGCGCCATTTCGCCGGCAGGGCGTTCACCGTGGTGGGCGACCGGGTCGGGGACGTCCTGCCCGCCTCGGTGACCGACCGCGTACGGGTGCTGCGCGGCCGGGCCAACGGAGCCGTCGGCCACGACGACGACTGGGGCACCAGCAACACCTGAGGCGGCCGGGGCGGGTGGGACGGCGGG
>NZ_JACBGN010000140.1 GCF_013401435.1 Streptomyces sp. BR123
CGCCCGGCGCGAACCTCCCGGTGCCCGGGATCTCCCCGTTCCTCACCCCGAACCGGGACTTCTACCGCGTGGACACCGCCCTGGTCGTCCCCCGGGTGGACGCCGGCACCTGGCGGCTGCGCATCCGCGGCGAGGGCGTCACCCGCCCCCTCTCACTGGACCTGCCCGCGCTGCTGACCCGCCCGCTGGTCGAGCACGACATCACGCTCACCTGCGTGTCGAACCCGGTGGGCGGGCCGTACGCGGGCAACGCCCGCTGGCTCGGCGTGCGCCTCGCCGACCTACTGCGGGAGGCGGGGGTACGGCCGCCCTCACAGGGAGGCCCGGCCGACCAGCTGGTGGCCCGCTCGGTGGACGGGATGACCATCGGCACGCCCGTCGAGACCGTCATGGACGGCCGGGAGGCGCTGCTGGCCGTCGGGATGAACGGCGAGCCGCTGCCCTTCGCGCACGGCTTCCCCGTACGGATGGTCGTGCCGGGCCTGTACGGGTACGTATCGGCGTGCAAGTGGCTGAGCGAGCTCCAGCTGACCACGTTCGCGGCGTACGACGCCTACTGGGTGCGCAGGTCGTGGGCGCAGCAGGCGCCGGTCAAGACGCAGTCCCGCATCGACACCCCGCGGGCCGGCGCCGCACCACCGGCGGGCCGGGTGGCGGTCGGCGGCGTGGCGTGGGCGCAGCACCGGGGGATCGCCCGGGTGGAGGTCCGCGTCGACGGAGGCCCGTGGCACGAGGCCCGGCTCGCCGACGCGGACGGCGTCGACACCTGGCGGCTGTGGACGTGGCCGTGGGAGGCGCCACCGGGGCGGCACACGCTCCAGGTCCGGGCCACCGACGGGACGGGCAGCGTGCAGACCGAGCGGAGCACGCCGACCGTTCCCGACGGGGCAACCGGACTGCACACCGTGACCGTGCACGTCCGTCCGGGCCCGGCCGCACGAGAGAGGTGACGCCCTGCCCGGATCCCTGGGATCCGGGCCAAGGCCCTTTCAGACGTGGAGCGGGATGTCCGCGGACCCCCTGGGCCGGCGCACGCAGCCCGGGCTCCGGACCACGCGGCGCCGGGCTACGGGCTACGGGCTACGGGCTACGGGCTACGGGCTACGGGCTACGGGCTACCGCTATGCGGACTCGGGGAAGTCCGCCGCGGTACCGCGCCCCGTAAGGGGCGCGGGGAACTGCGCGATCGGCCACAGGCGGCCCGCAGCCTGTGTACCGCACTTCCCGCGGAGCGCTTAGGCGGACGGCATCCCGCGCAGGTGGCGCACGAGCTGCCCGAGGGCGGTCCAGCTCTCGACGGTCTCGCCGTCGCCGACCGGATAGTAGAAGCCCGGCCGGGCGCTGTGGCCCAGCTGCACCGGGCGTCCCTTCAGCGGCGTCCTCCTCGCGGTGTCGATCCCGGCCTCCCGGACCTCCGCGGGGCCCAGTACGAAGGCGTACGGCAGCGGCGGGTGTTCGAAGCGGGGTGGAGCGCTCAGGTCCCGGCGCGCCTCGCGCAGCTGGCACATCATGGTCTTCAGCCCGTACCGGGTCACCAGCTCGTCGGCCAGCCCCGGCAGTGCCTCCAGGGCCGGCTCCTCCCCGGGGCCGTAGCCCAGGGTGAGGGTGACGTCCTCCTCGACGCCCTCCGTGGTGCGGATCACGCGCAGGGTGGCGACGGCGGGCCGGTCCGGGGTGCCGACGGCCACCGTCCAGGTGGACCGGGGCGCGCGCTCGTACGCCAGGTCGGTCAGCTGCCGCCGCGACCAGGCCAGACCGGCCGGCTCCGATGTCCCCCAGCCGGCCGGCGGGGCGCCGGTCAGCGCCTGCCAGGCGGCTTCGAGCGCGCCGCCGAGGACGAGGTCCGCCGTGGGCCGGTGCAGGGTGCGGAAGGAGACGATGAGCTGGCGCTCGCCGGTGGGCGTGACCTCCTCGAAGGCGTCCGCCACCGGGGTCTCGCCGTTCTCGTCCCGGTCCGGGGAGAAGGCGTCGTCCTGCCAGCTCAGTACCGCGCCGGTGAGCCCGTCGTAGTAGCCGCACCGCTCGTCCTGCACCACCCAGCGCGAGGAGGTGGACTCCAGCAGCATGCGGGTGGGCAGGGAGAGCCGGCAGTGCGGCGGGGTGACGATCTGCAGGGTCCGGTCGCTCTCCAGGGCGGCCCGCAGTGCCTCGGTGAGCCAGCTCGTCATGGGGACGACCGGCCGGTCCTGGAGGACGACGGCGACCTTGTCGGTGAGCATGTCGACGGCAGGCTGGGCGGCGGCGGGGACCGGTACGGCCGTGACGCCCGAGACGTCGACCGGGCAGGCCGCACCGACGGTGCCGGGGGCATCCGGCGGCCAGACCCGGCCGCCCAGGAGCATGGTCAGACGGGCCGCGAAGGCGCCCGCGAGCTGCTCGGCCTGGGGGACGCCCACGGCGGCGCGGGCCTCGACCCACCACGCCGGGCCGTCGCCGGACGGCTCGGCGCCGGCCCCCAGCAGCCGGGCCGCCTCCCCCGGTACCTGGAGCATCAGCGGCACCTCTACCGAGACGAGCGGCCGGCCTTCGTCGTCGCAGAGCTGGACCACGGCCCCCTCGCCGGTGGTCTCGACCCGCAGGTCCGGTCCGCCCGCGAGCAGGCCCGCCAGGACGCTCAGCGGGTCCGGCATGCGCTCGGTGAGCGCGATCACGTCCTTGGTCATGCAGTGCTGTTCCTTTTGGTCATATCTGATCTGCTGTCATCTCGGCGTCACCACCTGGATCAGCCGGTTAGCTCGGTCGCCGCCATCCCGAGCAGCGCCTTGGCGCGCACGAGGAGGTCGTCGTCCGGCAACTCCACGGAGCCTGTTGCAACATCGGTCACGATGCGCCACAGGACCTTGGACCATTCCCCGACGAACTCCTCCGCCCCCACCGTCACGTCACCCCGCTCGGTGAGCAGCGATTCGTGGTTCCCGAGCGGCTGTGTCACCGCGCCCGGATCCTCAGGTCGCCGCCCTCACGGGCCAGCTTCCATTCGGCGGAGAAGGTGTCCGACCCCCAGAAGACCTCGGCCGCCGAGAATTCCGGCCGCCGGACCCCTTCCAGCAGCGGCACCAGATCTTGGAGCAACACCGCGATGTCGTACCGGTACGTCAGCGGGACCGGCACCTGGTTCCACACGAGGACGGCGTCCTCGGACTCGGAGGAATACATCTGACCGACAGCATCCGCCAGATCGGCGGCTTCGGCGAACAGAAAGCGGAGCCGCCGCGGTGCAACCCTCCCATATCTCGAATCCTGTGTCGGGGAGCTCACGGGTCCCGACCAAGGGGGCACGGCCGTGCACGTGGGCGTACTCGCGTCGGCACGAGTCGGCGTCTTCGGGATTCGCCTGGCGGCAGTAGTCCCAGAAGTCGAGCAGAACGCGAAACGCGTCGTCGAGGGCGTACTCACCCTGCACGTGCTCGACGAAGTAGTTCTCCACCCTCATCCCCTGCGCGCTGATGGTGACGGTGTGCGTGTTCCCGTCCAAGTCCTCCGGCACGAAACCCGGATTGGCCTTGGCCTCGGTCACCAGGTCGATCGCCTCCAGGATGGACGGCGGCACGAGCTGGATGTCGGCCGTCACCCACTGGCCCAGGACCTTCAGCTCGTCAGGCCCGCAGAAGTGCGGCACCCCGTAGCCGTTCTCGACGTAGTACTTGGTGCAGGTCACTGCTCTGTTCTCCTTCTCTCCTGCACGACAGTCGTGCACAAGCCGGCTCCTGCGTGCCTGAGTTCGTTGTCCGCGGATCAACGAAGCCGGTCGCCCACGCCGAAAGTCGCGGATTGCGGAAGGGGACGCGCCCGCCCTACAGCCGGGGCCTGTGTGGAGCGATCACTTCGACCTGCCCGCCCCGCTCACCGATCCACGCCTCCAACTCGGCGCCGGCCAACTCTCGGAGGGATCCTCCATCGAAGACCGTGATCGGCCCGAAGACGGTGCCCGTCAGGCCGCGCACCACCGTGGAGTCGTCGACCGTGACCTCGAAGGTGTTCTGGAACAGGACCGCGTTGGTCAGGTCCGCTCCCCTCATGTCGACGTCGAAGAGCGAGGCCCCCATGATCCGCGTTCCTCTGAAGCTCGCTTCGGACGCGTCGACCTCGTACAGCGAAGCTCTGACCATGTCGGCTCCGTCGAGCCGCGCCGACCGGAGCACGGCCCCGTCGAGGTTCGCCCTGACGAGGTCGGCGCCGGTCAGATCCGCACCGGTGAGATCCGCCGACTGCAGGTCGGCCCGGTAGAAACTCGCTCCCGCAAGCCGCACGCCCGCCAGGTCCGCCTGGGTGAACCACGAGCCGGAGAAGTCTCCGCCCGCCAGGTCCGCACCTCGGAAGTCGTGCTCGATGCCGTAGAGACTGTAGCCCTCCTCGGCAAGCCATTCCTGCACCTGACGTGTTGCTTCAGGATCGGCCGGGAGCATCCTTGGCTCCCAGCTCTTTCGGATACCAGACGACACGATCTCCCCAACCATGGCTTTCAAAAATGCCCTTGACGCGGCCGGTGCACCGCCGTAGCGGTACACCGGCCACCAGGCCGTTCGGCTGAGCAGCCCCCTACTCGGCGCGGCCCAGCGCTTCGCGGACCTCCGCGCGCACCGACGCGTCGCCGACCGTCAGCAGGTACTCGCCGAATTGCCGGACCTCCGGCCCCTCGGCGCGGAAGACAATGGTGACGGCGTGGTCCACCGTGCGGGGGGAGGCACTGACGTGCAGCACGCCCATGGCCAGTTCCACCGACAGGGCCCCATCGACGGGTGCCACGGCACACGCCAGGTCCACCAACTGCGTTGCCAGATCAAACCGCTGCTTCTCGCCCTCGGCCAGAGAACGCACACCACGGCCCACGACATCCTTGATGTCGCCGAGTGCGCCCCTGACAGTGGCAATGTCGATCAGTTCACCAAGCCTGTCCTCGAAGTACTGGCTGTCGGCGATCTGCACGAGCGCACGAAAGGCCCGCCCGCGCAATGCAGCCGTCCCCTTCTCCTGGGATTTCGAACGCATCTCAGATCACATCGTCGATGCCATCCGTCGGTCGGCCAGCGAAATCCATATTTTTTTCCGAGCAATTCACGATAGCCATACATGGACTGGCTCCTGTTTTCCAATGGGCTCATTGCCCGCCGAGCTACTCGTCCTCGAAACGAGGACGAGTAGCTCGGCGAACCAGTCACCCGCGGCGGAGGCCGCGGGTTCCGGCGAATGGGTCGTGCCGGGGCTTACCTCGGCGGACGGCGCGGAGGGACCACCTCAATCTGCCCGCCTCGCGCGTTGATCCAGGACTCCAGTTCTGCGCCGGCAAGTTCCCGGGACGATTCGCCACTGAAGACGGTGATCGGCCCGAAAACGGTTCCTGTCAGGCCGCGCACCACCGTGGAGTCGTCGACTTTGATCTCGAAGAAGTTCTCGTACAGGACGGCATCGGTCAGGTCCGCCCCCCTCATGTCGGTGTCGAGCAGAGAAGCGCCGAGGATGTTTGTTCCGCGGAAGCTTGCTCCTGACGCGTCGACATCGCACAGCGAGGCCCGGGACATTTTCGCCCCGTCGAGCCGCGCCGAACGGAGCACGGCCTCGTCCAGGTTCGCCCTGACGAGATCCGCACCGGTCAGATCCGCACCGGTGAGATCCGCCGACTGCAGGTCGGCCCGGTAGAAACTCGCTCCCGCAAGCCGCACGCCCGCCAGGTCCGCCTGGGTGAACCACGAGCCGGAGAAGTCTCCGCCCGCCAGGTCCGCACCTCGGAAGTCGTGCTCGATGCCGTAGAGACTGTAGCCCTCCTCGGCAAGCCATTCCTGCACCTGACGTGTTGCTTCAGGATCGGCCGGGAGCATCCTTGGCTCCCAGCTCTTTCGGATACCAGACGACACGATCTCCCCAACCATGGCTTTCAAAAATGCCCTTGACGCGGCCGGTGCACCGCCGTAGCGGTACACCGGCCACCAGGCCGTTCGGCTGAGCAGCCCCCTACTCGGCGCGGCCCAGCGCTTCGCGGACCTCCGCGCGCACCGACGCGTCGCCGACCGTCAGCAGGTACTCGCCGAATTGCCGGACCTCCGGCCCCTCGGCGCGGAAGACAATGGTGACGGCGTGGTCCACCGTGCGGGGGGAGGCACTGACGTGCAGCACGCCCATGGCCAGTTCCACCGACAGGGCCCCATCGACGGGTGCCACGGCACACGCCAGGTCCACCAACTGCGTTGCCAGATCAAACCGCTGCTTCTCGCCCTCGGCCAGAGAACGCACACCACGGCCCACGACATCCTTGATGTCGCCGAGTGCGCCCCTGACAGTGGCAATGTCGATCAGTTCACCAAGCCTGTCCTCGAAGTACTGGCTGTCGGCGATCTGCACGAGCGCACGAAAGGCCCGCCCGCGCAATGCAGCCGTCCCCTTCTCCTCAATCAGGTGACGGCTACTGTCCACGGCCACCGCCAGCTGCGAGAAGGTACTGTCCACCGAGAACTTCCGGTCGACCGAGAAGCCGTACCAGGGAGTTCTCTCCGGGTCCGCAGCGGCACGGATCACAGCCTCGTATCCCGCCGCCTCGCCCCAGGTCGTCAGCACCATGCAGGCCAGGAACCGCTCGATCTCGGGCGCGCCGGGATCGTTCATCAAGGCGACGAGGCCGGGGACGCGGGTCCGGTGTCGGGGACTTTCGAACGCGTCGTAGATCACGTCGTCGATGTCGTCCGTCGGCCGGCCATCGAAATCCGAGCCGAGCAATTCACGATAGCCGTGCATGTACTGACTCCTGCTCTTCACTGGGTTCGTTGTCCCGCCAAGCCGCTCGTCATCAGGCCTTACTTCGGTAGGCGTCGCGGAGGGACCACTTGTACGTGCCCGCCTCGCGCACCGATCCATGACCCGAGTTCTTCGCCGGTCAGTTCCCGGGACGATTCACCGCCGAAGACGGTGATCGGCCCGAAAACGGTGCCGGTCAGGCCACGCACCGCCGTGGAGTCGTCGGCGAGGCCCGGGCCATGTGTGCCCCGTCGAGCCGCGCCGACCGGAGCGCGGCCTCGTCCAGGTTCGCCCTGACGAGGTCGGCGCCCCGGAAGTCGCGCTTGACGCCGCACGGGCTGCCCTCTTCGGCAAGCGATTCGTCGGTACCGGGTATCTACCCGAGTGTCGCGTCGGTGAGGTCCGGTCCCCGCCCGTCGATGATGTCGGGAGCCTTGAGTCCGTACCCCTCGGCCCGTCCGTAGTACGTCGGCTCACCGGGCTCCGCCGGGACTCCGAGCAACCGGTCGAGCTCCTGCAGGGCCGCGGCGAGCCGCGGCGCGTTGTTGGCGTGGATGGTCGGCTGCGGCTCGCCCCGGAAATCGCACTGACCCCAGACGTCGTGGTACACGGACAGTTCGACCCAGAGGTCCGTCTCGTCCGGTGCCACCATGAGCTCCACCAGACGGTATTCCCTGTGCCGTTCTCCGTCCGCGTCGAACCAGGCGCCCGTTCCCAGTACGAGGATTCCGCCGATCTCTGCCTGCGGATGACCGATCGGCCGACAGGCGCGGAGCGCATCGGGCAGTGCCGGATCGTCGAGCGAACGCCCGACGAGGCTCAGGCGACTGTGGATGCCGAGGCCGCCCCTGCCGGTCTGGAACCAGGCCCACTCGAGCGAGGACGGCACCAGCAAGTCGTGCTTCTCCAGCACCGCACTCATGCGCGCCGCGGTCATGAGCGCGAACTCCAGACCGGGCTCCTCGACGTCCTCCAGGTTCCAGGTCCACGAGCCGCTCTCTTTGGGCGCGCGCATCAGCATGGTCGGAAAACTCCTTAAGGTTTGGTGGCATTGGTCGGAAAGATGGTGACGGATCCGTCATCGAACCTTAGCTCAAAGTGGGCGTTGCAACGATCAGCAGCCTGTTGGACAACCTGGATATCGCGTTCCGTGAGCTCGCTCCTGAGGCCTCGGATATCCAGGATTCCAGCCTTGACGTCGATCGGGGTCTTCGGGAGGCCCGTTGCGTCCAGGACGCCCAGGAGCTGCTTGTTCGCGATCTTCTTGACCGCGGACCTGATGCCCGCGACGCTGTCGACATCCTTGAGTTGGGCACCGTACGCGATGCGTCCGTCGTGGCGAACCAGCACGTCGAGGTCGAGCTTCTCGCCGGGAAGCTTCACCTCGAACTCAATTCCCTTCAGCCCCTTGGCCTGGAGCTCTGCAGCGTGCTCCATCGCCTGATGCACGGCCGGGATCATGTCCCCCTGCTTGACCTGGTAAAGGAGGCCCTCACGCTCCTTGAACCCGGGGACGTCCGCAAATCTACCGCTCGATATGTATTCGGCAACGGCTGCCCCGTATTCCGACTTCTTCAGCTGCGTCAGCAGACGGCCCTGGTCCACTGGCGGAACCTTCGCGTCCTTGAGGGCCTCCGCGACGGCGGCCTCCTGCTCAAGCGCCATGGGTCCGCTGGGCTGTTGACCTATCCGGTCACGTTCCAGAATGACCCCAGGCTGCTGTTCAGGGTGTCCGGAGCCGCTTCCCGGACCGTCGCCGGCCCCGCCTCTTCCACCCGAGGACGGGCCGTCGGCACCACCGGCGCCGTCCGGCGTCTGCGGGCCGTCGCCCTGGCCGCCCGTGTCGCCGTGGCCTCCCGTGTCGTGACCGGAGTGCCCCGGAGTGCCGTGACCGCTGCCGCCGCCCGGGGTGTGCGAGCCGCCGCTCTCGCCGGACGGCGTGTGCGCGCCGGATCCGCCGCCCGATGGTGTGTGCGAGCCCGAGCCGTTGCCGGTCGGGTGGTCCGCGGCGTGGCCGCCCGTGGTCGGCGTGTTGTGGGTACCACCGCCCCCGCCGGCCGGGTGGGATCCGCCGGGCGGGTGTGCCGAGCCGGTCGGGCGGCCCGTCCCGTTCTCGACGTGGCTGGGGCCGCCCGCGCCTTCGAGGACCTTCTCCTTCTCCTTGACGGGGGCCGTCTCGCGCTCCCTGACGTTGGGCAGGTCGTCCTTGTGGGGTTCCCGGACGGGTTCGGTGTCGGGCACGGCGTTGCCGTGCTCGTCCCTGATGACGCCGTCATTGCCGATGACGCGCTTGTTGCCCGCGTGGTCGACGTACTCGCGGCCGGGGGGCGTCTTGTCGCCGGAGCCGGCGGGACTCGAGGGCGATTCCCCCGTGTGTCCGGGAGCCGGGGTCGGGTCGGTCGGGTGCGGGGACGTGCCCGTGGGCATGTTCCTCGCCATGTCGTCCACGCCCGTCCGGCTGGCCTTGAGGCTCTCCATGAGGTCGCCGACCTTGATCTTGGTGAGGCCCGCCGCCTTGCCGAGGTAGCTCATCGGGTCGACGAGCGCGCCCGCCTTGCCCACCGCGGTCAGGG
Source organism: Streptomyces sp. BR123 (assembly GCF_013401435.1). Taxonomy (GTDB): domain Bacteria; phylum Actinomycetota; class Actinomycetes; order Streptomycetales; family Streptomycetaceae; genus Streptomyces. The sequence continues at coordinate 9,300 of NZ_JACBGN010000140.1, forward strand.
CTTCCGCGCCCACGCCCAGCTTCCCGGCCCTGCCGAGCTTGAGCGCCGTGCCCGAACCGAGGGTCAGGACGTTGAACACCACCGTCCCGAACGCCCGGGAGGGGTCTTTGTCCCATTCGTCCCACGCAACCAGCGACTTGCCGAAGTTGCGCAGGGCGGCCTTCTGGCGTTCGCGCTCGCTGTGGTCGGTCGGGCCGAGCGCCTTGTCCATCACCCAGTCGTACGGCGTGATGATGTACCCGCTGATGCCGCCGAAGACGTCGCCGATGCCCGACCAGGTCTTCTTGAAGTTGTCCCAGTCGAAGACGTTGACCATGCTTCCCAGGCCTTTGAGCGTGCCCAGGACGCCGTCGACGAAGAAACCTTTCAGCGCGCCGCCGACGTTGTCCTTCGTCCACTCCCACGCAGCCCGCAGGCCCGTGTACTCACGCTCGTCGGCCGTCCCCCAGGGCGTCTCCTTCGCGTCCTTGACGTCGCTCTCCTTGAAGCCGTACATGCCGGCCTTGTGCGAACCGTCGTCCACGACGAAGTGCGTACCGCCCACCAGCGCGGTGATCTTGTTAGCCGCGTCGCGTTCGACGCCCTGGAACGCCACCCACGTCGTACCGACCTCACGGACGAGACGGGCGTTCTCGTCGATCTTGCCCTGGTCCTGCTGCCAGTCGTCGTCGTCCTTGTTGTCCGCGACGAACTTCTCCGCGTCCACGCGGAGCTGCTTCATCTTCTCCACCAGCGGACGGGCGGTCGACGCGAAGCTGGTCAGCGCACCACTCACGGACTCCAGCTTCTTGGCGAAATCGTCCGCCTTGTCCCGCACCGGCAGCGTCGAGTTGAGCAACTGCTCCTGCTCAGGAGCGTCATAGACCGGATCGAGCGCCTGAAAGGCGTTGTGAACGTCCCGGCCGGTGCCGCGGATGCTGGAGGCGGTCTTCTTCAGCGAAGCCGCATGCGTCTCCAGCGTATCCAGGTTGCCCGTGAAGGTCGGTATCTTCCCCAGATCGATCACTTCTTGGGGCCCTTCAGCTCTTCAGCAGTGGGAGCCTTCGAGTACTCCCGCTGCTTGTTCGCCGCCATCTCCAGGTCGCCTTTGACGTACTCCTCGGTGGCCAGGCGCGCGCCGGTGATCGACTTGCCCGTCCGGACGGGAAGGAACTTCAGGTCGTTCTCCGTCTTCTGCTGGAACTCCTGCAGAGCCTGAGCCACAGGGCCGAACGCACCGCCCTTGGGGAGCTCGGTCCCGCCCAGCACCATCGTGCCCGCCCAGGTGGCGGCGCCCACGAGGCCGTCGCCGTACGACGTGAACTCTTCCTCGAACTTGCCGGCGGCCTCTGCGGTCTTGCTCAGGACCCCGCGCACGCCGTCCGGCTTGATGTCCCAGTCGGACACGATGCTCCCCCGTTCCGTAGTAGGTCTTCCGGCCGGCGGCTGCCTCGCCCCAGCGCCGCTCCTTGCCTTGGCGTTCGTCCGTGACACCGTTGGCCGGAAGCCGGGTTCATCCCTACTTCTGCACATATGAACGACAGGAGCTTATGCGTACGACCCTCCGCCTGACCTGCAACAACCGTCCGTACGCCGCGCGTTGTTACGAAGTCACGACAATCGGGAGCCGGGCAGGGAGGCGTGGCGGAGGGCCCTCGGGGCGCGGCGGCAAGGGTGGCGCCGCGTCTGCATGCGTGACACCCTGACGACCGTGATCATCAGGGTGAGCGAGGCACGCGTACGTCCTGAGCGTTTCGAGGCGTTCCGCGACATGATCGTCTCTGCGGTACGCGAGTTTCCCGGCCGGCACCCAGGGCTGGTGCAGCACGAGGTACTGCTCGCGCCGCCCGATTCGCTGCTGTACGTGAGCCGCTGGCGCAGCGAGCAGGATCTGGTCGGCTACGCCGGCGAGCACTGGCGTGACCAGCCCGTCGTTCTGCCGGGCGAGGAGGAGTACCTCGTCGCACCACTTCAGGTGCGGCACTTCACGCTGGGGACTCTGGACTAGCGGGTGTGCCGCGGCGGGTCGGGCGGACGGGCAGGGCTTCGACGCTGTTGCCGATGAAGCTGCGCTGGCGGGGCAGTTCGGCCTCGGTGACGGCGAGGTCGAGGTCCGGGAAACGGGTGAACAGCCCCTCCAGGGCGATCACGGCCTCCATCCGGGCCAGCGGGGCGCCGACGCAGTAGTGCACGCCGTGCCCGAAGGAGAGGTGGCGGCCCGCGCCGGGGCGGGTGAGGTCGAAGCGGTCGGCGTCCGGGCCGTGGAAGGCCTCGTCGCGGCCCGCCGCGGTGTAGCCGGCGAGGACAGGGGCGCCCTGGGGGATGACGTGCCCGCCGAGGTCCAGGTCGCGGGTCGGGTAGCGGAACGGGAACCAGCTGACCGGCCCGTCCCAGCGCAGCGTCTCGTCCACCACGTCCGACCAGCTCGCCTTGCCGTCCAGTACGAGCGCGAGCTGGTCCCGGTGGGTGCACAGCGCGCGGACGGCGTTGCTGATCAGGTTGAGGGTGGTCTCGTGGCCGGCGACCAGCATCAGGCGCATGGTGCCGATGAGTTCGGCCTCGCTGAGCCGGTCGCCGTCGCCGTCGCCGTCGCGGGCGGCTATGAGGGCGCTGGTCAGGTCGTCGCCGGGGGCGGCCCGGCGGGTGGCTGCGATGGTGCCCATCAGCTCGACCAGCTCGCGTGCGGCGGCCGTCTTCTCGGCGGGTCCGGTGCCCGTGTCGATGATCACCGTGTAGGAGAGGCGGTGCAGCCGCTCGCGGTGCTCGGGGTCGACGCCGAGGAGTTCGCAGATGACGCTCATCGGCAGCGGCAGCGCAAGGTGCGTGCGCAGGTCGGCGACGCCGTCCAGGTCCGTGGCGGCCGCCCGGCCCAGGTCGTCCAGCAGGCCGGCGGTCAGCTCCTCGATGCGCGGGCGCAGCCGCTCCACGCGGCGGGCGGTGAAGGCGTTGCCGACGAGGGAGCGCAGCCGGCGGTGGTCGGCCCCGTCGGCGGTGTGCATGCCCTGCGCGTCGGCGAAGACCCGCAGCGGCCAGTCCGCGGGGATGGTGCCGTCGTTCAGGGCGGGGCAGTGCCGGGAGTCCTTGGCCACGTCGGGGTGGGCGAGGAACTCCTTGAGCGCGTCGTGGCCGAGGACGACCAGGCCGGGCACCCCGCCGGGCAGGACCACGTCGGCAACGGGTCCCCGGGCGCGCAGGGAGGCGTTGAGGGCGTGCGGGCAGCCGCCGGACGGGTCGACGACGTACGGGGGTGCGGGCTCGGCGCCCGGTGCGGTGGCGGTGGTGTGGGCCGGTGCGTCGGGTGACAATCGGGCTCTCCTGACCGTTGGGACGGGTCTCGGCCCAACAGTGCGATGCGGGCGGCGGGTTGGACAAGAGCGGGTCATCGGGCCGTGATCACGGTGGTGGCGGGACGGGCCAGGTGCAGCCGGGTGTGGAACCAGCCCGCGGCCTCCTTCCCGGCCGGGTCCTCGCCGAGGGCGGTGACGGCCTCCACCGCGCGCCGCTGCTCCTCGGGGCCGGTGAAGCGCCGCTGCGGGCTGGTGCCGTCGGCCCGCTCGACGGTGAGCCCGTAGGACTCCAGGCAGGCGGCGATCGGCCGGTAGTCGTGGGTGCGCAGGACGAACGCGGCCACCGGAACCGGCTGTCCGACGGCGGTGAGCAGCCGGCCGAAGGTGCGCTCGGTGAGGAAGCTGGTGCCTCCGGTGACGGTGATCAGGCCGACTCCGGGGGCGGAGCGCCGCAGCCGCTCCCCCGGTTCGGCGGTCTCCAGGTCCACGGCGTGGCCCTCGTCGAGGAGTCCGGCCGCGACCGCGTACGCCACGGCGGGCTCCGAGACGTCGATGCCGAAGGCCGGGACGGCGTCGGGGCGGCGGCGGGCGGCGTAGAAGCCGCGGTCCCGGGCGACGAGCTCGGCGGTGGTGAGCCGGGCCGCCGCCGGGGCGGTGTAGTGCGCGTACAGCTCGTCGAGCGTCACGTCGTGGTTCACCAGCGCGGCGTTGATCCCGTACGAGCAGCACAGGTCGAGCATCGCAGGCCGGGCGGGTCCGAGTTCGGCGGCGAGGGCGCGGAAGACCGGCTGGGCGTGGGCGGGGGTCTGGTACGCGTACGGTCCGAGGCGGGTGAAGTACCCGCGGGGGTCGGGGAGGGTGTAGACCTCGTCGAAGCTCGTCATGCCGGTCGGGCTCATCGGGCGCGGTTCTCCTCTGAGGGCCGGAGGGGTGCCGTTCGGTGGGGGCGGGGCGTGTTTCCAGTCGTATCCGGGCGCGGGCGCTACTGGAAAGCGGCCGTTCGAGGCCACCGTGACGGGGCGTCGGAGGCGGCCGGGGACACGCCCGTGGTACCGGTCGCGTCGCGGCGGGGCGGCATAGGTTGGGGGGATGACGCAGACACGGCGGACTCTCGAAGGCAAGGTCGCCCTGGTGGCGGGGGCGACGCGGGGCGCGGGCCGGGGCATCGCGGTCCAGCTGGGAGCGCAGGGCGCGACAGTGTACGTCAGCGGGCGCAGCACGCGCGGCCGCCGTTCGGAGTACGACCGCCCGGAGACGATCGAGGAGACGGCGGAGCTGGTCACGGCGGCCGGCGGGCGCGGGATCGCGGTGGTCGCGGACCACCTGGTGGCGGAGCAGGTCGAGGCGCTGGTCGGGCGGATCGGTGCCGAGGAGGGACGCCTCGACGTGCTGGTGAACGACATCTGGGGTGGGGAGCGGCTGTTCGAGTGGGACAGCACGGTGTGGGAGCACGACCTCGACAAGGGGCTGCGGTTGCTCCGGCTCGCCGTGGACACCCATGCGATCACCAGCCATTACGCGCTGCCGCTGCTGCTGCGGGAGCCGGGCGGTCTGGTGGTCGAGATGACGGACGGCACCGCCGACTACAACGCCGGCCACTACCGGGTGTCGTTCTTCTACGACCTCGCCAAGGCGGCCGTGCTGCGGATGGCGTTCGCGCTCGGGCACGAGCTGGGGCCGCGCGGGGCGACTGCGGTGGCCCTGACGCCGGGCTGGCTGCGCTCGGAGATGATGCTGGACGCCTTCGGGGTGACGGAGGCGAACTGGCGCGACGCGCTGGAGACGGTACCGCACTTCGCGATCTCCGAGACCCCGTCGTACGTCGGCCGGGCGGTGGCGGCGCTGGCCGGGGACCCGGAGGCGGCCCGCTGGAACGGTCGGTCGCTGTCCAGCGGGCAGCTCGCCCGGGAGTACGGCTTCACCGACCTCGACGGGAGCCGGCCGGACGCCTGGCGGTACCTGGTCGAGGTCCAGGACCCGGGCCGCCCGGCCGACACCACCGGCTACCGCTGAGCCGGCGGTTCGGGCAGCTCCAGCTCGCGGCCGGGGCCGAGCGGGGCGAAGAACCGGGCGACGTCCTCGTCGGTGATTTCGCGCAGGGCGGTCGGGACCTGGCCAGGATCGTCTCGGCGGTCTCCTTGGCGGCGGGGTCGCCCTCGGCGAGGAGCCGCTTCCTGCCTCCGTCACCCGAGGACGGGCCGTCGGCATCGCTGACGCCGCCTGGCGACTCCGGGCCGTCGCCGCGGCCGCCCGTGTCGCCGTGGCCGCCCGTGGACGGCGAAACGGCCCGCCTTCCCGTCGGGAACGAGCGGCTCGGCGAAACCGGTCGCCCGCTGCGTCATTCGCCGTCGTCGAACTGCGCCGCCAAACGCAGAGTGAGTTCCGCACTGGCCAACATCCGGGGAATCTCGATCGGGAGGCTGGAGAATTCCTTCCTCACCACATCGGCAGGATCGATTCGGCGGGTAACGCCATCCCGCCCCGTCGCCTCGATCACATAGCGGTATCCGCGGGGCGCGTTGGGGTCGTCCGCCACCTTCCACTGCGCTCCGTGCTTCTGAACCAGGTAATCGGCGACGTAGGACATCAGATCACTGTGCAGCGTGATCCAGTCCGACTGCTCGAACTCGCTCAGCGGAGCACCTGAGACATAGGCACGGAGGGCGGGAATGAGACTCATCGGGTCGCGGGTGTAGATCTCCGGCGACACCCCGAGCATGTCAGCGACGTCAACGATGTTCCGGCGCCCCTCCTCGATCCATCCCCGGAGATCCGGTTCACTTGCCTTGGTCACGCCTTGAGCCTTCCGTTGGCCTTCAATTTCTTGGGGGCGGGCCCGTACTCGAAGGTCCCGCACTGCGCGATCTCCGAGACCCCGTCGTACGTCGGCCGGGCGGTGGCGGCGCTGGCCGCGGATCCGGAGGCGGCCCGCTGGAACGGTCGGTCGCTGTCCAGCGGGCAGCTCGCCCGGGAGTACGGTTTCACCGACCTCGACGGGAGCCGGCCGGACGCCTGGCGGTACCTGGTCGAGGTCCAGGACCCGGGCCGCCCGGCCGACACCACCGGCTACCGCTGAGCCGGCGGTTCGGGCAGCTCCAGCTCGCGGCCGGGGCCGAGCGGGGCGAGGAACCGGGCCACGTCCTCGCCGGTGACGTCGCGCAGGGCGGGCGGCGACCAGCGCGGGGTGCGGTCCTTGTCGACGACCTGGGCCCGGATCCCCTCCACCAGGTCGGGTGAGCGCAGGACGTTGCAGGAGATCCGGTACTCCTGCGCGAGGACCCGCTCCAGGGTGCCCAGGCCGCGGGCCCGGCGGACGGCGGCGTGGGTGACCTTGAGGGCGGTCGGGGACTTGGCCAGGATCGTCCCGGCGGTCTCCCCGGCCGCGGGATCGCCCTCGGCGAGGAGCCGCTCGACGATCTCCTCGACCGTGTCGGCGGCGTAGCAGCGGTCGATCCAGTCCCGGCGGGCGGCCAGCACGCCGGGGTCCGGGGCGGCGGAGTACTCGGGGAGCACCTCGTGCGCGGGCGCGTCGGCGAGGGCTGCGGTCAGCTCCGGGAGCCGGTCGGCGGGGACGAAGTGGTCGGCGAGCCCGCACAGGATCGCGTCGGCGGCGCCCACGGCCGTGCCGGTGAGCGCGAGGTGGGTGCCGAGCAGGCCGGGGGCCCGGCCGAGGAGGTGGGTGCCGCCGATGTCCGGGACGAAGCCGATGCCGGTCTCGGGCATGGCGACGCGGGAGCGTTCGGTGACGACGCGGACGCTGCCGTGGGCGGAGACGCCGACCCCGCCGCCCATGACGATGCCGTCCATGAGGGCGACGTACGGCTTGGGGTAGTGGGCGATCAGGGCGTTGAGGCGGTACTCGTCGCGCCAGAAGGCGGCGGAGGCCGAGGTGCCGGCCTTGGCGTCGTCGTGGATGGCGCGGATGTCGCCGCCGGCGCACAGGCCGCGCTCGCCGGCGCCCCGGATGAGGACCTGGCCGACGGCCGGGTCCTGCTCCCAGGCGCGCAGGGCCTCCTCGATCCGCAGCACCATGGGGTGGGTGAGGGCGTTGAGGGCCCGGGGGCGGTTGAGGGTGATCACCCCCGTTCGCCCTTCGGTGTGGAACAGGACGGGCTCGTCTGCGGCGGCTTCGCTCTTCACGGCAGCCAGTATGTTCGACGCCGTCCCCTGCCCGAACGGCGGCCGCTCGGCCGGTCACCGGGCCGAAGCCCGGTGTGCCGGGGGTGGCCCCGGTAGCGTGGCGGCCGTGAGAAGGATCGTCCTGATGATGTCGGTCTCCCTCGACGGGTACATCGAGGGTCCGGACCGGCAGATCGACTGGCACGTCGTCGACGACGAGCTGCACCGGCACTTCAACGACGAGCTCCGCGCGATGGGCGCCTTCCTCAGCGGGCGGGTCGTCTACGAGCTCATGGCCGGGTTCTGGCCGACGGCGGACGCCGATCCGGCGAATGCCGGGCCCGTGGCGGACTTCGCGGGCATCTGGCGGGACAAGCCCAAGTACGTGTACTCGCGCACGCTGCGCCAGGAGGACGTCGCCTGGAACTCCACCGTGGTGCGGGACGTCGTCCCGGAGGAGGTGGCCGCGCTCAGGGCGGGCCCGGGCGGCGACCTGGCGCTGGGCGGGGCGGACCTGGCCGCCTCGTTCCTGCGCCACGACTTGGTGGACGCGTACCGGATCTACGTGCACCCGGTGCGGATCGGCCGCGGCAAGCCGCTGTTCCCGCCTGCGGAGGGGCTGGTTCCGCTGCGGCTGGAGGGGACGCGTGCCTTCGGCAACGGGGTGGTGCTGCTGTCGTACGCGCGCCCCTGAGCGCTCCGCCGGAAGTCCGGTCGTGAAACCGCGGGCCGGTGGGGGCAGGCCGGCCGTGTAGTTCCCCGCGCCCCCTGTGGGGCGCGGTACCGCACCGGACTCCACCGAGCCCGTGGGGCACGGGAGCGCGACGGTGGCTGCCGACCCGCCTCGCGATGACGGGACGGCGCGACGGCGGGGCGGCGCCACGGCAGGGCGGCGCGCGGGCGGTCAGCTGCGCGGGCGGGCCCGGTGGGCCTGCCAGGCGGCGAGGGCCTCGGTACGGGCGCCGTCCGGGTGGCGGACGTGCCAGTCGCGCAGGAAGCGGTTGAACTCGAACTGGGCTCCGACCTCCCGGGGCCCGGCGGCCTCCGCGCGGGTGGCGTGCCAGTGGGCGACGGCCTCGGCCAGGGTGCGGCCGGCGCCCTCGGCGATGCAGCGCCGCATGAAGGCGTCGAAGTGGAAGGCGGGCCCGATCTCCCGGAGGAAGAACTCCCGGAGCACCTGGCTGCACCGCTGGCCCTCCGGGATCACCGTGTCCCCGTCGACGGGGGCGGCGAGCTGGCGGCCCGCCCGCCGCCGGGCCGGGGCGGCGGGAGCCGGGGCCGGGAGGCCGTCGAGCGCGGCGGCGAGGCGGTCGGTCAGCGCGGCCTTGCCGCCTGCCGCGGGCAGTCCCATCGTGCGGGCCAGGGCAGTCAGTTCGGCGAGGGTCCAGTACCAGCGCCGCAGTTCCGCCCCCGACAGTCCCGGATCCAGGGCGGGCCGGAGTTCCCCGATATTCGCACTCACGTTCCCATTTTAGGGATACGCCCTCCGTCGGCGGCCTGCCGGTCGGACTCCCCCACGCGCGGCTTCCAGGGGCGCGACCGCCCGGCCCGGGAG
>NZ_JACBGN010000141.1 GCF_013401435.1 Streptomyces sp. BR123
CCCCGCCGGCCCCGCCGGCGAACACCCCGCCGCCGGCCCAGCCGTGCACCCGGCCGAACCGGGGTCCGTTCCTCCGCCGCTGTCGCATCGCCCTGCTCCCCTCCGGTCCGCGCGACCGCCCTCCGCGATCGTGCCCGTCATCCGTCTCAACCGACGGCGCGGCCCCCGAAGTTCCACCACTCGCACACCCGATCGAGTGATTGTGGGCTCAGTCCCAGGCCCCCACCGCCGCCGGCAGTGCGGCGATCTCGGCCAGGTCCCCGGCCGTCAGCCGCACCTCGGCGGCGGCCGCGTTCTCAGCGGCCCAGGACGCCCGGTCCGCCCCCGGAACCGGCACCACCTGCGGCCCCTGCGCCAGCACCCACGCCAGCGCAACCTGCGCCGACGTCACCGCGGGCCCGTGCCGCCGGGCCACCCGCCGCAGCCCCGCGATCAGCACTTGGTTCGTCGCCATCGCCTCCGCCGTGAACCGCGGGTGCCGGGCCCGGACGTCCTCCCGCTCGAAGCCCTCCCCGGGGGTGAGCGTCCCGGTCAGGAACCCGCTGCCCAGCGGCATCGCCGCCAGGAACCCCACCCCGCGCGCCGCGCACCACGGCAGCAGCTGCCGGGCGGCCTCCGGGGACCACACGGACAGCTCGGCCTGCACGGCACTGACCGGGAACACCTGCTGCACGCGCTCCAGGTGGCGCAGCGTCGTGCGGTACTCCCGGTCCCCCCGCCGCCCCGCTCCCGGCCCGGCGCCCGCACCCAGCGCGCAGAACCCCAGCGCCCGCACCTTCCCGGTGCCCACCAGCTCCGCCATGGCCCCCCACGTCTCCTCCACCGGGACCTCGGGGTCCACCCGGTGCAGCTGGTAGAGGTCGATCACGTCCGTCCGCAGCCGCCGCAGCGACGCGTCGCAGGCCCGCCGCAGGTACTCGGGCCGCCCGCAGGCCACCACGTGCTGCTCGCCCGCCCGCAGCCCCACCTTGGCCGACACGAAGGCCTCGCCCCGGCGCTCGCGCAGCACGCGCCCCAGCAGCAGCTCGTTGGTGAAGGGCCCGTACAGGTCCGCCGTGTCGAGCAGGCTGGCCCCCAGGTCCAGGGCCGTGTGCACCGCGGCCAGCGATTCCTCGCCGCGCCGCCGTGAGGGCGCGTACGCCCAGCTCATCGGCATGCACCCGAGCCCGACGGCGCCCACCGCCAGCGCCCCCGCCCCGATCGACCTGCGCTCCACCCGTGTGTCCCCCTCCACATCCGGCCATCAAAGTAACGGGTTGATCAGGATCCCTTGGCATAGCCTCGTGATCATGACTGCAAAGACCCCGGACGTGTGGCTCCCGTTCCCCGCGGAGCAGGTCGAAGGACTCCCCGACTCCTTCCGCTACCACCACTGGGACGGCGAGGAGACCTTCCCGGCCGACCCGGCCGCCTGCACCTTCTACGTCACCCCCTACATGAAGTCCGACGAGGTCACCCTGCGCCCGCTGGCGGCCATGCCCGAGCTGGAGGTCGTGCAGACCCTCACCGCCGGCGTCGACCACGTCCTCGGCGGCCTCGCCCTGCTGCGTCCCGGCGTACGGCTGTGCAACGCCCGCGGCGTCCACGAGGCGAGCACCGCCGAGCTGGCGCTCACCCTGACCCTCGCCTCCCTGCGCGGCATCCCCGGCATGGTGCGCGGCCAGGACGGCGAGCAGTGGCTCTCCGGCTTCTACGACGCCGTCGCCGACAAGTCCGTCCTCATCGTCGGCTACGGATCCGTCGGCGCGGCCGTCGAAGACCGGCTCGCGCCCTTCGAGTGCGCGCGGATCACGCGCGTCGCACGCTCGGCGCGCACCACCGTGCGCGGCCCGGTCGGTGAGCTCGCCGACCTGCCCCGGCTCCTCCCGGAAGCGGACGTGGTGATCCTCTGCACGCCGCTGACCGACGAGACCCGCGGCCTGGTCGGCGCCGACTTCCTGCGGCGCATGAAGGACGGCGCCCTGCTCGTGAACGTGGCGCGCGGTCCCGTCGTGGACACCGCCGCCCTGCTCGCCGAACTCGAGTCGGGCCGGCTGCGCGCCGCGCTCGACGTCACCGACCCGGAACCGCTGCCTGCCGGCCACCCTCTGTGGCATGCTCCGAACGTCCTGATCACGCCCCATGTCGGAGGCAGCAGCTCGGCGTTCGAGCCGCGGGCCAAGCGTCTGGTGGCCCGTCAGCTCACCCGGTTCGCCGCGGGGGAGCCCCTGGAGAACACGGTCCTGATCACCGACTGACCAACGCCGCACACGCTCCGCATCCGATTGTGCGCACACAGTGGCAACAACTCCCCATGTGGTCACGGAGAGTAGGCTGTCTATGTCCCTGAGTGACGAAAGTGGTGTATCGTCCGGGAACAGGGGGCTGCGCCACGAACGTCTGGCGCTGGGGTGATCGGACACTTTGGGGGGCGACGGGCGATGCACGGCCAATGGACGAAGGATCCGCTGCGGCACAGCCGCCGGGGGCGACGATGGGGTGCTCCGGAACCAGCCGGCGAGGGGGACCGGTGACTGCGCAAGGGGCGGCCCTGCCGGTCCGGCAGGCCGCCTCGAACGGGGGCAGAAACCTGGCGATGCAGCTGCTCCTCGCCGTAGTCAGCGCCGCATACGCCGTCGGTGCCGCCCTGGGCTGGGGCTCCGAGGAACTCGCCGAGATCATGGGCGACTTCGGGCTCAGCGCGGCCGCGCTGCTCGCCGCCGTCTCCTGCTACACCTACGCGCGGACCATCGACAGCCGCGAACGCCCGGCCTGGCTGCTGTTCGCCTTCTCCTCCCTCATGGGCGCCTGCGGGAACGCCGTCTGGGGCTGGTACGAGGTGATCCTCGGCGTGCCGATGCCCAAGACCTCCCTCGCCGACGTCGCCTTCCTGTGCTTCGCCCCGCCCGCCATCGTCGGCCTGCTCGTCCTCGCCAAGCGGCCCGTCACCCGGGCCGGCTGGGTCTGCCTCGCGCTCGACTCCTGGCTCATCGGCGGGTCCCTGCTCACCCTGTCGTGGAGCCTGGCCCTCGCGAACGCCGCACGGACCGCCGCCCAGTCCGGCACCTCCGGCAGCGTTCCGCAGGCCGCGTTCTCCCTCGCCTACCCGCTGCTCGACATCGCCCTCGTCTCGATGGTGCTCGTCCTGCACTTCCGGCGCTCGGAGATCAACCGCTCCGCCGTCAACACCGCCATCGCCGCCCTCGCGCTGACCGTGCTCAGCGACGCCCTGTTCACTTCGCCGCTGCTCAGCGCTGGCTACCAGTCGGGGCAACTGCTCGACGCCGGATGGTTCGCCGGCTCGCTGCTCCTCGCCTATGCACCCTGGGGCGCCCGGCGCCTGCCCGCGGCCGCCGGCACCCCCGGCCCCCCCGCGCGCCGAGCGGTCCGTCAGCCGTCCCATCACCGGCTCGCTGCCCGCCCTCACGCCCTACCTGGCGGCCGCCGTCTGCACCCTGGGGATCCTGTACAACGTCGTCGACGGCCGGAAGGTCGACCGGGTGGTCGTCCTCACCGGCTGCACCGTCGTGCTCGCCCTCGTCATCCGGCAGGGCATCATGCTCCTCGACAACATCGCGCTGACCCAGGAGCTGGCCCAGAAGGAGAACCACTTCCGCTCCCTGGTCCAGGGATCCAGCGACGTCATCATGATCGCCGCCCCCACCGGGACCCTGCACTACGTCAGCCCCGCCGCCGCCGGGGTGTACGGCCGCGACGCCGAGGAGCTCGTCGGCACCGAGCTCGCCAGCCTCATCCACCCGCACGACCTCGGCCGCGTCGTCCACGAGGTACGCCGCTTCCTCGCCTCTCCGCCCGCCGAGGAGCCCACCACCCGGATCGAGTGCCGGTTCAAGTCCGGCAGCGGCGAATGGCTCAACGTGGAGTCCACCGTCAACCGCCACCAGGGCGGCCTCATCCTCAACAGCCGTGACGTCACCGAGCGGGTCCGCCTCCAGGCGCAGCTCCAGCACAGCGCCGAGCACGACCCGCTGACCGACCTGCCCAACCGGGCCCTGTTCACCCGCCGGGTCCGCCAGGCGCTGAGCGGCCGGCGCGCGGGGGACCACAGCAGCGCCGTGCTCTTCATCGATCTCGACGGGTTCAAGGCGGTCAACGACACCATCGGCCACCAGGCCGGCGACGAACTCCTCGTCGAGGCCGCGCGGCGGCTCCAGGACTCCGTCCGCGCCGGGGACACCGCCGCCCGCCTCGGCGGCGACGAGTTCGCGGCGCTCATCCTCGGCGACGGCAGCCGCGACCGCAGCGCCCGCGAGTACCAGGTCCACGAGATCGCGGACCGGCTGCGCGCCACACTCGCCCGGCCGTACCGGATCGGCGGCAGCGAGGTCCGGGTCGCCGCCAGCATCGGCGTGGCCTTCGCCGACGCGGGCATCACCCCGTCGGACCTCATGCGCAACGCGGATCTCGCGATGTACCGGGCCAAGGCCGGCGGCAAGGACCGGGTCGAGCTGTACGTCCCCCAGATGCAGGACGAGGTCGTACGCAAGGCGGAGCGGGCGGGCCGGCTGCGCACCGCACTCCACGACGGCGAGTTCGCCCTGCTGCACCAGCCCGTGGTCTCGCTGGAGACCGGCGAGGTCACGACTGCGGCGGCTGTGGCCCGCTGGCGCTCCGCCCGCGGCATCCTCTTCACCCCGGCCGAGTTCTTCCGGATCGCCGACCACCGGGGGGTACCGGTGGCAGCCCGGCCGGACGGCCCCCCGGGCCTCGTGGGCGCCGCGGCCGGGGCCCCCGCCCGCGCCGAGGAGCTCGGACGCTGGGTACTGGAGGAGGCCGTCGCCCAGGCCGCCGAACGGCACCGCGCCGGACACGGCGTACAGGTGGCCGTTCGGACGAGCGCCCAGCGACTGCTCGACCCGGGGACACCGCCGGGAGCGGCCGACGGGGCGGTGTCCCCGGGCTTCGTGGAAGCGCTGCTGGGCCGGCACGGGCTGCCCCCCGGCGCCCTGGTGATCGAACTGGCCGACAGCGATCCCAGAGTCCCCTTCGACGAACTGGAGCGCCGCCTCGCGGCCCTGCGCCGCCTCGGCGTCCTGGTGGCCCTGGACGGCTTCGGCAGCGGCTACGCCGCCATCAGCGCCCTGCGGCGGCTGCCGGTGGACATCCTGAAGCTCGACCGGAGCCTGGTCGAAGGTGTGGTCGAGTCCGCCCGCCTCCGCAAGATCACCGCCGGCCTGTTGCGCATCGCAAACGACCTGGGCATGCAGTCGGTGGCCGAAGGGGTGGATCTGCCCGAGCAGGTCCCGGCGCTGCGCGCCATGGGGTGCACACACGGCCAGGGGCTGGCGTTTTCCGGCCCCCTCGACGAGTACAGGCTGCGCCGGGCGCTCGTGCGCGGTACGTTCCCAGTACCGGGCGGGGCGGTCCAGCCCGCCTTGGCCGGTGGTTCGTCCGGGGGCTCGATGGCCATCCGGAGAGGCTCACATAATGAGACGCCCGTCCCACCCACTTGACATCGCCCTCCCGACGGAGGGAGGGTCAGTGTCATGCGCACCCGAATTCTCGTACTTGGAAAGCGCGTCGGCTGAAGCCGGGACCACTACGTCCCCGCTCCGTGCACCCGACGCGCTCCCCTCGCTTGCCATCCGGCACGAGGGGTTTTTTGTTGCACTGGCACACCTCCGAACCGTCGTAAAACCCTCAGCTTCGAGAAGAGAATGCCGATGACCGAGCAGGCCTCCGGGGCCCAGCATCCGCAGCCGCGGCCCCGTACCGGCGGAGCGCAGCCCGCCGCAGTTGAGCACGTCACGGGTGCCCAGTCCCTCATCCGCTCTCTCGAAGAGGTGGGGTGCGACACCGTTTTCGGCATTCCGGGCGGAGCGATCCTCCCGGCGTACGACCCGATGATGGACAGCACCAAGGTCCGCCACATCCTGGTCCGGCACGAGCAGGGCGCGGGCCACGCCGCGACCGGCTACGCCCAGGCCACCGGCAAGGTCGGCGTCTGCATGGCCACCTCCGGCCCGGGCGCCACCAACCTGGTCACCCCGATCGCCGACGCCCACATGGACTCCGTCCCGCTCGTCGCCATCACCGGCCAGGTCTCCTCCAAGGCGATCGGCACCGACGCCTTCCAGGAGGCGGACATCGTCGGCATCACCATGCCGATCACCAAGCACAACTTCCTGGTCACCAGGGCCGAGGACATCCCGAAGACGATCGCCGAGGCGTTCCACATCGCCTCCACCGGCCGCCCCGGCCCCGTCCTCGTCGACATCGCCAAGGACGCGCTGCAGGCGAAGACCACCTTCTCCTGGCCGCCGAGCCAGGACCTGCCCGGCTACCGGCCGGTCACCAAGCCCCACGCCAAGCAGATCCGCGAGGCCGCCAAGCTCATCTGCCAGTCCAAGCGCCCCGTCCTGTACATCGGCGGCGGCGTGATGAAGTCCGGCGCGACCGCCGAGCTGAAGGTCCTCGCGGAGCTGTCCGGCGTCCCGGTCACCACCACCCTGATGGCCCTGGGCTCGTTCCCCGACAGCCACCCGCTGCACATCGGCATGCCCGGCATGCACGGCTCGGTCACCGCCGTCGCCGCCCTGCAGAAGTCCGACCTGCTGATCGCGCTCGGCACCCGCTTCGACGACCGCGTCACCGGCAAGCTCGACAGCTTCGCCCCGTACGCCAAGGTCATCCACGCGGACATCGATCCCGCCGAGATCGGCAAGAACCGCGAGGTCGACGTCCCGATCGTGGGCGACGCCCGCGAGGTCATCGCCGACCTGATCCAGGCGATCCAGGCCGAGCACACCGAGGGCAACGCCGGTGACTACTCCTCCTGGTGGAAGGACCTCAACCGCTGGCGCGAGACCTACCCGCTGGGCTACGAGACCCCCGACGACGGCATGCTCTCCCCGCAGCAGGTCATCCAGCGCATCGGCGAACTCGCCCCGGCGCACACCGTCTTCGCGGCGGGCGTCGGCCAGCACCAGATGTGGGCCTCGCACTTCATCGACTACGAAGAGCCCCGCACCTGGCTGAACTCCGGCGGCGCCGGCACCATGGGCTACGCGGTCCCCGCCGCGATGGGCGCCAAGGTCGGCATGCCGGAGCGGACCGTCTGGGCGATCGACGGCGACGGCTGCTTCCAGATGACCAATCAGGAACTGGCCACCTGCGCCCTGAACAACATCCCGATCAAGGTCGCGATCATCAACAACGGCGCGCTGGGCATGGTCCGCCAGTGGCAGACCCTGTTCTACAACCAGCGTTACTCCAACACGGTGCTGCACGCCGACGAGACCGGCCACGACACGGTCGGCTCCCAGCTCGGCGAGTCCACCGCCCCCCGCAAGGGCACCCGCGTCCCGGACTTCGTCAAGCTGTCCGAGGCCATGGGCTGCGTGGCGCTGCGCTGCGAGGACCCGGCGGACCTGGACAAGGTCATCGCCGAGGCCAACGCGATCAACGACCGGACCGTCGTGATCGACTTCATCGTCCACGAGGACGCCATGGTGTGGCCGATGGTCGCCGCCGGCACCTCCAACGACGAGGTCATGGCAGCCCGGGGCGTCCGTCCCGACTTCGGCGACAACGAAGACGACTGAGCCGAGAGAGCCGAGAGAGAGAACGCCTCACATGTCCAAGCACACGCTCTCCGTCCTGGTCGAGAACACGCCCGGCATCCTCGCCCGGATCGCCGCCCTGTTCTCCCGCCGCGGGTTCAACATCGACTCCCTCGCGGTCGGCGTCACCGAGCACCCCGACATCTCGCGCATCACCATCGTCGTGAACGTCGAGGACCTCCCGCTGGAGCAGGTGACCAAGCAGCTGAACAAGCTGGTCAACGTGCTCAAGATCGTGGAGCTGGAGCCGTCCAGCGCCATCGAGCGCGAACTGGTGCTGGTGAAGGTCCGGGCCGACAACGAGACCCGGTCCCAGATCATCGAGATCGTCCAGCTGTTCCGCGCCAAGACGGTCGACGTCTCGCCCGATGCGGTCACCATCGAGGCCACCGGCGGCGCCGACAAGCTCGGCGCCATGCTCAAGATGCTGGAGCCGTTCGGCATCAAGGAACTCGTCCAGTCGGGCACGATCGCCATCGGGCGCGGCGGACGGTCCATCACGGACCGCAGCCTGCGCGCACTCGAGCGCAGCGCCTGACTTCCGCAGGCCCGCGCCTCTTTGCCTCTCGCATGGCGAGACCAGGAAACTTCGTCCACGTTCCCCGCCGTACGGTGGGAGCAACACCAGCGCACCAAGGAGATATCCCAGTGGCCGAGCTGTTCTACGAGAACGACGCCGACCTGTCCATCATTCAGGGCCGCAAGGTCGCGGTCATCGGCTACGGCAGCCAGGGCCACGCCCACGCGCTGTCGCTGCGCGACTCCGGCGTCGATGTCGTCGTCGGCCTGAAGGAGGGCTCGAAGTCCAAGGCCAAGGCCGAGGAGCAGGGCCTGAAGGTCCTGCCCGTGGCGGAGGCCGCCGAGTGGGCGAACGTCATCATGATCCTGACGCCGGACCCGCTCCAGGCCGAGATCTACGAGGAGTCCGTCAAGGACCACCTGAAGGAGGGCGACGCGCTCTTCTTCGGCCACGGCTTCAACGTCCGCTACGGCTTCATCAAGCCCCCGTCCAACGTGGACGTCGCCCTGGTCGCCCCGAAGGGCCCGGGCCACCTGGTCCGCCGCCAGTACGAGGAGGGCCGCGGCGTTCCGTGCATCGCCGCCGTGGAGCAGGACGCCACCGGCAAGGCCTTCGCCCTCGCGCTCTCGTACGCGGCCGGCATCGGCGGCACCCGTGCCGGCGTCATCAAGACCACCTTCACCGAGGAGACCGAGACCGACCTGTTCGGTGAGCAGGCCGTTCTCTGCGGTGGCGCCTCCGCCCTGGTCAAGGCCGGTTTCGAAACCCTGACCGAGGCCGGCTACCAGCCGGAGATCGCCTACTTCGAGTGCCTGCACGAGCTGAAGCTCATCGTGGACCTCATGTACGAGGGCGGTCTGGAGAAGATGCGCTGGTCGGTCTCCGAGACCGCCGAGTGGGGTGACTACATCACCGGCCCCCGCATCATCACCGACGCCACCAAGGCCGAGATGAAGAAGGTCCTGGAGGAGATCCAGAGCGGCGAGTTCGCCAACACCTGGATGGCCGAGTACAAGGCGGGCCTGCCCAAGTACAACGAGTACAAGAAGGCCGACGAGGAGCACCTGCTGGAGACCACCGGCAAGAAGCTGCGCAAGCTGATGAGCTGGGTCGACAGCGAGGAGAGCTGATCGCCCGCGGGGCCGGGACGCCTGCCGTCCCGGCCCCGCGCCGCATTCCGGCACGCCGCCACGCACGCCCGACACGCCCGACCCGCAGACACGCAGACACGCAGACACGCCGAGAACATGGACATCCTGTAGTGCGGCTTGTCCACCTCGGCCAACCTCGGACGGGTGATCCTTCCGCACAGGCGGAAATCCGCTCGGGATCCGCTACTACACTGCTGAACACAACGCGTCAGGCCCACAGTGTCGTGCGTCTTCCACGCGGCTACCCCCTCCACCGCCTGCGGCCGTCGGGACGGCCGTCCGCACTGGACTTGTGAGGACCCACGTGAGCTCGAAACCTGTCGTACTCATCGCCGAAGAGCTGTCGCCCGCCACCGTCGAGGCGCTCGGCCCGGACTTCGAGATCCGACACTGCAACGGCGCGGACCGCGCAGAGCTGATCCCGGCGATCGCCGATGTCGACGCCATCCTCGTGCGCTCGGCCACCAAGGTCGACGCGGAGGCCATCGCCGCCGCGCGGAAGCTGAAGGTCATCGCCCGCGCCGGCGTCGGCCTCGACAACGTCGACGTCTCCGCCGCCACCAAGGCCGGCGTGATGGTCGTGAACGCCCCGACCTCCAACATCGTCACCGCCGCCGAGCTCGCCTGCGGCCTGCTCATCGCCTCCGCCCGCCACATCCCGCAGGCCAACACGGCCCTGAAGAACGGCGAGTGGAAGCGCAGCAAGTACACCGGCGTCGAGCTCAGCGAGAAGACCCTCGGCGTCGTCGGCCTCGGCCGCATCGGCGTGCTGGTCGCCCAGCGCATGTCCGCCTTCGGCATGAAGGTCGTCGCCTACGACCCGTACGTGCAGCCCGCGCGCGCCGCCCAGATGGGCGTCAAGATGCTGACGCTGGACGAACTGCTGGAGGTGGCCGACTTCATCACGGTGCACCTGCCCAAGACCCCCGAGACCATCGGTCTCATCGGGGACGAGGCCCTGCACAAGGTGAAGCCGTCCGTCCGCATCGTGAACGCCGCGCGCGGCGGGATCGTGGACGAAGCCGCCCTGTACGCGGCGCTGAAGGAGGGCCGCGTCGCCGGCGCCGGCCTCGACGTGTACGCGAAGGAGCCCTGCACGGACTCCCCGCTCTTCGAGCTCGACCAGGTCGTCTGCACCCCGCACCTCGGCGCCTCCACGGACGAGGCCCAGGAGAAGGCCGGCATCTCGGTCGCCAAGTCGGTGCGCCTCGCGCTCGCCGGCGAGCTCGTGCCGGACGCGGTCAACGTCCAGGGCGGTGTCATCGCCGAGGACGTCCGCCCGGGCCTGCCGCTCGCCGAGAAGCTCGGCCGCATCTTCACCGCCCTCGCGGGCGAGGTCGCGGTCCGCCTGGACGTGGAGGTCCGCGGCGAGATCACCCAGCACGACGTCAAGGTGCTGGAGCTCTCCGCCCTCAAGGGCGTGTTCGAGGACGTCGTCGACGAGACCGTCTCCTACGTCAACGCCCCGCTGTTCGCGCAGGAGCGCGGTGTCGAGGTCCGCCTGACCACCAGCTCGGAGTCCCCGGACCACCGCAACGTGGTGACCGTGCGCGGCACCCTGTCGGACGGTCAGGAAGTCTCGGTCTCCGGCACCCTGGCCGGGCCCAAGCACCTCCAGAAGATCGTCGGCGTCGGCGAGTACGACGTGGACCTCTCGCTCGCCGACCACATGGTCGTCCTGCGCTACACCGACCGCCCGGGTGTCGTCGGCACCGTCGGCCGGATCCTCGGCGAGGGCGGCCTGAACATCGCCGGCATGCAGGTGGCCCGTGCGGAGGAGCACGGCGAGGCGCTCGCCGTCCTCACCGTGGACGACACCGTCCCGCAGGCCATGCTCACGGAGATCGCGGAGGAGATCGGCGCCACCTCGGCCCGGTCGGTGAACCTGGTCGCCTGACAGCGCGCCGACCGCGCCCGGCCACGGACGGCACGGGCATCGGCTTCGGCATCGGCACACGGGAAGGGCTCGGGGATGTCCCCGGGCCCTTCCCGCGTTGTACGGGCCCTTCCCGCGTTGTACGGGCTCGCCGCGGCCTGCTCGCCGCGGCCGGTCAGGGGGCGGCCTCCGCGAGGCCGGGCGCTCCGGCGGCGGGCATCCCTGCGCCGTGCCCCCCGGCAGCGGCGGCCGGACCGCCGGACCGGCGCAGCAGCGCCGCCGCGAGCACGGCCGTCACCAGCAGCAGGGCCGCTCCGCCCAGGGCCGCGTACGCCATCCCGTGCACGAAGGCCTCGCGGGCCAGGGCCAGCACCCGCTCGCCGGCGGGACCGCCGAGCCGCTGGGCGGCCGCGACCGCGCCGCCGAGGGTCTCCCGTACGGCGGGGTCGGCGCCGGCCAGGTCGGCCCGGTAGACGGCGGTGCCGATGCTGCCCAGGAGGGCCATGCCCAGGGCGCCGCCGAACTCCGCGCCGGTCTCCAGCAGGGAGGCGGCCGAGCCGGCCTTCTCGGCCGGGGCCGCGCCCAGGGCCAGGTCCGAGACCAGGGACATCACCGTGACGATGCCGCAGGACAGCACTCCGGCGGCGGTGAGCAGCAGCCACAGGGACTCGGTGCCGACCAGGCTGATCATGGCGAAGCCGGCGGCGGCGAGGACGAAGCCGCCGGCGATGACGTACGCCCGGCCGGTCTTCCGGGCGAGGACGCCGGCGACGGGCGCGGCCGCGCCGATGGCGACCGAGGGTGCGAGGCTCCAGAGCGCGGCCTCCAGCGTGCCCATGCCGAGCACCGACTGCAGGTACTGGGTGGTGAAGTAGGCCGAGCCCAGGACCGCGAACGCGGCGACGGCATTGAGGGCGATGCCCGTGCCGAAGACCCGGCTGCGGAACAGCGACCGGTTGATCATGGCGTCCTCGCGGCCGCGCTGACGGCGCAGGAAGGCGTACCCGACGACCAGGCCGGCGCCGACGCACAGGCCCCGGGTCGCGGTGAAGCCTTCGGCGGCGATCTCCTTGAGGCCGTGGACCACGGGCAGGACGGCGCCCACGGACAGCGGCACGCTCAGCAGGTCGAACCGGCCGGGCGCCGGGTCCTTGAACTCGGGCACCAGGACGGGGACGAGCGTCAGCAGGAGCAGCATCGCGGGCACGTTGACGAGGAAGACCGAGCCCCACCAGAAGTGGTTCAGCATGACGCCGCTCATGACCGAGCCGAGCGCGATGCCGCCGGTCATGGCCGCGGACCAGATGCCGACGGCTCGGGCGCGCTGCCGGTCGTCGGGGAAGAGGTTCCGGACGAGGCCGAGCGTGGAGGGCATCAGGGTCGCGCCGCCGATGCCGAGCAGGATGCGGGCGGCGATGAGGAGTTCGGCGCTCGGCGCGTAGGCGGCGACCACGGAGGCGAGGCCGAAGGCGGCCGCGCCGATCAGCAGCAGCCTGCGGCGGCCGATCCGGTCGCCGAGCGAGCCCATGGTGATGAGCAGTCCGGACAGGGCGAAAGCGTAGCTGTCGAAGATCCAGAGCTGCTGGGTGGCGCTCGGGTCGAGCTCCCGGGTGATGGCCGGGACGGCGAAGTAGAGGACGGAGGCGTCCATCGATACCAGGAGCAGGGGCAGCAGGAGGACGGTGAACGCGGTCCATTCCCGGCGGCCGGCGCGTCGTGGGGCGGAGTTCGTCATGACAGGGCAATGTACAAGCGTCATAAACGAGTGTCTAGTACGAATGTATGGATCGCTTGTCTTGGACGGCCGTCTTGCTACGGTGGGCGCATGGGACACCGCGAAGACCTCCTTGAAGGCGCCAAGAAATGCCTGGCCGAGAAGGGTTTCGTGCGGACGACCGCGCGGGACATCGTCAATGCGTCGGGCGCGAACCTCGCGTCGATCGGCTACCACTACGGTTCCAAGGACGCCCTGCTGACGCAGGCGTTCGTCGAACTCGCCCAGGAGTGGGGCGACGCCTTCACGCCGGACGTCACGGGCGAGGGCGGGTCGCTGGAGCGCTTCCGGTCGGTCTGGGACGGCATCCTCGGCCGGCGCGAACAGGCGGCTCCCATGTGGGCTGCCAGCATGGAGATCGCGCTCAGCCGCGACGCGCTGCCGGAGCTGCGCGAGATGCTCCTGGCGGCGGAGCCGGAAGGCCGCAGGGGGCTGGCCGCGATGTTCACCGGCATCCCGGAGGACGAGCTCGACGAGCGGGACGCGCGCACGCTCGGCGGGCTGTACCAGGCCCTGCTGACCGGCGTCATGGCGCAGTGGCTGTACGACCCCGGGAGTGCGGTCACAGCGGAGGAGCTGACCGAGGCGATGCGGCGGGTGGCGGAAGGCCTGCTCGGCGCCGAGTCCGCCGAGTCCGCGGAGTCCGCCGAGTCCGCCGAGTCCGTTGAGGGTGCCAAGGGCGTGAGCGGCGTCGGGGGCTGACGGGCCGTCGGCCTGAGCGTTACGGCGGGAGGGTCGGTTCTGGAACCGCGGCCGGTGGGGCTGGTCGCGCCGTTCCCCACGCCCCTTCGGGGCGCCGCCGTGACGGGCCGGCGGTTGCCTGCGGGGCGGTGGGGTTTTCGGGCGCGCAGTTCCCCGCGCTCCTTCGGGGTGCTGCAGGTTCAGCGCCGCTGCAGCCGCGGGTCCCGGTCGCCGTGCAGGCGGGACGTCTTGAGGGCCATGTGGAGCAGCAGGCGGTCCTCGCCCTCGTCCAGGTCGAGCCCGGTCAGCTGCTCCACGCGGGACAGCCGGTAGTACAGGGTCTGGCGGTGGATGCCCAGCGCAGCCGCCGCGCGGCCCGCCTGGCCGGCGCAGTCCAGGAACATCTCGGCGGTGCGGACCAGTTCCCCGTGGGCGGGGGAGAGCAGGGGGCTGACCGCCGGGTCGTCCGCCGGTTCCGCGGCCGCCAGCGCGGACAGCATCCGGTAGGGGCCGATCTGCGACCAGCGGGCCACCGGCCCGAGCCGTGGTTGGGCGGCGGCCGCCCGGGCCGCCGCCGCGGCCTGCGCCCAGGCGTCGGCCAGACGCGCCAGCCCCGTCGACGGCTCGGCGATCCCCGCCGTCGGCCCGGATCCGGCCGGGGACGGGCCCGCGGTCCCCGCCGCCCGCTCCGGGGCGGGCGTACGGGCCGGGGCCCCAGCCCGGCTGCCGGGGGCGGCCGCGTGCGCCGCTGCCGCCGTACGGGCGGCCGGGGCCGCGGCGGTACGGGCGCCGGCGGCTCCCGGGCCGGTGCCGGGCGGAAGCAGCCGGGCCGCGACCGCCTCGGCCGGGGTGAGGACGTCCGCCGAGCGCAGCCGGACCAGCACCGCCAGCGCCTGCTCCGGGCCGGACACCGCGGCGGCGGCCCCCTCGCCGCGCCCGCGCTCCGGAACCACGCACACCGCGGCGGTGCCGGGCACCGACGCCGGGGCCTCGCCGGCCCAGGGGGCCACGCACACCACGGCGTGCAGGCCGTCCGCCGCGGCGGGGCCCAGCGCGGCCCGCAGCGCCGCCACGGCCATGTCCTGCTGCCAGCCCCGCCCGGCCGTGATGACGGCCAGGAACTCCCGGGACAGGTCGGCACCGGCCTTGGCCTCCTGCGCGAGCAGCACCCCGATCCGGTCGGCCACCTCCATGGCGGCGGCCAGCGCATCCGGTCCCGGGCCGGGTTCCCGGTCGAGCAGCCACACGTAGCCCTGGACGATCCCGCGGTAGCGCACCGGCAGGCAGATCCGCCCCCGGAAGACCCCGGCATCCGGCGCCGCCGGAATCCGCACCGGGCCCGTGGCCCGGGCGATGCCGAAGCCCTCGAACCAGGACCGCACGGCCGCCGTGGACTGGCGGGTCAGGATCGAGCGGGTGCGCACGGGGTCCATGGCGAGGTCGTCGTCGCTGTCGTGCGCGCCGAAGGCGATCAGGCGGAAATCCCGGTTCTCCAGCGTCGCCGGGGCGCCGAGCAGCGCCGAAATCTCGTCCACCAGGTCCTGGTAATCGCCCTTCACCCGGACATTCTCCCACCGCGGAGCACGGTCTTCAGACACCTGTATGAGATCGCGGCCAGGGATGCGTGACAGCTGTCGATGGCCGAGGATCGGGTCCATCCTTAGGTTTCACGGTGGTTTTGCTTGCGTTTTCCTGACGGCCTCCGCGCCACCCCCGCCGGGGTGCCGGACGCCGCTTCTGCCACCTGTTGGAGGTGCCCCGTGCTGGGTCCCGCGATCCTCGCCGCCTCGCGCAGCGACAAGATGCGCCGAATCGTCTCTGCCGCCCCGGTGACCAAGCCCGTGGTGACCCGGTTCATCCCCGGCGAGACGGTCGACCAGGTCATCCCGATCGTCGAGGACCTCGCGCACAAGGGGCTGGAGGTCACCCTCGACGTGGTCGGCGAGGACATCACCACGGTGGAGCAGTCCTACGCCGCCCGGGACGCCTACCTGGAGCTCATCGGCCGGCTGAAGGAGCTGGAGCTGGGCGAGCGGGCCGAGATGTCGGTCAAGCTCTCCATGTTCGGCCAGGCGCTGGAGGGCGGCCACGAGCTCGCCCTCGCCAACGTCCGCCCGGTCGTCGAGGCCGCCGCCGCGATCGGCACCACCGTCACCCTCGACGCCGAGGACCACACCACCCTCGACTCGATGTTCGCCATCCACGAGGAGCTGCGGAAGGACTTCCCGCAGACGGGCTGCGTCATCCAGGCGTACCTCTTCCGCACCGAGGCCGACGCCCGCCGCCTGGCCGCGAACGGCAGCCGCGTGCGCATCGTGAAGGGCGCCTACAAGGAGCCCGCCGAGGTCGCGTACCAGGACAAGGGCGAGATCGACAAGGCGTACGTCCGCATCCTGAAGGTCCTGATGGACGGCGAAGGCTATCCGATGATCGGGTCGCACGACCCGCGCCTGATCGCCATTGCGCAGGAGCTCGCCCGGAAGGCCGGGCGCAAGCTGGACGAGTACGAATTCCAGATGCTGTACGGCATCCGCAGCGAGGAGCACCTGCGGCTCGCCGCCGAGGGCCACCGCATGCGCGTCTACACCGCGTACGGGACGGACTGGTACGGCTACTTCATGCGCCGCCTGGCGGAGAAGCCCGCCAACCTGCTCTTCTTCCTCCGTTCGATGATCACCAAGAACTG
The DNA here is from genome assembly GCF_013401435.1 of Streptomyces sp. BR123. Classification (GTDB taxonomy): domain Bacteria; phylum Actinomycetota; class Actinomycetes; order Streptomycetales; family Streptomycetaceae; genus Streptomyces. Next base: position 16,251 of record NZ_JACBGN010000141.1, read on the forward strand.
ATGGGGCGGCGGGCGACCGACGGCGTCCCCCCAGGTGCACCCTGGGAGACGACGACCGACGCCCGCCCACCGGCCGGCTGAGCCGGCCCACGTCCGACGGTCAAGCCCTGACCGCTTCTCACGCTCTGCAATCGCTTCGGTCCACGTCGGCTGAAGCCAGGAATTCACCCGGAAGAGGTGCCGCCATGGATGCTGTGACCCAGGTCCCCGCGCCGGTCAACGAGCCGGTCCACTCGTACGCCCCCGGCAGCGCCGAGCGCACGCGTCTCGAAGCACAGCTCAAGCAGCTGTCCGAGAACCCGATCGACCTGCCGATGACGATCAACGGCGTCAAGCGGATGGGCGGCGGCGAGCGCTTCGACGTGGTCCAGCCGCACGACCACAAGTCGGTGATCGGCACCTACGCCAACGCCACCCGGGCCGACGCCCAGGAGGCCGTCGACGCCGCCCTCGCGGCCGCCCCGTCCTGGCGTGCGCTCTCCTTCGACGACCGCGCCGCGATCATCCTGCGCGCCGCGGAGCTGCTGGCCGGCCCGTGGCGCGAGAAGATGGCCGCGTCCACCATGCTGGGCCAGTCGAAGACCGCCCAGCAGGCCGAGATCGACACCCCCTGCGAGCTCGTCGACTTCTGGCGCTTCAACGTGCACTTCGCCCGCCAGATCCTGGCCGAGCAGCCGGTCGCGAACTCCGCCGGCGTGTGGAACCGCAGCGACCACCGCCCGCTCGAGGGCTTCGTGTACGCGATCACCCCGTTCAACTTCACCGCCATCGCCGGCAACCTGCCGACCGCCCCGGCCCTCATGGGCAACGTGGTCGTCTGGAAGCCGTCCCCGACGCAGACCCACTCCGCGGTCCTCCTGATGGAGCTCCTGGAGGAGGCCGGCCTGCCGAAGGGCGTCATCAACCTGGTGACGGGCGACGGCATCGCCGTTTCCGAGGTGGCCCTGAACCACCCCGAGCTCGCCGGCATCCACTTCACCGGCTCGACCAAGACCTTCCAGTACCTGTGGAAGACGGTCGGCAACAACATCGAGAAGTACCGGTCCTACCCGCGCCTGGTCGGCGAGACCGGCGGCAAGGACTTCGTCGTCGCACACCCCTCCGCGGACCGCGCCGTCCTGAAGACCGCCCTGACCCGCGGCTCCTTCGAGTTCCAGGGCCAGAAGTGCTCGGCGTCCTCGCGCGCGTACGTCCCGGCCTCCATCTGGAACGACGGCTTCAAGGAGGCCTTCGCGGCCGAGGTCGACGGCATCTCCATGGGTGACGTCCGCGATCTGACCAACTTCATCGGCGCCGTCATCGACGACCGTTCCTTCGCGAAGAACAAGGCCGCGATCGACCGTGCCAAGGCCGACCCGACCTGCACGATCGTCGCCGGCGGCACGTACGACGACTCCGAGGGCTACTTCGTCCGCCCGACCGTCATCGAGTGCACCGACCCGGAGAACGAGGTCTTCACGACCGAGTACTTCGGCCCGATCCTCGCCGTGCACGTCTACGAGGACGACAAGTTCGACGAGATGCTGGCCCAGATGGAGTCGGTGTCCGCCTACGCACTGACCGGCTCGATCATCGCCGGCGACCGCCACGCCGCCGCCGACGCGATGGAGAAGCTCCGCTTCGCCGCGGGCAACTTCTACATCAACGACAAGTCCACCGGCGCCGTCGTCGGCCAGCAGCCCTTCGGCGGCGGCCGCGCCTCCGGCACCAACGACAAGGCGGGCGCCGCGAGCAACCTGCAGCGCTGGGTCTCCACCCGCTCCATCAAGGAGACCCTGGTCCCGCCGACCGAGTACGGCTACCCCCACATGGGCTGACCGTCCCCGGCAGGGCCGACCGCCCCGCTGAACCCCGCCCCCGCTCCGGTACCCCCAAGCCCGGAGCGGGGGCGGGGTTCAGCGG
>NZ_JACBGN010000142.1 GCF_013401435.1 Streptomyces sp. BR123
CCGCAGACCACCGCCTCCCCGCCGGCAGGGCCGTCCCCCACTGCCGCACCGTCCGGCGGGCCGTCGGACGGGCTGTCGGACACCGGGCTGTACGCCGCCTTCGCCGCGGCTCTCCTGGTCCTGGCCGGCGGCGCCGCACGGCTGTCGGTGCGGCGACGCCGTACGCGGGCGGCCGCCTCCGGCGAACAGCCGGGCCGCCCCTGAGCCGGAACGGCCGGGTACCCCTGAGCCTCCCGTACCGCACGCCGTACGCGGCTGCACGCCACCCCCATTCCCTCCAGGAGAACCAGCCCATGTCCTCATCCACCCCCCGCCGCTCCGTATCGCTCGTGGCGGCCGTCCTCACCGCTGCCGCGCTCGGCGCCACCGTCCTCGCCCTGCCCGCCACGGCCGTGGGCGCCGCGCCCGCCGCCGCCCTTGGCCCGGCTCCCGCCGCCGAAACCCTGAAGATCGTCAACGGCACCCTCGACTGGGGCGTCCTGGCGCGCTACCGGGCGTACGTCACGGACAGGGCCAAGGGCACGATCACCCCGGCCGACGGCGCCGCGGCCAACGCGGACGGCACCTTCCGCTTCACCTCCGCCACCGGTGAGTACGACAAGAACGGCAGTCATGTCGCGACGGCGGCCTTCAAGGGCAGCGTCACCTTCGAATCGACCGCCCACCGCTTCAAGGTGACCCTCGCCAACCTCCGGATCGACACGGGCACGAAGAGGCTCACCGCCGACGTCACCAAGAACGGAACGCTCACCCGCGACGTCCCGCTGGCGGAGGTGGCCTTCTCCGGCTCCGCCATGGACAGGCTCGCCACCACCCTCACCAAGGAGGCCGCCGACCAGCTCGGCTACGACGACTACGCGGGCATGGCCGGCGACCCGCTCACCGCGGACCTCACGTACGGCGATTCCACCCCGCCCTCGCCCTCGCCGTCCGCGCCCTCGCCGTCCGGCTCGACCGCGCCCTCCCCGTCGCCGTCGAACGGCGGGCCCGCCCCGACGCTCGCGCCCTCGCCGGGCGCGAGCTCCCCGGCTCCCTCCGGACCGCAGCAGCTGCTCGGCGGACGGCTCACCTGGGGCGTGAAGGAGTCGTTCCGCACGTACGTGGTGAAGGGCGGCGGCTCCGTCGCCCCGTCCGGCGGCGCGATGGCCGCCGGCAACACCTTCTCCTTCGCCTTCGGCAAGGGCGAACTCGACGCGGCCGAGCAGAAGCTGAACGCCTCCTTCGCGGGCAGCCTCCGCTTCCGGCAGCCCGACCACGAGATCGACATGACCTTCACCAACCTGCGCGTCAATGCCGAGGGCAGGAAGGGCACCCTGTTGCTCGACATCAAGACGCCCGAGGCGACCAAGGCGGACATCCCCTTCGCCACCCTCGACCTGTCCAAGGCCGAGTACCGCACCACCGGCGGCGTGCTCACCCTTGCGTCCGTCCCGGCCGCCTTCACCGCCGAGGGCTCCGCCGCGATCGGCAACTGGAACGCCGCCTACGAAGCGGGCAAGCCCACCGACCCGGTCACCCTGTCGGTCACCGTCGACAAGGACGCCGTCCTGCCCGGCAGCACCCCCACGACCGGCCGGACCGGCGGCACCACGACGGGCGGCACCACGAGCACCGGCACCACCGGCGCCGGCAGCACGGTCGGAGGCGGCACAGGCGGCTCCACCGGCGGGACGCTCGCCGCCACCGGAGCCGGCGTCCCGGCCGGGGCGCTGCTCGCCACCTCCGGCGTGGCCGTCGTGGCCGGCGCAGGTGCCCTGTCCCTCGCCCGCAGGCGGCGTACCGCCCGTTCCTGACCCGGCCGGCCGGGGCTACCCGGGCCGGGTCGAAACGGGGCTGAGCCGGGGCTTAACCGGGCCGTGCTTGAATGCCCGCGTGAACGATCTCGACGTACTCAGGGTCTTCTGCGCGGGCGACGGCCGCTTCGGCAACGTGCTCGGTGTCGTACGCGACGGCCGGACCTGCCCCGACGACGCGTCCCGGCAGGCCCTGGCCGCCGAACTCGGCTACAGCGAGACGGTGTTCGTCGACGACCCCGAGCGCGGGGTCGTCGACATCCGCACCCCCGGCACGCGGATGTCCTTCGCGGGGCATCCGCTGGTCGGCGTCGCCTGGCTGCTGGACATCGAGGAACTGGAGCCGCCGGCCGGCACCGTGCGGGCCCGCTACGACGGGGAGTTCACCTGGATCACGGCCCTGCCCGAATGGGTCGAGGGCAAGCGCACCGAGCAGTACGCCACCCCCGCCGAGGTCGACGCGCTGCCCGCCCCGCCGCCGGGCGAGGGCTGGCTGTACGCGTGGGCCTGGGAGGACGAGGCCGCGGGCCGCATCCGGGCCCGCGGCTTCCCGCGGCGCCCGGACGGGGTCATCGTCGAGGACGAGGCCACCGGCTCGGCGGCGGTCCTGCTGACGGCACAGCTGAACCGCGCCCTGAACATCACCCAGGGCGCGGGGTCGCAGATCCTCACGGCCCCCGGCCCGGACGGCACCGTCGAGATCGGCGGCCGCGTCCGCTTCGGCGCCCCGCCCCAGGCGGGCCCGGCATACGGCCGGATGGGCGGCCCGCTGCGCTGACCGGGCCGGGGACCGAAGGGGAAGGCGGTCGGGCTCAGGCGCTGAGCGGGAACGCCTCGCCCAGCTGCCGGAAGACGGCCCCGTTGTAGTCGAAGGCGCGCTTGCACTCGTCGATGATGCGCTGCTTCTCCAGGTCGTCGGCGGCGATCGCGTCCAGCAGCTCGCGGTAGTGCCGCTTGAACGCCGCCGGGTTGGCGATGTCCGTGAAGACGTAGAACCGGACCCCGTCGCCCTTGCGCTCGAAGCCCCAGGTCCGCTCCGCCTTGTCGCGGATGATCTGGCCGCCGGAGAGGTCGCCCAGGTAGCGGGTGTAGTGGTGGGCGACGTATCCGCCGGGCCAGGTGGCCGCGCACTCGGCGATCCGGGCCGCGTACGCCTCGGTCGCGGGCAGTGCCACCAGCGTCTCGCGCCAGGAGGGGCCGCGCAGGTGCGCCAGGTCGCGCTCGATCTCGGCGACGCGCATCAGCTCGGGCTGTATGAAGGGGCCCGCGACCGGGTCGTCCGCGAGGGACCCGGCCGCGTCCTCCAGGGCCCGGTACACGAACCACAGCTGCTCGGTGTAGCGCGCGTAGGCGTCCACGCCGAGCCGGCCGCCGAGCAGGTCGCTCATGAACGTCGAGGTCTCGGCCTCGGTGTGCTGCTCGTGCGAGGCGACACGGATGACCGTGGAGAAGGCGTCCAAGACAAGACCTCCGTCGGGCGTGGATGCGGGGCACGGCGGCACGGTCGGTCGGCCGCCATGCCCGATCCTCATACTTAGGCTTACCTAAGTCAATGTGTTCCCGACGCGTTGTCGGTAAAACATCCCCGGGGTCGAAACCTCCGTGTCGCGACTCCCTACGGCAGGGTGAGGATGTCGGCGCCCGTGTCCGTCACCACCAGTGTGTGCTCGAACTGCGCGGTCCGCTTCCGGTCCTTCGTGACCACCGTCCAGCCGTCGTCCCACATGTCGTACTCGTGGGTGCCCAGCGTCAGCATCGGCTCGATCGTGAAGGTCATCCCGGGCTGGATCACCGTCGTGGCGTGCGGGCTGTCGTAGTGCGGGATGATCAGACCGGAGTGGAAGGACGAGTTGATGCCGTGCCCCGTGAAGTCCCGGACCACGCCGTAGCCGAAACGCTTCGCGTACGACTCGATGACCCGGCCGATGACGTTGACCTGCCGGCCCGGCTTGACGGCCTTGATGGCGCGGTTCAGCGCCTCCCGCGTCCGCTCCACCAGCAGCCGGGACTCCTCGTCCACGTCCCCGCACAGGTAGGTGGCGTTGTTGTCGCCGTGCACGCCGCCGATGTAGGCGGTGACGTCCAGGTTCACGATGTCGCCGTCGCGCAGCACGGTCGAGTCGGGGATGCCGTGGCAGATGACCTCGTTGATCGAGGCGCACAGGGACTTCGGGAAGCCCCGGTAGCCCAGGGTCGACGGGTAGGCGCCGTGGTCGCACATGTACTCGTGCGCCACGCGGTCCAGCGCGTCGGTGGTCACCCCGGGGGCGATCAGCTTGGCCGCCTCCTCCATCGCCTGCGCGGCGATCCGGCCGGCGATGCGCATGGCCTCGATGATCTCGGCCGACTGCACCTCCGGTCCGGTGTACGGGGTGGGCGCGGGCTTGCCCACGTACTCGGGCCGGCGGATGTTGCCGGGAACGGAACGGGTCGGAGAGAGCTCGCCGGGGACGAGCAGCGACTGGCCAGACATGCAAGCGAGTGTATCCAGCGGGGATGGGGCAGCATGGCGGCAGAGAGAAGCGGAGAACGGCGCGGAACACCGGAGGACCGGCGCAGAGCCGTCGGCGAGAGGAGCCCGAGGACGATGGCCCTGTTCAAGAAGCGTCAGGTGGGCAAACCGGGCGAGTGGTACTACTGCCTGGTGCACCGGAAGGTCGAGGAGGGGCCCGAGTGCCCGGCGAAGGACCGCTTCGGCCCGTACGCCACCCCCGAGGAGGCCTCCCACGCCATGCAGACCGCGCAGGAGCGCAACCTCGAATGGCAGAACGACCCCAGGTGGAACGACAAGTCCCGCGAGGAGGACGAGGACGCGACGGAGACCTGACGGACTCCGCACCCGCCCGGACGGACGGACGGGAGTCCGCCCGGGCGCCCCGCCAGTCCTCTGGCACGCCCCTGTCCGATAGGAAGCGGGAGCGTCACGCACCGCGAGGCAGATGCCTGTTCGATCGCCCCGGACCCGGCATTACGCTCACCTCCATGACCTCCACTGACAGCACACAGAAGCCCGCCGCGAAGGACCCGTGGGACCTGCCGGACGTCTCCGGCCTCGTCGTCGGCGTCCTCGGCGGCACCGGCGACCAGGGCCGCGGCCTGGCCTACCGGCTCGCCAAGGCCGGCCAGAAGGTGATCATCGGCTCGCGCGCCGCCGACCGCGCCGCGCACGCCGCCGCCGAGCTCGGCCTGGGCGTGGAGGGCGCGGACAACGCCGAGTGCGCGCGCCGCAGCGACATCGTGATCATCGCGGTGCCGTGGGAGGGCCACGCCAAGACCCTGGAGGCCCTGCGCGAGGACCTCGCGGGCAAGCTCGTCGTGGACTGCGTCAACCCCCTCGGCTTCGACAAGCAGGGTGCCTACGCCCTCCAGGTCGAGGAGGGCAGCGCCGCCCAGCAGGCCGCCGCCCTCCTCCCGGACTCCCGCGTCACGGCCGCCTTCCACCACCTCTCGGCGGTCCTGCTCCAGGACGAGTCGGTCGAGGAGATCGACACCGACGTCATGGTCCTCGGCGAGTCCCGCGCCGACACCGACATCGTCCAGGCCCTGGCCGGCCGCATCCCCGGCATGCGCGGAGTCTTCGCCGGCCGCCTGCGGGGCGCCCACCAGGTCGAGTCCCTGGTCGCCAACCTCATCTCCGCCAACCGCCGCTACAAGGCCCACGCGGGCCTCCGCATCACCGACGTCTGACCCGTCTGACCCTTGCCGCCGCCCGGGCGGGTGTGTTCGCCGGGTGCCTTTACGGGGGCACTGCGGGGCATGGGGGACACTGGAGTGGCTCGACCCCACCCGTGCCGCCGAGGAGCCGTACCCCATGCCCCGCCTTGCCGTTTTCGCCATCGTCGTCTGCATCCTCTCCGTGGCGGCGGCCGTGGTCGCCTTCGTGGAGGGCAGCTTCCTGGGCATCGTGTGGGTGCTGCTCGCCGGCCTCACGTCCAACATGGCCTGGTACTACGTGCGCAAGGACAAGGCCCGCAAGGCCTCCGGCTCCGCCGGCTAGGAAGAAGCGGAGCACCTGGGCGGCCCGGAGACCGAGGAGCAGCTCCACCGCCGCCACCGGCGGTACGCCGACTCGCGCCGACCGCACGGCGGGCGGGGGCCGGCTCGACCTGCGGCAGGGCCCGGGCCCGAAGCAGGACCAGTCGTGGACTACTCGGCCTGGGGGACGGCGCACAGGCCGTCCGTCTCCTGCCAGAAGCGGTACAGGCCGTGCCCGCAGTACGTCTCCACGTCGGAGACGCCCAGCGCGGACAGCACGCCCTCGACCGCGCCGAAGAAGGCCGCGTTGACCGCCGGGACCCACAGCAGTGCGAACACCGCGATCAGGCCGAACGGCGCCAGCGGCGCCACCTCGCGGCGCACCCGGTACGACAGCCAGGGCTCGATGATGCCGTAGCCGTCGAGGCCGGGTACCGGCAGGAAGTTCAGGATCGCCGCGGAGACCTGCAGCAACGCGAGGAAGGCCAGGGCGAAGCGGAACGCGAGCGGGACGCCGTCCACGGCGCCCAGCCAGAAGGGCGCGGTACAGACGGCCGCGAACACCACGTTCGTCAGCGGGCCCGCCGCCGAGATCAGGCTGTGCTTCCAGCGGCCCTGCACCCGGTCCCGCTCGATGTACACCGCCCCGCCCGGCAGGCCCAGACCGCCCAGGATCACGAAGATCACAGGCAGGACGATGCTCAGCAGTGCGTGCGTGTACTTGAGGGGGTTCAGCGTCAGGTAGCCCTTCGCGCCGACCGTGAGGTCGCCGCCGTGCAGCGCGGTGCGGGCGTGCGCGTACTCGTGCAGGCAGAGCGAGACGATCCACGCCGACGTGACGAAGAGGAAGACGGCCAGGCCCGCGCTCGACGAGTACCCCGTCCACACCGCCCACCCCGTGACGGCCATGATCGCGGCGATGCCGAGGAAAACGGAACTGACCTGCCGGTCGCTGCGCGTGCTCTGATGACCCATGCGGCGAAACCTACCCGGCCAGGGGGCCGTACGGGATACCGGTCCGGGGACAATGGGCCGGTGCGCTACGCGATCCTCGGCACCATCCAGGCCACCCGCGACGACGGGACCCCCGTCGTCGTCGGCGGCGCGCGCCTGCGCGCCCTGCTGACCGCGCTCGCGCTGCAGCCGGGGCGGGCGGTGCCGGCCGACCTGCTCGTGGCCGAGGTGTGGGACGGCGACCGGCCGGCCGACGCGTACGCCGCCCTCCAGGCGCTGGTCGCCCGACTGCGCAGGGCGCTGGGCCACGAGGCCGTGCGGTCGGCGGAGGGCGGGTACCGCCTCGCCGCCGCGCGCGAGGACGTCGACCTGTACCGCTTCGAACGGCTGGTCCGGTCCGCCGCGGCCGCCGCGGACACGGACCCGGCGCGGGCGGCCGCCCTGTTCGACGAGGCCCTCGCGCTGTGGCGCGGCCCGGCGCTCGCCGACCTCCCGGACCCGGGGGCGGAAGCCGCGCGGTGGGAGGCCGTACGGAGGGACGCGCTCCGGGGGCGGCTCGCCGCGGCCCTCGACCTCGGGGAGGCGGCCCGCGTCCTGCCGGAGCTCGCCGCGCTGTGCGCGCAGCACCCGCTGGACGAGCCCCTGCAGGTGCTCCGGATCCGGGCGCTTCGGGACTCCGGGCGCGCGGCCGAGGCCCTGGCCGCCTATGCGGAGGTCCGGCAGGACCTCGCCGACCGGCTCGGCGCCGACCCCGGTCCTGCCCTGCGCAGCCTCCACGCCGAGTTGCTGGCCCCGTCCGGCGTGCCGGCCGCTGCCGCGTCCGGCGCTGCCCGGCCCGCTGCCGCGTCCGGCGCCCCGTCCGGCGTCCCGTCCGCCGACCGCAGCGCCGACCCCTCGGGCGTCCTGCTCCCGGCCTCCGGCGCCGGCCCCGCGCGGGAGCCCGCCGCGGGATCCTCCCCCGGGCCCGCCACCCGCTCCGGCCACCCGGTCGCCCTGGGGCAGGACTCCGCCCGGCCCACGGCGACTCCGTCCGCACGGCCCCCGGGTGACGGCCCCACCGGGCCGCGGGGCCGGGGGAACCTGCGGGCGCGGCTGACCACCTTCGTCGGGCGGGAGGAGGACATCCGGGCCATCGGCGCGGACCTCGGGCAGGCGCGCCTGGTCACCCTGCTCGGGCCCGGCGGGGCCGGCAAGACCCGGCTGTCGCAGGAGGCCGCCGAGGCGCACGCCCCGGCCGACTGCTGGCCGGACGGCGTGTGGTTCGCGGAGCTCGCCCCCGTGGACGATCCGGACGATGTCGCCGAGGCCGTGCTCACCGCCCTCGGGGCCCGCGAGACCAAGCTGCGCGGCGCCTCCGCCGAGGAGCTGCGGGCACTGACCGAACGCGTCGGCGACAACCCGCTCGACCGGCTCACCGAGCACTGCGCCCGGCTCCGGCTCCTGCTGATCCTGGACAACTGCGAGCACATCGTCGGCGCGGCCGCCGAACTCGCCGAGCAGCTCCTCACCCACTGCCCCGGCGTGCGGATCCTGGCCACCAGCCGCGAACCCCTCGGCGTCCCCGGCGAGTTCCTGCGCCCGGTGGAGCCGCTGCCCGACCCGGTCGCGCTGCGGCTGCTCGGCGACCGCGGCGCCGCCGCCCGACCCGGGTTCACCACCGGCGACGATCCGGAGGCCGCCGCCGAGATCTGCCGCCGCCTCGACGGTCTGCCGCTGGCGATCGAGCTGGCCGCGGCCCGGCTCCGGCTGCTCACGCCCCGCCAGATCGCGGACCGGCTGGACGACCGGTTCCGGCTGCTGACCAGCGGCGCCCGGACCGTTCTGCCCCGCCAGCAGACCCTGCGCGCGGTCGTCGACTGGTCCTGGGACCTGCTGGACGAGCCGGAGCGAACCGTCCTCGCCCGGCTGTCCGTGTTCGCCGGCGGCTGCGACCTGGCCGCCGCCGAAGCCGTCTGCGCCGGCAGCACGGAAGGCGCATCCGATGTCGCCCTGCTCCTCGGCTCCCTCGTCGACAAGTCCCTCGTCACCGCCGCCCCCACCCCCGACGGCATGCGCTACCGGCTCCTGGAGACCGTCGCCGAGTACGCCGGCGAGCGGCTGGACGAGGTCCCCGGCGACCGGGTGGCCACCGAGCGGCGCCACCTCGTCCACTACCGGGAACTCGCCCGCACCGCCGAGCCGCTGCTCCGCGGCCGCGGCCAGCGCGCCGCCGCCGCACGCCTCGCCACCGAGTACGAGAACCTCCGCACCGCCCTGCGCAGGGCCGTCGCCGCCCGCGACACCGACGAGGTGCTGTGCCTGGTGCACTCCCTCGTCTGGTACTGGCAGATGCACGACCTGCGCGCCGAGTCCCGGCACTGGGCGAACGCCGCCGGCGCCCTCGGCCCGGACCCCTTCCAGCCGCCCGTCACCCCTGCCGAGCCGGTGTACGAGCGCGTCGTGGACACGCCCCCGCCGTACAGCGGCGAGCGGCTCACCGAGGCCTGGCGCGGCATCCGCTTGGTCCAGCTCGCCGCCCGCGACCAGAGCAAAGAGAGCTGGACCTCCCCGGAGGTCCGGCACCAGATCGAGGGGATCCTCGCCGCGTACCGGCCCGGCATGCCGCAGACCTGCCACGCCCCCGGCGCGCTGTGGGTCTACGCCGTGATGCTGTCCGGTGACGCGGACCTGCTCCAGCAGGTCGTCGACGCCATCGTCGACACCGCCCGCGCGCTGGACTACCGCTGGGAGCTGGCCGGGGCCCTCCAGATGCGCGCCAACATCCTCGCGAGCCGAGCCTCCTGTGCGGGCGACGCGGTCCGCGACGCCGAGGAGAGCCTGGCCCTGTTCACCGAGCTGGGCGATGACTGGGGCTGCGCGGAGGCCCTGTCCGCGCGCGCCGAGGCCCACGAGAAGCGCGGCCGGCACGAGTCCGCCGCCGAGGACTTCCGTTCCGCGATCGAGTACGCCGAGCGGCTCGGAGCCTCCTCCCAGGTCACGGTGCTGCGCGTGCGGATGGCCGGGGTCCTGCTGGAGAGCGGCCGGGCCGCCGACGCCGAGGAGCTGCTCACCGAGGTCCTGCGCACCCACCACGCGTACGGCAACGAGGCCCTGCCCGCCGCCCGCATGTTCCTTGCCTCCTGCTACGGGCGCAGCGGCCGCATCCCCGAGGGCCGCGCCCAGCTGCAGCGGCTGCGCGAAGAGTTCGCCTTCGGCGCGTACGCCATCTTCGACGGGTTCCTGCTGGGCATCATGGCCTGGCTGGAGAACCAGGACGGCCGGCCCGAGGAGGCGCTGGTGCTGCTCCGGGAGGCCATGGGCACCGCCGCCCAGGACCCGCTCGCCCTGATGGTCGCCCCGCAGATGCCCGCCGTGTACCTGATGACGGCGGCCCGTTCCCGGGCGGCCCTGGGCGGGCCCGGGCAGGCGTACGACGCTGCGCGGCTGCTGGGCGCGTACCGGGCCCTGCTGCCCGCGGGCCACTTCCCGGTCAGCATCGAGCGGGAGGACTCCGCCCTGGCCGAGGAGCTGTCCCGGGCGGTCCTCGGCGACGCCGCCTACGAAGCGGCGTACGCCGAAGGCGGCGGCCTCACCCTGGAGGAGGCCACCGCCCTCGTCTGACCCGGCCCCCCGAGCGGGGCCCGTCCGGGACGCGATCCGGAGCGGACCGTCCGACCGGATCAGGTCTTCTTGCGGAACTTCGCGACCGCCAGCGGCGCCGTGGCCGCGGTGATCACCACGGCCCAGCCCAGCGTCATCCACACCGAGTGGGCGACCGGGCCGCCGTTGATGAGGTTGCGGGCCGCATCGGCCAGGTTGGACAGCGGGTTGTAGTCCGTGAAGGACTGCAGCCAGCCGGGCATCGAGGACGGCGGGCTGAAGATGGAGCTGCCGAACTGGAGCGGCATCAGCACCAGCATCGCCACCCCCTGGACGCCCTGGGCCGTCTTCATGGTCAGGCCGAGCAGGATGAAGATCCACATCAGCGAGGCGCCGAAGACCATCGACAGGCCGACCGCGGCCAGCAGGTCCAGCACCGAGGTCTTGATCTCCAGACCCAGCAGGAAGCCCATGCCGAGGAGGATCGCGGTGGCCACCAGCATCCGGCCGATCTCGACCACGATCTTGGCGATGAGGACCGAGGAGCGGGCGATCGGCATGGACCGGAAGCGGTCCATGACGCCCTTCTTGAAGTCCTCGTTGACGCCCGTGCCCACCGCCATGGCGATGTTCAGGCCCGTCATCGCCATCATGCCCGGGAGCAGGTAGTTGACGTAGGCGTCCTGGTTGCCCTGGCCCGCGATCGCGCCGCCGAAGACGTACGTGAACAGCAGGATGAAGACGATCGGCATCAGCACGACCTCGAACACCGACTCCGGATTCGCCTTGATCTGGAGGGCGTTGCGGCGCGACAGGGCGCCGATGTGCCGCAGGTTGCCGCGCAGGCCGATCCGGCCCTCCCCGGAGTGCGCCGACTTCGGCGCGGGTGTTCCGGCGGCCGCGTCGCGGGCCGGGGCGGTAGTCGTCGTGCTCATGCCGCGACCTCCTCGGTCGTGCCGGTGGGAACGGAGTCCGCAGGGGACGTGGCCGGGTGGCCGGTGATGGAGAGGAACACCTCGTCCAGGCTGGGCAGGTACGTGCCCAGATCGGCGATGGCGCAGCCGCGGGCCGCGAGCAGCCCGACCACCGCCGTCAGCTGCTCGTCGCTGAGGATCGGGACCAGCAGCACGCCCTCGTCGGGCACGGCCTGGGAGCCGGCGACGCCGTCGAGGCCCGCCTCGGCCAGGGACCGGGCCATGCCGGGCAGTTCCGCCGGGTCCACCGGACGGATCCGCAGGGTGCGGCCGCCGACCCGGGCCTTCAGCTCGTCGACCTTGCCGTTGGCGATGACCTTGCCGCGGTCGATGACCGTCAGCTCGCTCGCCAGCTGCTCGGCCTCCTCCATGTACTGGGTGGTGAGCAGGACGGTCGCGCCCTCGGCCACCAGCCGCTGCACCTCGTCCCACACCTCGTTGCGGGTGCGCGGGTCCAGGCCGGTGGTCGGCTCGTCCAGGTAGAGCACGGCCGGGTTCCCGATCAGGGAGGCCGCGAGGTCCAGGCGGCGGCGCATGCCGCCGGAGTACATCCCGGCGACCTTCTTCGCCGCGTCGGTCAGCGAGAACCGCTCCAGCATCTCGTCGGCGCGGCGGCGGGCGTCCTTGCGGGACAGGTCGAGCAGCCTGCCGATCATGTAGAGGTTCTCCCAGCCGGACAGCCGCTCGTCGACCGAGGCGTACTGGCCGGTGAGGCCTATGGTGCGGCGCAGCTGCCGCGGCTGGTGGACCACGTCGTAGCCGGCGACCCGGGCGGTTCCGGCGTCGGGGACGAGGAGGGTGGACAGGCAGCGCACCAGGGTGGTCTTGCCGGCGCCGTTGGGGCCGAGGACCCCGAGGACCGTGCCCTCGCGGACGTCCAGGTCGACACCGTCGAGGGCCTTGGTCTCGCCGAAGTGCTTGACCAGTCCCCGCACCTCCACGGCGTTCCCGCCGCTCTGGGGATTCTTGTCGTTTCGCGTCATGCCCCTATCGGACCAGCCGCCGCCGACAAAGCACCGACAGCCGACCGACAGCCGACCGACAACCCGTTGGCCGCACCGGCAACGCACCGACAACGCACCGGCAACGCACCGGCAACGCACCTGCAAACGCAGGACAGCGGGCCGGCAGGCCCGCCGGGACGGCGGCAGCCCGCCGGCCCGGAGGGGGGCGACGGGCTGCCGGTTCGGTCGTGCCGAGCCGTTGGGGTCGGTGGGGCGGTGGGCCCGCGGCGTCAGTGGAAGCTGTGCTGCTCCTGGGGGAACGTTCCGCCGACGACGTCCTCGGCGAACGCCTTCGCCGCGTCCGTCATGGTCGCGCGCAGGTTCGCGTACTGCTTCACGAACTTCGGCATCTTCCCGCCGGTCAGGCCCATCATGTCGGTCCACACCAGCACCTGCGCGTCGCAGTCCGCTCCCGCGCCGATGCCGACCGTCGGGATGTGCAGCGACCGGGTGACCTCGGCGGCCAGTTCGGCCGGTACGAGTTCCAGGACCACCGCGAAGGCCCCCGCGTCCTGTGCCGCCTTGGCGTCGCGGAGCAGCTGGTGCGCGGCCTCGTCGCCGCGGCCCTGGACCCGGTAGCCCATGGCGTTGACGGACTGCGGGGTCAGGCCCAGGTGGGACATGACCGGGATGCCGGACTGCACGATCAGCTCGGTCTGGCGCAGCGAGCGCTCGCCGCCCTCCAGCTTCACGGCGCCGACACCGGCCTCCTTCACGAGCCGGGTGGCACTGCGCAGCGCCTGGACGGCGCCTTCCTGGTACGAGCCGAAGGGCAGGTCACCGATGACCATCGCCCGCCGGGTGCCGCGGACGACGGCCGCGGACAGCAGCGTCATCTCGTCCATCGTCACCGGGACGGTGTTCTCGTAGCCGAGGTGACAGTTGCCCATCGAGTCGCCGACGAGGATGACCGGGATGCCGGCCTCGTCGAACACGGACGCGGTCATCGCGTCGTAGGCGGTGAGCATGGGCCACTTCTCCCCGCGCTCCTTGGCGAGCGTCAGGTCGCGGACGGTGATCCGCCGGGTGCCCGTGCCTCCGTACAGGGTGGCGGAGGCGGCTTCGCGGGCAGGCGAAACGGCATGCGTCATTGCAACTGCTCCTTGATGTCATCTCGAGGCGCCCTCACGGCGTCCCCGGACTCACCCCCATGGTGGCACCTGCCCGGCCGGGCGCGAAAGTGGAGGGAGCGGCCGTCCCGTCACACCTCACCGGGAGGCGCGCACTGCGGGTGTCGCCCGGGCGTCCGCAAGGTGCGAAGGGGGCGCGCGGACCGAATGTGCGCGTTTCGTGACAACCGGAACCCGGGGCGTATGGCCGTTCGTCCTCCCGGACGTACGGCCGGATCAACGGCACGGAAGTCTGCGTCCATCGCCTAGGGTCATGGTGGGGGGACGGAGCGCGAGCACGGCAGCGAGGGCAGTGGCATGGCACAGGCGTACATGGCGGAGACGGGAAACGGCGGCTCGGAGCCCGAGCCCCGCGGATCCCGCCTCCGCCGCCGCGTGGCCGAGCTGCGGCGCGATCCGGGCATCTGGCGGCGGGGGGTGGTGATCGCGGCGCTCGCCGGGCTGCTGGCGCTCGTCATGATCCTCCATGCGGAGCTGCCCAACAGCGTCGGCAACCTGGGCAGCCTCACCGAGACCTTCCTGCCCTGGCTGGGCGTGTTCGTTCCGCTGCTGCTCGCCGCCGCGGTCGTGCGCAAGTCCGCCACGGCGCTGATCGCGATACTGTTGACGGCCGTCGTCTGGGTGAACCTCTTCGGCGGCCTGGTCACCGACAAGTCCGGCACCGGCGGCAACCTGACGGTCGCCGCCCACAACGTCGACGCCGACAACCCCGACCCGCGCGGTACGGCCCGCTCGGTGGCCAAGGCCGGAGCCGACGTCCTGGCCCTGACCGAGCTCAAGGGCAGCGCCGTCCCCGCCTACGAGCAGGCGCTGGCGGGCACGTACAAATACCACGCCGTGGAGGGCACCGTCGGCGTGTGGAGCAAGTACCCGCTGAGCTCCGGCAAGCCCGTCGACATCAGGCTGGGCTGGACCCGGGCCATGCGCACCACCGTCGAGACCCCGCAGGGACAGGTCGCCGTGTTCGTGGCCCACCTGCCCTCCGTCCGGGTCAAGCTGAACGCCGGCTTCACCGCCAACCAGCGGGACAAGAGCGCCGACGCGCTGGGTGCCGCGCTCGCCGCCGAGCCGCTGCGGAAGGTCATCCTGCTCGGCGACCTCAACGGCACCATGAACGACCGCTCCCTGTCCGAGGTCACCTCGCAGATGCGCTCCACCCAGGGCGCGGCGGGCGACGGCTTCGGCTTCAGCTGGCCGGCCCCGTTCCCGATGGCCCGGATCGACCAGATCATGGTCCGCGGGATGAAGCCGGAAGCCTCCTGGACCCTGCCGCAGACCGGCAGCGACCACCTGCCGGTCGCGGCCCGGGTGACGGTGACGAAGTAGCGGCTGCTGCCCGCCGCGCGGGCGGCTGCGTCAGGCGTGCTCGCGCCAGCCGTTGGTGATGGGCAGGCGGCGGTCCTTGCCGAAGCCCTTCGCGGAGATCTTCGTGCCCGGCGGGTACTGGCGGCGCTTGTACTCGGCGGTGTCCACCATCCGCAGGGTCCGGGCCACGAGTTCCCGGTCGAACCCGGCCGCGACGATCGCCTCGATGCCCTGGTCGCGGTCCACGTACAGCTCCAGGATCGCGTCCAGCACCGGATAGTCCGGCAGCGAGTCCGTGTCCACCTGGCCCGGGCGCAGTTCGGCGCTCGGCGGCTTCACGATCGAGTTCTCCGGGATGGGCAGGGTCTCCCCGCGCTCGGCCGCGGCCCGGTTGCGGTACCGGGCGAGCCGGAACACGTCCGACTTGTACACGTCCTTGATCGGGCCGTACGCGCCGACCGAATCGCCGTACAGGGTGGAGTAGCCGACGGCCAGCTCCGACTTGTTGCCGGGGGCGAGGACGATGTGGCCCTCCTGGTTGGACACCGCCATCAGCAGGGTGCCGCGCAGCCGGGACTGGAGGTTCTCCTCGGCCAGGCCGGTCAGGCCCAGCGACCCCATGTACGCGTCGAACATCGGCTCGATCGGCACCGTGCGGAGGTTCAGGCCGGTGCGGCGGGCCAGTTCGGCCGCGTCGCCCCTGGAGTGCTCCGACGAGTACTTCGAGGGCATCGAGATGCCGTGCACGTTCTGCGCGCCGATCGCGTCGCAGGCGATCGCGGCGACGAGCGCCGAGTCGATGCCGCCGGAGAGCCCGATCAGGACGGAGCGGAATCCGTTCTTCTTGACGTACGCGCGCAGGCCCACCACCAGCGCGTCGTACACCTCCTCGTCGTCGTCGAGGCGGTCGGCGCAACCGCCGGGGACGGTCGGCTCGTACGGCTCGACCGGCTCCTCGGACAGGATCACCCGGTCGATCCGCAGCCCGTCGTCGACGATTCCCTCGGGGGCTTCGGCCGACGCCGCGGGCAGGTCGAGGTCGATCAGGACGCAGCCCTCGGAGAACTGCGGGGCGCGGGCGATGACCCGGCCGTCCGCGCCGACGACGATGGAGTCGCCGTCGAAGACGAGCTCGTCCTGGCCGCCGATCATCGCGAGGTAGGCCAGGGTGCAGCCGGCCTCCTGGGCCCGCTTCTGCACCAGTTCGAGGCGGACGTCGTCCTTCTTGCGCTCGTACGGGGAGGCGTTGACGGAGATCAGCAGGCCGGCCCCGGCCGAGCGGGTGGCGGGCACCCGGCCGCCCTCCTGCCACAGGTCCTCGCAGATCGCCAGGGCCACGTCGACGCCGTGGACGCGGATCACCGGTTGCGTGTCGCCGGGTACGAAGTAGCGGAACTCGTCGAACACGCCGTAGTTGGGAAGGTGGTGCTTGGCGAACCGGAGCACCACCTCGCCGCGGTGCAGGACGGCGGCCGCGTTCTCGGGGGAGCCGGCGGGCAGGCCCAGGCGCGGGGCGGCCCGCTCGGAGCGGTCGAGGTAGCCGACGATGACCGGCACCTCGCCCAGGCCCTCGGCCGCCAGCCGCTCGGCCAGCCCGACCAGGGCGGCGCGGGAGGCCTCGACGAAGGAGGCGCGCAGGGCGAGGTCCTCGACGGGGTACCCGGTCAGCATCATCTCGGGGAACGCCACGAGGTGGGCTCCCTGCTCGGCGGAGTGCCGGGTCCAGTGGACGACGGAGTCGGCGTTGGCGGAGACGTTGCCGACGTGCGAGTCGATCTGATTGAGAGCGAGGCGTAGTTGAGGCACGGGCCCCAGTGTAATCGTCTTTCTGACGCGATGTCCTGGAAGCCCCGTGCCGCAAGGGTTCCGGCGGCTCTGCGGCTCTGCGGCTCTGCGGGTGTGCGGGTGTGCGTCGCGGCGGCTGCCGACGGCTGCCGGATCAGCCGATCGGGCCTGCGAACTTCGCGCCGGGCATCAGAATGCCGGGAGAGATCGAGGCGCTGAGGCTGGTCGTGCCCTCGGGCACCTCGTAGGTGATGATCCCGCCGGCGGACTGGCCGGGCAGGATGTCGCCGCGGATGAACCTGGGCATCTCGCTGCCGTCGAAGGCGAGCGGGGCGGTCATGCCCTTGTCGTCGCGGACCTCGGGCACGGCGCGGATGACGTTGTGGTTCTCGGCGGAGCCGTTGGTGATGGTCACCGTGATCTGCACCGCGTTGCGGACGGTCGAGTACCTGTTCTTCGACACGTACTCCTTCGGGGCGGAGAGGCTGACCTTGATGCCGTTCGGGTAGGTGTACGTCTCGCCGAACGGGAGCGGCGTGGTCATGCCGGGGCCCGTGGGCGGCGCGGAGCGCGACGGCTTCGGCGCGGGGAGCCCGGGGATCGCGGACGGGTTCGGCGGCCAGGGCTCGTCGGCGCCGAGGTCGTGGTCGTCGTCCCGGCCGGGTTCGTCGAAGCGGGACTCGGCGGCCTCGTCGGCGAGGCGGTCGATCACGTTCTGGGTGACGAAGTAGCCGCCGACGGAGGCGGCGATGCCCAGTACGCCGAGGACGGTGCCGATGACCGACATCGTCTTGCGGCCGGCGCCGTCCGATGCGCGGTTGACGGCGCCGATGCCGAGGCCGACGGCGGTCACACCGAGGATCGCGCCGAGCCAGAAGACGAACGGGATCGGGCCGAGGGGCAGGGAGACGAGGCCGACGACGAGGGCGGCGACGGCCAGGCCGTTGGTGACGGGGGCGGGCTGCCGGAACCAGGCACCGCCGGCAGCGTGCGCTGCCCACGGTCCGGCCTGTGGCGGCGCGTACCCGCCGGGGACGCCGTATCCGGGCACGGTCGAGGTGTCGGGGAAGGGCGCCGCAAAGCCGTGCTGGGCGATGTGGGCCGCAGTCGGGGCGGATCCCGGAGCCGGCGCGGCCCGGGCATCGGGCGCCGGCGCTGCAGCGGCCGGGGCGGGCCCGGAGGCCGGGGCGGCCGGAACCTCGGCGGTGGCCACGACGGGCGCCGCCTCCAGGGCGGGCTCCGCAGCCGGGGCCGGCTCCGGTGCCGAGGCCGGCTCCGGTGCCGGGGCCGCGGCGGCAGCCGGGGCGGTGACCCCGGCCGCGGCGGGCTGCGGGTCGGCGGCCGAGGGGGCTTGCGGGGTTGCCCCGGGCTGCGGTTCCGGTTCCGGGGCCTTGGTGAGCGACAGCGGGGTGGGCTCGGCGTGCTCCGCCTGCTCCGGGGCCGCCGCGGGCTCGGGGGTCGCGTCGTCCGCCGGGGTGTCCGCGGACTTGTCCGGCGACAGTGCGGGCGTCGGGGCCGCCTCCGGCCGGGGTACGGGGGCGCCCTCGGGCTC
>NZ_JACBGN010000143.1 GCF_013401435.1 Streptomyces sp. BR123
GCGGGCGGGTGGGGGCGTCGCACAGGCCCTCCTCGGCTTCCGCTTCCTCGTGGTCCTCGTAAAGGTCTAGACATATATGGCACGCGGGCAGGCGGCCGGGCAAGACCCGTGCGGCAGACGGTCGTCGAGATCGTCAAGCACTGACCGGCCGTCACGGACGGTCAACACCCGTACGGCGGACACCGGTTTCGCCCGGGAGCACCCCCTCCTGCGCCACCATGGCGCCGCACAAGGAGGAATCTGTGGTGATCTCGCTCTCCGTGGCCGTCCTGCTCCTCGTCCTGGCATGGATCTTCATGCGCAGCGGCGGGCTCAAGTTCTCCCACGCCCTCATCTGCGTCCTGCTCGGCTTCCAGCTCGCGAGCAGCAGCATGGCGGCGACCATCCACGACGGACTGGCGGCCACCGCCCAGGCCGTCTCCGGCATCGATCCCTGAACCCGGGGCGCGGCCCCGCCGCCGACCGTTGCGCCCTCGTGAATCACGAGGCACCTCCACGGACTCCTCGGGCCGGGCGCTCTGGCGCCGCGCGGCGGCGCGACATCAGACGGCCGTCAACGAGCCCGAGGAGAACGGAGGAAGCCCCGATGATGCGAAGAGCGTTGAACTGCGCCGCGCCTCCGGCCCGGACCGCCATCGCCGTCCTGTACCCGGCCGCCCCGGCGCAGGCGGGGGGATGCCCGAGGCGTGCGCGACCGCCACCTTCGACGCGGACGGCCGGCCCGTGACCGTTCGCGGCACCTTCTCCGGCTTCCGGTGCGGCCTCGTCGGCGTCCGTGACGGGGACCGACCGCAGGGCGCGGGCAGGTCGGCCGACACGCCCGCACCGTCCTCGCCCGGCACCGGCAGGTGGTTCACTGGCGGGCATGCCCTTCGAGAACTACGGCGTGCTGTCGGGGACCCTGCACCGCCACTTCCGCGACCGGCCCGACGACCAGGGCCGCTGGTTCCACGTGAACCTGGAGGTCGACGCGCCCGCCGGCCGCTACAAGGTCGCCGTCGACGTGGACAGCAAGAAGTCCGCGGTGGGCGTCGAGTGGAAGGTGCTCACCCTGCACCCGTCGGTGCTGGAACCCGTGGACGCGCCGGCACCCGGCTACCACGACCTGGACCGCAGCTCCGGGTCGGGGGCCATCGACTACCTGCGCCACCCGGCCCTCGCGGACCACCCGGGCTGCCTCTTCCTGCCCCGCCCGC
Organism: Streptomyces sp. BR123; assembly: GCF_013401435.1. GTDB lineage: Bacteria > Actinomycetota > Actinomycetes > Streptomycetales > Streptomycetaceae > Streptomyces. Next base: position 1,197 of record NZ_JACBGN010000143.1, read on the forward strand.
CGGCCTGGATCCAGCGGATCCGGGAGCGGATCAGCCCGGCCCGGCCGTGGACCGCGGGCAGCCACCTGGAGGCCTCGGCGGCGCTGGAGCCGATCCTCGTGCCAGGCCGGCCCGTTCTTGTCTTCGGCGAGCCCTTCGACACGGGGCTCGGCATGCACAACGTCCACCAGAACCAGGGCGACCCGTACGGCAGCCAGTGGTGGGAGGAGAACGGCACCTGGCAGGACGGGGCCACGATGACCCGCCGCGGCGACGGCCTCTACGACGTCTTCCTGTCCCGGTTCTCCAGCCAGTCCGGCGCCACCGACGACGACGGCCACCCCCTGCCGCCGCCGGGCGCGGCGTAGGCGCGAAAGCAGTCCGCCCCGGGCAGCGGTCCACGGCGCCTGCCGGGGAGCCGCCGCCCGGGACGGACGGGGGAAGGGCCGATCAGGTGCGGGGCGGGACCTGTGCCGGGCGGCCCCGGCCGCGGGTGAGGGAGTAGCCGAAGACGCCCGCCAGAGCGGCGAGTACGCCGCCCGCCGCGGTCCAGATCCAGCGGTCGGACCAGCGGCCGCTCGACCAGCCGCCCTCCGGCTCGCCGGCGGCGGCCGGCGGCTGCTTCCCCTCCTTCTTCGCGGCCTCGACCGCCGCGGCGCGGGCCGTGATGCCGGGTACGAGCGGCTCGGCCACCGCACCGTCCGAGGCGAACGCGCCCCCGGTGTCGTCGACGTCGGCCCGCAGCTCGGCCCGCACCTTGCGGCCGAGGTCCTCCTGGGCCAGGTGCACCGCGGTCAGGCGTACGTAGTAGCTGCCCGGCAGCGGGTCGTTGGCCCACGCCTCGGCGCCCGGGCGGACCGTGCGCAGCGTGCACGACAGCTCGACCGCCGCGGCCTCCTTGGCCGCCGCCGCGGCCTGCGCGGCGTACGTGCACGGCTGCCGGCGGCGCAGGCCGTCGTACACGTCGAGGCGCCACGTCGACGCCGCGTGCCGCGACGACGCCTCGGGCAGCTTCACCGTCGCCCTGACCGTGGCCCGCTGCCCGGAGTCCAGCGGCAGCACCCAGTACAGGTAGTCACCGGTGGAGGCCTCGGCCGTGGCCACCTGGCCCGGCCTGACCGGCGTGGCCGTGCGGAAGGCCGTGCCGGCCTCCGTCGGGCCGGACGCGGACCCGCTCGGGCTCGCGCTCGCCGAGGGGGTGTTGTCGGCCGCGGCCGCGCCGGCCGCGGCCAGGACACCGCCGGCGGCCAGCACCGCAGCGGTCACCATCCGTACGGTACGCATCAGTTGGTCCTCCAGACCGAGACACGCCAGCGGGAGAGCCAGCCCCACACGAGGCCCGCGAGCAGACCCGCGAGCACGAGGACGCCGAGCAGCCACCAGCCGCGGCCGAGGCCGAACGCGGCCACGTCCGCGGTGTCGTCGGGGCCGTCCACCAGGTCGATGGTCAGCTCCACCGGCATGCCCGGGGTCGTCTTGACGGAAGCGGGCGCCGAGAAGGAGTTGCTGACCTGGAGGCAGACGGTCTCCGCGACCGGCTTGCCCCCACCGGCCGTGCCCTCGTCCTCGTCCCCGTCGGACTCCGCCTTCGGGTAGCGCAGACCCGTCGAAATCGCGTCGGTGCGGCCGTCGCCCGCCTCCGAGCCGCGCACGATCTCCCGGCCGTGGACGGTCGTGGCCCGCAGCAGCACGCCGTAGTCGGCGTTGACGGCACGGTCGACGCCGATGCTCACCGAGGCGCGCAGCTCCTGGCCGGGCTTGACCTCCACCTGGTACCAGCGGTGCTCGCCGAAGGCCTCGCGGTCGGTGTACAGGCCCGCGCCCAGCTTCGGGGCGCCCTGGCACTGCTTGGCGCCCTCGGTCGCCACCGGGGTGACGACGGGGGCCGCCGCCCGGTCCACGAGCTGCTTGACGCGGCCGGAGAGATCGGCGGTGTGCTGTACCGAGGTGTACGTGCCGCCGGTGGCCTCGGCGATGCAGACCAACTGGTCGCGGGTCTTGGCGTCGGGGACCAGGCCGAGCGTGTCGATGACCAGGTGGATGCCCTGGGCGGCTATGTCACGCGCCACCTCGCACGGGTCGAGCGGGGCGCAGGTGTCCTCGCCGTCCGTGATCAGCACGATCCGCCGGGTGGCGTTCCCGCCCTTGAGGTCCTCGGCCGCGCCCAGCAGCGCCGGGCCGATCGGGGTCCAGCCCGTGGGGGCCAGGGTCGCCACGGCGGTCTTGGCCTCGGTCCGGTTCAGCTTGCCGACCGGGTAGAGCTGCTTGGTGTCCTTGCAGCCGAGCTGCCGGTCGTCGCCCGGGTAGGTCGCCCCGAGCGTCCGTATCCCGAGCTGCACCTCGTCGGGCGTGGCGTCCAGGACCTCGTTGAAGGCCTGCTTGGCCGCCGCCATGCGGGACGTGCCGTCGATGTCCGTGGCCCGCATCGAGCCGCTGACATCCAGCACCAGCTCGACCTTGGGCGAATCCTTCCCCACCGGTTCGCCTGCCGCCGCGCTCGCCGGGAACAGCCCGACCGCGAGCGTGGCCAGCAGGCCGCACGCCCCGGCCGCCACCCATTTTCTTGTGATCATCGCCGGATCGTATTGAGGATCGAGCGGCAAGCCAAACCGTCCGCTGCAGGGTGCACCGCCCGCGTCTACCCTGGAGCAGGGGGTGGTGTGCCAGTGTGCCCGGCCCGGAGGCGACCCCATGAGACGACGCCATCACTTCCACATCGACCATGCCGGGCATTCGGTCAGCGCGACCGTCGAGACGGGGCACCGGGTGGAGGTGGAGGTCCTCGTCGACGGCAAGGAGACCGGCCATGCCACCACCCACGGTGACCGGCCCGTCTTCGTCCACGTGGAGCTGCCGACCGTACCGCCGACGCCGGTGGTCGTACGCGCCACACCGGGCCCCGGCGTCCCCCGCTGCGTTCTGGAGGCGCCCGACGCCGCCCAGCCGCTGGTGATGTCGCCCCGGCCGTACTGAACGGCGCGCGCAGGCCGGGGCCGGGGCGCGTGCCGCTCGGGGTCGGGGGCCAGGTAGCCGGGCGGCCGGATCCGGCTGACCCCGCCGGTCAGCCGGCGGGGGTGCGTACCACGTCCACCGGATCCCCGGCCAGGACCAGCCCGGCGACGTGCTCGGTGACCATGTCGAGGATCTCCGCCGCGGCGCGGTCGTCGCCGAGGACCAGGAAGTTGAGGGTGAGCCCGTCCGTCATGGCGGCCAGGTAGCGGGCCAGCACGGGGACCGGGACGCTCAGCTCGAAGCCCGGCCCGCCGCTGACCTGCCCGAGCAGCTCGGCGTACGTCGCGCAGTACAGCTCGTGCTGGCGCCGCGCGAGGTGCTCGAACCCGGGCTGGCGCAGGGCGTACTGGGTGAGCTCGTACGTGAGCATGTGCTCGGCGGGCCGGGCGCGGACGTGGTCCCAGTAGGCCCGGAAGCCGGCCCGTACCGTCTCGTGGAGGGTGGCGCGCGGCCGGATCGCCTCCTTCACCACGCCGAGGTAGTGGTCCGTGATCGTCTCGATGACCGATTCCAGCAGCGCCTGCTTGGAGTCGAAGCAGTAGTGGAAGACGCTCAGCGACACGCCCGCCTCGGCGGCGATGGAGCGTGTCGTCGTCCGGGCGACGCCGTCGCGGGCCATCGCGCGGATCGCGGCCTCGGTCAGCTGCCGGCGCCGCTCGGCCAACGGCATCCGTGGCATGGGTGTTCCGTCTCCTTCCGCAGGAGGGTGGGCGCGGGAGCGCAGGCGGCCGGAGCCGGTCGGATCGGTTGCGGGATCCGGCCGGCCCCGGCCCGGGGCAGCGGGTGCCTCTTCTTCGGCGGCGCCGTCAGCTGCTGAAGACGCCCGCCTCGTAGAGGGAGTAGCCCCACTGGGTGCCGCGGCCGAGGCCGTGGATCCGTACGTAGCGGGCCGGCACTGCGGAGAACTGCGCGGTGTCCAGGCCGCCGTCCCCGGTGGTCGTGGACCAGACCGTCTGCCAGTTCGCGTCGTCAGAGGACACCTCGATGCGGTAGGACCGGCCGTACGCCCGCTCCCAGTCGAGGGTGACCCGCTTGACGAGCTGCGGGGAGCCGAGGTCGATGCGCAGCCACTGGCCGTCGCTCCAGTCGCTCGCCCAGCGGGAGCCGCGGCTGCCGTCCACGGCCCGGCCGGCCGCGTAGCTGACGAACGGGTTCCACTCGGTGGAGCTGGCGGAGGCGGCCGCGCCCGCGGCCAGGTTCACCCCGGCCTTGTGCTTCTCGGACGCCCCCCAGGTACGCAGGTAGGACTCGGCGCCCTGGAAGAGGTCGTCCACCACCTCCTGGCCGCCGACGTTCCGGATGTCCTCGATCCAGTCGGGGACCATGCCGTAGTGCGCGGCACCGTCGGTGTTGAAGTCCCAGGTGCGCTGCCCGGTGGTCTGGCGGTCGATGACCGAGCCGCCGTCGGTGCTGCGGTACGGGTAGCGGACCGGGTTGGGGGCGTCGGCCCCGCGCGGGCCGGGCCAGCCGCCGACGCCGTTCATGTCGGTGCCGAAGCCGTAGCCCACGCCGTACTTGTCGCGCAGCGCGGCATTGCGCTTCGCCTCGGCGCTGAAGCCCTCGGCGCCGCCCATGTAGGCGGTGGCGAAGCCGCCGAGCTTGTAGAGGCGCTCCAGCCAGCCCTGGTCCATCCAGCTGTGGGAGGAGATCACACCCGGGTAGGACTCGGACTCCAGGACGTCCAGGGCGCGGCCGGCGGCCTTGACGCTCATGTGGTCGATCTCGAGCATCATCTTGCGCTTCATCATCCCGCGCAGGGCGTACTCGCCGAGCTCGGTGAGCCCGCGGGTGTTGCAGCGCGCGTCGGCCGCGTACGAGGGCACCGCCACGCCCGCCGGGAGCTCCTTCTGCGCGGCGGGGGCCGCGGCCAGGCCGATCGGGTTGTCGTGCTGCGGGCCGGTGCACTGCTCGGTCTTCCAGAAGGTGCCCGTGGAGAGGAACTGACCCACGTTGATCGCGGTGCCGAGGGCGCCCTCGTCGAAGCGCACCCCGCACAGCGCGTTGTCGAACTTGTGGCACAGGAACATGCTGCGCACGCCGATCCGGTACAGCTCGTCCAGACCGCGATCGATGTCCTCCCGGCTGCACTGGGCGATGTCCAGGATCTGCTTGCAGCCGAACGGTTCGGAGGTCTCCACCCCCAGGATGACGGCCAGCTTGCCCTGCTGGATGACGTCGCGGGCCTGTGCGGAGTCGGTGACGATCCGGAACCAGCCCTTTCCGGGGCCGCCGTACATCCGGTCGATGTAGGCCTGCATGTCGTACGTCTTCTGCGCCTCCAGGCGGATGGCGGTCATCTCGTCGCAGCCGCGGTCCTTGAAGAAGTAGACCGAGCAGATCACCCCGTTCGTGACGAGGTCGTTGACGAGGACCCGCTGGCCGCCGCGCCAGGCCCGCTCGATCCACGCGTAGTAGTTCTGCTGGTGGGTCAGCGAGTCGTGTGCGGGCCAGTACTTGAACGTCGGCCAGCCGTTGGGGTCGTGCTTGCCGTCACCGCCCTTGGTGATGAAATCGAAGACCGCGAGGGTACCGTCGGGGTAGTGCTCGGGGCAGTCCTTGAGCGCGTCGGCGACGCCCTGTTCCGAGAACGGCTTGCCGCAGATGAGGCGGCCGCCGAAGCCCTCGTTGGACATGATGTGGTCGTGGGCGTCGACGAAGCCGCGGACCCGGCCCTGGGCGTCGGTGCCCTTGAAGGGCTCGCCGGTGACATTGATCTGGGAATCGGGGCCGGGCCGTGCCGTCGGAACCCACCAGCCGGTCTCGGCCGGGGCACTGGCGGATCCGGCGGCGGGTTCGGCCGAGGCTCCGGACACCGGGCCGAGGGCCACGGCCAGCAGGCCGGCGAGGAGGGCCGCGAGCACCGCGAAGGGCCTGTTGCGGCCGGGTGGTAGTCGGGTCATGGTCATCACCACTCACGTCATCGGGAGGCGGAGGGCGCGGTCGAGGACGCAGACCGCCCGAGGCCGGCTGAATGTCATGTCCCGCGCGAATTCGCGACGAGGATCGCCACTGCCACCGGGAGAGTCAAGAGTCCGGGACAATCGACCTGATGATGAATCAGGTCCCGTCGGCCCCCGCCACGCCCCTCACGGAGCCTGCGGTGACACCCCGTCCTGCCGGCCTCTTCGCCCGAGGGGCCGGGCCCCGGAACTCCCGGGGCCCGGCCGCCGCGTCGTAGCCCCGGGTCACTTCCTCTGCAGCTGGAGGCGGAAGTCCGGGCAGGTGTCGGGGTCCGTGTTGTCGTAGAGGAAGGTGCGCTTCGCGTCGACGCCGATGGACAGCAGGTCGATGGTGTCCGGTGTGGGCAGGTCCGGCTTCGGAGGGTCGAAGTGCAGGCGCAGCAACGCTGACTTCTCCGAACCCGAGGGGCGGGTGATCTCCCAGGTGCCCGTGCCACTGAAGGCGGGGCCCAGCTCGTTGCGGAACGAATCGCCGGTGGGCCAGTTCTCGACGGTGAGCGTGCCCCCGGCCACGCCCGGCCGCGTGGTCAGCACCAGGCGCGTGCCCTTGGCCTCCAGGGAGCCCTCGTAGCTGCCTTCCAGCTCGGCCGAGCTTGCTGTGGAGCTCTCCTCCGGAACGCAGCGCTCGAAGGGGCCCGCCCCGCCGGGCCCCCCGCATGCGGTGAGCGGCCAGGTGAGGATGAGCAGGGCCGTTGCGGCCCGGATGCGATGGTTCATCGTGCTGCTACTTCGTTCCCGCAGGTATGCGCTCGGTCCACTTGATCGTCTGGGACACGGTGGAGAAGGTGCCCTCTTCCTTGTTGGTCTTCTCCAGCCAGGCGTAGTACCCGATGAAGTGGAGGAAGGACTCGTTGCTGGTGTCGTTCTCCAGCGTGTACTCCACGACGAGCGAGCCGTCCGGGTCCTGGCCCTTGACGTCGTAGTTGACGGAGTACGAACCGGTGAAGGCCTCGCCCAGGTGCTTCGGGTCCCCGGTGGCGATCGCCGGCAGGTCGGTGAACAGGAGCTTCTTGAGGGCCTGGACCCGTTTGCCCAGGCCGCTGATGTCCTTGTGCGTGGTCCGCCACTGGTCGGCAAGCTTCTGCAGCGGTCCGAGGTCGGTGTCCAGGATCTCCCGGAAGGAAGCCATCAGAGTCCCTCCAGCAGCGACCGGCGCGGCGTGATCCCGCGGAAGGCCTCTTCGATCGCGGCATCCGTCTTGGTGTGGTCGCGGGCTCCGGCCCGCAGGCTCTCGGCGATGTGGGCGAGCCAGCCCGCCACCGTTCCGGCCGGGGTCTCCCACTGCTTGTGGGCTGCCCGGAGCGCGTACTCCGTCTCCCACCCCGCCATGGCAGTGGCCGCAGCCTTCGCCGGCGTCTCCAGGGCGGCGGCCGGCTTGGTGAAGGCGGTGTGTATCTCGTCCGCACTGCCGGCCGCCTTGTTGAGGATGGCAGGCTCGATCTTGAGTCGCTGCCCGGGAAGCTCACCGTGGGGGCCGCGGGGCCCAGAGGCCCCCAAGGGCGGCTTGAGGAACGGCGATTGTGGTTGCAGCGGCGAAGGTGCCTGTTGGGACAGGCGCGGAACCGTGGGATCCGCGTAGCTGTCGGCGGGCGGCGCTGTGTAGAACGGGCCCATGGCCAAGGTTGCGCTTCTTCAGTTCGTCCGGCGTGAGCGGCAGTTGCGCCGGCTCGGGCAAGGTGTCCTCGGCCACCGATTCCCCCGTTTGCTCTCGTGCATGCGTTCTGCACACAGGCTGATGGGATCATCTTTCCGTATGCCTGATGGGGGCCCGCGACACGCGGACACGTGCCCGGGCACGGAGGGCTTCCCGGTGCCGGGCCCGGGGAGTCCGTTGTCCCGGCCGTGGCCCGGTCTCCGCAGGGCGCCGGAACAGCGCCGTCGGCCAGGCAGGGGATGCGGTCCGCCGGGATGCCGGCGATGTTGATGCGGCCCGCGGTGGTGCCGTAGATGGCGAAGCCGTTGCGGAGGCGGAGCATCTGGTCGGGGCTCAGCGGCAGCATCGAGAACATGCCCTTCTGCCGCGCCAGCGACTCGGCCCGGTCGGCCCGGCCGAGCGAGGCCAGCCGGCGGGCCAGAGCGCTGCGGTTGGCCTCGATGCGGCCGCGCATCCCGTCCAACTCGGCCCGCCACAGCGCCCGCAGCCCGTCGTCCTCCAGGATCGTCGCGACCACCGCGGCCCCGTGCTCCGGAGGCATGGAGTACAGGGTGCGGGCCGCGTTCTGCAGGGCCGTCTCCACATGGCGCAGCGACGGCCGGGAGGCGCCGATCACGATCGCGCAGCCGGTGCGGTCGGCGTAGAGCCCGAAGTTCTTCGAGCAGCTGATGGCGACGAGCATCTCCGGCACCCGTTCCGCGAGCATCCGGGTGGCCGCAAGGTCCGCCTCCAGGCCGTCGCCCAGCCCGTGGTACGCCAGGTCCACGAACGGCACCCACCCGGCCTGCACGGCCAGGTCGGCAAGCGCCTGCCAGGTCTCGGGGGACGGGTCGACGCCGGTGGGGTTGTGGCAGCAGCCCTGGAGCAGCACGACGTCGTCGCGGCGGGCCTGCCCCAGGTCCCGCAGCAGGCCCTCGGCGTCGGGCCGGCCCTCCGCGTCGAGCCAGGCGTACGTGCGCACGCTCAGCCCGGCGGCCTCCAGGATGGGCCGGTGGTTCACGTAGGCGGGGTCGCTGATCCACACCGTCGTGCCGGGCCGGGTCCGGCAGACCAGGTCGGCCAGCAGCCGCAGCGCACCGCTGCCCGCGACGGTCTGGACGGCGACGGCACGCTCGGCGGCACCGCCCTCGCCCAGCACCATCGACAGCATCGCGCGGTTGAAGGCCAGATTGCCGGAGAGCCCGCGGTACTCCTTGGAGAGGGAACGTTCCGCCAGGCGTATCTCGGCCTCGCGGACCGCCGCCATGACCGGGGTCCCGCCGGTGTCGTCGCGGTAGACGCCGAGGACGAGGTTCAGGCGCTCGGGCCGGGCGTCGGCGCCGTACGCCTCGGTCAGGTCCCACAGCGGGTCGACGGGCGGCGGAAGGAGGAGCTCAAGCATTGCGGGAACCTCTGGCGGGAATCGGCGGTCAGCGGGCGGAGACGGGGCGGGGCAGGGTGCGGGGGCGCCGGTTGGCGAGGAAGACCCCCGCCGCGATGAGCGGCACGCCGACGAGCACGGCGAGCGTCGGCGATTCGCCGAGCAGCGGAACGGCGAGCAGGACCACGAGGACGGGGCTGAGGCTGCCGACGGCGGAGCTGCGCTCCGCGCCGAGCCGGCGGATGGCGAAGGCGTACAGCAGGCCGGCGCACAGCCCGACGCCCAGCCCCTGCACGACCAGGAACAGGACGATGTCGGAGCCCGCCGCGGACCGCAGGCCGCTGGGCAGCACCCCGGTCAGGACCAGGAGGGCCATCACCGCGAAAGAGGGCAGGCAGAGCAGGCCGATCGAGCCGACCGGGTCGAGCTCCACCTCCTTCAACCCGACGGTGTACAGCGCCCACAGCCCGCTGGCGGCGAGCAGGACGCCGGCGCCGGCCAGGACCGAGCCGTTCACGGGGAAGACATGTCGCCATACGAGGGCGACCACACCGGCCGCGATCAGCGCGAGCCCGGCCGCCTGGGTACCGCGGGGCGCGCCCCGCCCGCCGGCGATCATCAGCGCGGCGACGAACAGGGGGACCATGCCCGGCACGATCGAGCCGACGAACGCGGCCGAGGTCAGGGAGCCGCCGTACATCGCGGCCAGGAAGAACGGCACCCCCGCCCCGCAGGCGACCTTGAGCGCGGCGGCCGGACGCACCGCGGCGAGCGCCCGGCGCCGCCGCCACAGGGCGGGGGCGAGGACGACGAGCGGGACGCCGAAGCGCAGCAGCGCGGCGTCGGCGGGCTGCAGGGAGGAGCTGCTGAGGGCCCGCGCGCTGAGCGCGAAGGCGGCCCAGATCAGCACGGTCAGGACCAGCGCGATCATGCCCTGTGCCTGCGGGGAGAGCCCGCGGACGCCGGCAGCGCGCTCTCGCGGGGGCGCCGGCGCGGGCGCGCCGGCGGGCACGGTCTTCACGGCGACCACGGTCATGTCCTCCAGATCCAGGGGCCGGATCCGGCCACAAGGCAACGCTAGAGCTTTCGTCGGGGCAGGCGATTGCCAGTTCTGCCGCTCAGGCATAGCTTGGAGGCAGAATCTGCCAAGGAGTGACCATGGACGCAGTCGATCTGCAGATCATCCGCGAATTGCAGGGCGACGGCCGCCTGTCCAACCAGGAGCTCGCCGACCGGGTCCGGCTGTCGCCTTCGCCCTGCCTGCGCCGGGTGCGGAGGCTGGAGGAGGCCGGCCTGATCCGCGGCTACACGGCCATGGTCGACCAGGTCGCGTACGGCCTGCCGATCACCGTGTTCGTCCGGATACGACTGGAACGCCACACCGCGGAGGCCGTGCGTGTCTTCGAGGAGCACGTCGCCGTCATCGAGCACATCCAGGACTGCTACCTGATGGCCGGCAGCAGCGACTACCTGCTCAGGGTCGTCATCGAGAGCCTGGAGGCGTACGAGTCCCTGGTGCGCAACCGGATCCACGCCATCCCCGGCATCTCCTCGATCGAGTCGAGCTTCGCCTTCGGCAGCGTCAAGCAGTCCAGGGTCTACCCCGCCCCGAAGTGAGGGGGCCGCGCGGGCGGCGGCGGCGCCTGCGGCGGCAGCAGGTCGATCGGGGAGTGCAGGCGCCGCCCCAGCGGCAGCGCCAGCCGCCCCTCACGGGCGGCGACGGGGATCTGCCGGACGGCGAGCTTCGCCTCCATGTCGCACTGCCCGCTGTGCAGCTCGGTCAGCCGCCCGCTCTCGACGGCCGCGACCAGGGCGCGCACGTGGAAGACGAGGGTCAGCTCCACCTCCACCGTGCTGACCGGGGTGCCGTCCACCAGCAGCTCGACGCTGGGGTGGTGGGCGGAGGTGATGCTGTGCGTGGCCAGTGCGACGAGCTCCGGGGCGTCCGGGGACAGGCGGGTCCGGTGGGCGGCGGCCCGCAGCTCGGAGTGCTTGGCCCAACCGTGGGCCAGCAGCGCGAACACGTCGAGTTCGAGGAAGCCGTTGACGACGCGGGCGAGCTCGGACTCCACGGCCCGGTCCGCCGCGCCCGCGAGGCCCTGCCCGCCGGGCAGGATGCCGGTGGCCGCGTGGTGGTCGTGCAGGGTGTCGGCGATGGCCTCGGCGGACTCGACGGCCTGCGGCCCGAGCAGGAACGCGCCCACGGTGAGGGGCGCGAGGCCCGGGGCGGGGGCGGCGGTCATGTGTCGTCCTCCTTCTCCTGCGCGGTGTTCTCCTGCACGGTCTGCTCGCCGGGATCCGCGTGCGGCTCCAGCCGGATCGTGTGCGACCCGGCCCCGCCCTCCTCGGCGGCGGATTCGGCCACGGAGCTCACCGCCGGGGCGGGCCGCAGCCGGGCGCTGACCTGCCCCTGCACCCGGTGCGGGCTGCGGTGGCGGTGGACCAGCCGCCAGGCGCCGAAGGCGGCGATCAGGACCATGCCGACGAGGCTCGCGCCGACGACCAGGCCGACGGGCACGGCCCCCTCCGCGGTGCCCGGGCCGTCCGACGACGTCCGGGCGGGCGTCGGGCCGTCCGTCGGGCCGTCCGTCGGGCCGTCCGTCGCATCGGTCGTGATGACGGGCGTGGGGGCGGAGTCCGGTTGCGGCCTCGGGGTGGGAGGCGGCGGCGGAACCGGGCCGTCCGTCACCCGGAACGTGGCCTCGTCGGCCACACCCCGGTTCGACTGGCACTCGGCCCGCACCGTGTAGTCGCCTGCCCGCACGCCCGCCTGAACGACGAGGCTCACGGTGAACGACCCGTTGCCCGTGGCCCCGACCGGTGGTCCGAGCGATCCCCCGTCCCACAAAACGTTCACCAAGGGACAGTTGAACCCGGAACCGGTAAGGGTGACGGGATCCGCACCGGCCGGCCCCTCGGTGGGGGCGAGCGCCACGTCCGGTGAGCCGGGGGGTTCGAGGGTTGGTTCGTGTGTCGGGGTGGGTTCGAGGGTCGGTTCGTGTGTCGGGGTGGGTTCGACGGTCGGTTCGGGCGTCTCGGTAGGTTCGACGGTCGGTTCGGGGGATTCCTCGACCGTGAACGGCGTCTCGGCGTAGACCGACTCGTATCCGACGCAGGTGGCCGTCACCTTGTGCTCGTCGCCCGGGGCGGCATCGGCCGGAACCTCGATGCCGGCCGAGAACGTGCCGTTCTCGGGATCCACCGCGGTCGGCTCCACGCCGTCCAGAGGGCTGCCGTCCCACGTCAACTGGGCTTTGCCGCTGCCCTTGACGGCGCAGTAGTCGAATCCCGAACCGGTGACCCGGACGGCGGTTCGCACGGGCCCCGTGGTCCGGTCCAGAGCCAAGGCGGGCACGGGAGTTGGTTTCACGCTGAACCGAGCGGTCGCCCTGATCTTGGAGTTGGTCGTGCACTCGGCCGTCACCTCCACGGTACCGGCGGAGGCGTCCGACGGTACCGTGACGTCGGTCTCGAACTCGCCGGTGTCCAGGTCGGCCGTGGCGATGCTGGGGCCGCCCCCGTCGATGCGGACCTCGACCACATCCGCCCTGTACGACGCCGGCTCCGGCGACTGCGTCTTGCTCACGTCACCCACGGCGCCCTGCACAGGCGTCCGGCAGTTCTCGAACCCGTAGCCGCGTACGCCCACCCGGCTGCCGGGCGGGCCCGTCGTCGGATCCAGCTCGATCCGTTCCGTCGCGCGGGTCGGGAGCACTGTCGTGGCGGGCGCCGCCGGGTCGGCGGTACCACCCCATGCGACCGCCGCGCAGGCCAGCACCGCGGCCCATGACCGGATGGCCCGCAGGGTGAAGGGGAACATGACTCTCCGCCACCCATTGTCCCCCGCGGGGCTGCGCCCGTCGCCTCCAGGGGCGGGCCCGCCCGTCTGACCAGAACTCGAGGGGCACGGCGAGGACCGCGCGGGAGGTGAGGCCCAGGCGAGGGAAGATCCCGTGGAGGCGGGCGGCGACGGTCCGCGGCGAGACGCAGCAGCCGCCGCCTTCAACGACTTGCCCGGCCGCGCGCAGTTCCCGGGGCGCAGCGCTGCCCCCGCGGTTCGGCCCGCAGGTCGCGGAACGCCTGGTCGGCGTCGCGCAGTACGTCATGGGCGGCGGCGTCGGCGCCGGCGGCGCAGCCAGGACCCGTGCGGCGGCGGAGACGGGCCGCCTCGGTCCGGCCGGTGTGCACGGCCGCCTGCACCAGGCCCAGGAGAACAGATGAAAGTGCGTCAGGTCCGCGGGCGGTTGAGCCGGTGCAGCGCGAAGTTCACCGCGCGGGCCCGCGCGGCGATCACGTACCCCTCCGTGCGGCGGTACGTCTGCTCGTGCGGGCTGTGACCGGGGCCCGTGAGCGGCGAGACCCCCGCCGGGACCGCTCGATGCGGCGGTCCCGGTGCCCGTGCAGGCAGTCGTCGAGGCGCCGGGCAGGTCGGTGCACGCCTCGGTGCAGTAGGCGCGGCCCCGGGAGTCCGCTCCCAGCCGTCGGTGATGTCCTGCTCCGGGGGCAGGTCCGCGACCAGGCCGGACAGCCGGTTCTGCCGCCTCGTCCGCCGGCTGGACCGCACGCTGTCGGCGAAGACTGGCCCGCGATCCACCGCACTGCGGGACCGGCAACCGGATCACCCGGACGAAAGCCGCATGCCGACCGCATACCGGACTGGCAAAACGGCGCATTCGGCCATTTCGGCGCACTCGCGACGCCGGATGGTCGAATCCCACAGGGGTACCTCTTGAATGATCAAACTATGAGGGGGTTAGCATATGAGCGCCGCCTAGCTCGAAAGATAAGCCTGTGACTGTCAACGACGACTCGTTCACCAACTGGAACCACCGCGAGGAGATCGCGGAGGCGATGATCCCGATCATCGGGAAGCTGCACCGCGAGCGGGATGTCACGATCCTGCTGCACAGCCGCTCCCTGGTGAACAAGTCGGTGGTCAGCATCCTCAAGACCCACCGGTTCGCCCGGCAGATCGACGGCGAGGAGCTCTCGGTCACCGAGACGATGCCGTTCCTGCAGGCTCTCACCACCCTCGATCTCGGCCCGTCGCAGATCGACATCGGCATGCTCGCCGCCAACCACAAGACCGACGACCGCGGTCTTTCGGTGGCCGAGTTCACCGCCGAGGCCGTCGCCGGCGCCACCGGCGAGAACAAGCTGGAGCGCTCCACCGGCCGCGACGTCGTCCTCTACGGCTTCGGCCGCATCGGCCGCCTCGTCGCCCGCCTGCTGATCGAGAAGGCCGGCTCCGGCAACGGCCTGCGCCTGCGCGCCATCGTCGTCCGCGGGGGCGGCGAGGCCGACCTGGTCAAGCGCGCCTCGCTGCTGCGCCGCGACTCCATCCACGGCCAGTTCCAGGGCACGATCACCGTCGACGAGGCGAACAGCACGATCGTCGCCAACGGCAACGCGATCCGCGTGATCTACGCCAACGACCCCTCCGAGGTCGACTACACGGCGTACGGCATCAAGGACGCCATCCTCATCGACAACACCGGCAAGTGGCGTGACCGGGAGGGCCTCTCCAAGCACCTGCGACCCGGCATCGACAAGGTCGTCCTGACCGCCCCGGGCAAGGGCGACGTCCCGAACATCGTCCACGGCGTCAACCAGGACATGATCAAGCCGGACGAGCGCATCCTGTCCTGCGCCTCCTGCACGACCAACGCGATCGTCCCGCCTCTGAAGGCCATGGACGACGAGTACGGTGTGCTGCGCGGCCACGTGGAGACCGTCCACTCGTTCACCAACGACCAGAACCTGCTGGACAACTACCACAAGGCCGACCGCCGCGGCCGCTCCGCGCCGCTCAACATGGTGATCACCGAGACCGGTGCCGCCTCCGCCGTCGCCAAGGCGCTGCCGGAGCTCAAGGCCCCGATCACCGGCAGCTCGATCCGCGTCCCCGTCCCGGACGTCTCGATCGCCATCCTCAGCCTGCGCCTGGGCCGCGAGACCACCCGTGAGGAAGTCCTCGACTACCTCCGCAACGTCTCGCTGCACTCGCCGCTGAAGCGCCAGATCGACTTCACCACCGCGCCCGACGCCGTCTCCATGGACTTCGTCGGCTCGCGCCACGCCTCCATCGTGGACGCCGGCGCCACCAAGGTCGACGGCGACAACGCGATCCTGTACCTCTGGTACGACAACGAGTTCGGCTACTCCTGCCAGGTCATCCGCGTCGTCCAGCACGTCTCGGGCGTCGAGTACCCGACCTTCCCGGCGCCGCGCGCCTGACGGTCCGTCCGGCAACAGGACAACGAACGGGCGCCCGCCCCGGGTTCTTCCGACCCGGAGCGGGCGCCCGTTTCCTATAGTGGCGCCACGTGACCACTGTGCAGCGGCCGACCGGCCGCACCTTCGAGGCCCTGAAGTCCACCGCCGTCCAGGACGCCGCCCGGCTGCGCGAGATCTACGACCCGCCGAGCGAGATGGTCCGGCGCAAGGCGGTGGACCGGATCCACGACGTCGCCCGCGCCTTCATCGGCCGCTCCTCGCTCGTCTTCGTCGCCACGGCCGACGCCGAGGGCCGCTGCGACGTGACACCGCGCGGCGGGCCGGCCGGATTCGTCGCCGTCCTCGACGAGTGCACCCTCGCCCTACCCGACGCCACCGGCAACAAGCGGCTGGACAGCGCCCACAACATCGTGGAGACCGGCCGCGCCGGCCTCATCTTCCTCATACCCGGCCGGGAAACCACCCTGCGCGTGAACGGCAAGGCCTGCGTCTCCGCGGACCCGCGGCTGCTGGAGCAGCTGACCCCGGTCGGCAAGCCGCCACGCAGCGCGATCGTCGTCGAGGTGGAGGAGGCGTACCAGCACTGCCCGAAGGCGTTCCTGCGCAGCGGCGCCTGGAAGCCGGAGAAATGGCTCCCGGAGGACGCTGCGCCCAGCTCCGCCGAGATCACCCTCTCCCACCTGGACCTGCCTGACCTGACGCTGGAACAGATCCGTCAGAGCGAGCGCGAGTCGCTCCTCTATCGCTACGAGTGAGCCCGGCGCCGGCCGGCGGGCAGCCGGCCGGCGCCCGTGTCAGCTGAGGGCCAGCCGTTCCCCTCGGGCACGCGCGGTGACCCCGTCGGGCCCCACCGAGACCTCCGAGGCCCGCAGCCCCAACGGCAGGGCGGGCAGCTCCCACCGCTTCCCGGCCAGGGCCTCGGTGATCAGCGGATTGGCCGGGTCGATGGGGCGCCCGGCCAAGGTGGCCTTGGTCGCCTGGAGGGTGACGGTGTCGTCCTTCAGCGCGAGCCGGGCCGTGACGACCGCCGAAATGCCGAAGGCGCTGCGCTCCACCCGCAGTTGGCCGTCCCCGGCGTCGGACAGGCGCACGCTCCTGCCCGCCTCGGTGGCGAGGGCCTCGAACGGCACGGTGAACCGGGCGTCGACCGCCGCGGCGGAGTAGCCGTCCGGACCCTGGGTGACCTCCTTCAGGTCCACCGCGGCCTTGACCGGCCTCCCGTCGGGCGTGCGGCCGTCGGCCGTGACCCGTACCTCGGGGTGGGCGCCGCGGGCGGCGTCGAGCAGGAAGGGATAGCCGCCTATCTCCACCTGCGGCGCCGACCGCAGGTCCTTGTGGCGGGCGGCGATCCGGTCGGCGAGTCGGCTCTCGCCGCGCTCGCGGGCGAGGGCGTCCGCGGCGGGCAGGGCGATCGCGAGCGCCGCGAGGGCGGCGAGGGCGATCCGGAGGCGGCGGCGTCGGTGCGGGCGGGGGAGCTCGGACGCTGTCT
>NZ_JACBGN010000144.1 GCF_013401435.1 Streptomyces sp. BR123
CTGCGCGCCCTCCTGTTCCTCCCTCGCCCCCCCGCCCCCGAAGCGGTGCGCCTGATCGGCCCGGAGTTCCGGTGCCCCCCGGTGCGGACTCCGCTCAAGCCGCTTGGGGCTGCGCCGACATGGCTCCGGTTCGCGCGGGAGCGGCGGCTGTAACCAGCCTCACCCGGCGGCCCTGTGTGCGGACGCTCCCCCTCGGCCTACTGCGCCGTATTGTCTACGCATCAGAGCTGTGCATGCCCCTACAGGAGATGAAGCCCCGATGATCACCCCACCCGTCGTGCACTCGCTGCGCGAGCAGATCCGCGAGCACATCGTGGAGGGGATCGTCAGCGGGCGCTGGAAGCCCGGCGAGCGGATCGTGGAGCGGCGGATCGCCGTCGAGCTGGAGGTCAGCCAGACGCCGGTGCGGGAGGCGCTGCGCGAGCTGGAGACGCTTCGGCTGATCGAGTCGGCGCCGAACAAGGGCGTCCGGGTGCGCAATCTCACGGCGGTGGACCTGGAGGAGATCTACCCGGTCCGGGCGGGCCTGGAGCAGATCGCGGCGGAGCTGGCGGCGCCGAAGCTGGCGGTGGATTGTTCGGCGCTGGAGCCGCATGTCGCGGCCCTGTGGGAGGCCGACCGGGCGTCGGACGGCACGGCGCAGGTGCGGCACACGGTCGGGTTCCACCGGGAGATGGTGCGGGCGGCAGGGAACAGCGTGCTGTTGCACACCTGGGAGGGTTTGGGCATCGAGGTGTTCACGGCGCTGTCGATCCGCTGGCTGGGGACGGTGCAGAAGTCGTACGCGGAGGAGCACGCGGCGCTCGTCGAGGCCTTCCGCACTCAGGATCCGGACATCGGGGTGCTGGTGAAGCGGCACGTACTGGGGTGTGCGCCCCGGGCCTGAGGCCCCGAGCGGCGCCCCTTCTGCCCCGATTTGCCCGGCACGCGGTGTCCGATCCGATGGCACCGCGTGCCGACTTTTCGTTGATGTGCCTTAACTTGGACTCAATCGTTTGATCGATCATCGATCAGGGATTTACAGTCTTCGCGGACCCCACCGGGTCCGCCCACCCTGTCCTGCCCGTCAGGGTTCTTCTTCACCACCTCTCCTTTGTCCGGAAGGCGGCGCACACCGATGTCCGACCCCGTAGGAAAGCTTCCGAGCGAGCTCGACCAGCTCCCGGACCGCGACACCGAGGAGACCGCCGAATGGGCGGCCTCGCTCGACGCCGTCGCCAAGGCCGCCGGTACGCGCCGCGCCGAATACCTGCTCCGCCGCACCCTCCAGCACGCCGAGGCCGCCGGCCTGGCCCTGCCGAAGCTGCTGGAGACGGACTACGTCAACACCATCCCCACCTCCGCCGAGCCGGCCTTCCCCGGCGACGAGGAGATGGAGGCCCGCATCACCGCGTGGAACCGCTGGAACGCGGCCGCCATGGTGACCCGCGGCTCGAAGTACGGCGTCGGCGGCCACATCGCCACCTTCGCCTCCGCGGCCTGGCTGTACGAGACCGGCTTCCAGCACTTCTTCCGCGGCAAGGAGACCGACGGCTCGGGCGACCAGATCTACGTCCAGGGCCACGCCTCCCCCGGCATCTACGCCCGCGCCTTCCTCGACGGGCGCATCTCCGAGCAGCAGCTCGACAACTTCCGCCAGGAGTCCGGCGGCAACGGCCTGCCCTCCTACCCGCACCCGCGGCGCCTGCCCTGGCTGTGGGAGTTCCCCACCGTCTCCATGGGCCTCGGCCCGCTGTCCGCGATCTACCAGGCGCGGTTCAACCGCTACCTGGAGAACCGCAAGATCAAGGACACCTCCAACTCGCACGTCTGGGCCTTCCTCGGCGACGGCGAGATGGACGAGCCCGAGTCGACGGCGGCCCTCGCCCTCGCCTCCCGCGAGCGCCTGGACAACCTGACCTTCGTCATCAACTGCAACCTGCAGCGCCTCGACGGCCCGGTCCGCGCCAACTTCCGCGTGGTCCAGGAGCTGGAGGCCCAGTTCCGCGGTGCCGGCTGGAACGTCGTGAAGACCCTGTGGGGCTCCGCCTGGGACGAGCTGTTCCGGCTCGACACCACGGGCGCCCTGGTCCGCCGTCTCCGCGAGACCCCGGACGCGCAGTTCCAGACGTACGCCACCCGTGACGCGGCCTACATCCGCGAGCACTTCTTCGGCGGCGACCCGGCCCTGGTGGCGCTCGCGGGCCTGCTGTCCGACGCGAAGATCTCCGAGTGCTTCCACACCTCGCGCGGCGGCCACGAGCCCCGCAAGGTCTACGCCGCGTACAAGGCCGCCCTGGAGCACAAGGGCGCGCCGACGGTCATCCTGGCGCAGACCGTCAAGGGCTACACCCTGGGTGCCGGGTTCGAGTCGAAGAACGCGAACCACCAGATGAAGAAGCTGACGATCGACGAGTTCAAGGGCATGCGCGACCTGCTCGGACTCCCGATCCCGGACAGCGCCTTCGCCGACGGCGTGGTTCCGTACGGCCACCCGGGCGCCGACTCCCCCGAGGTCCGCTACCTGCACGAGCGCCGCGCGGCCCTCGGCGGCCCGGCCCCGGCCCGCAAGGTCCACCACGTGGCCCTGCCGCAGCCGGCCGACAAGTCGTACGCCCCGCTGCTCAAGGGCTCCGGCAAGCAGGAGATGGCCACCACCATGGCCTTCGTCCGCCTGGTCAAGGACCTGATGCGGGACAAGGAGACCGGCCGCCGCTGGGTGCCGATCGTCCCCGACGAGGCCCGCACCTTCGGTATGGAGTCCCTCTTCCCGTCGGCCGGCATCTACTCGCCGCTGGGCCAGACGTACGAGCCGGTCGACCGCGACCAGCTGATGTACTACAAGGAAGCCAAGGACGGCCAGATCCTCAACGAGGGGATCACCGAGGCCGGCGCCATGGCCGACTTCATCGCCGCCGCCACGTCGTACGCGACGCACGGCGAGACGATGATCCCCTTCTACATCTTCTACTCGATGTTCGGCTGGCAGCGCACGGGCGACCAGATGTGGCAGCTCGCCGACCAGCTCGGCAAGGGCTTCATCGTCGGCGCCACGGCAGGCCGCACCACCCTGACCGGTGAGGGCCTGCAGCACGCCGACGGCCACTCGCACCTGATCGCGGCCACCAACCCGGCCTCGCTCAACTACGACCCGGCCTTCGCGTACGAGATCGCGGTGATCGTCAAGGACGGTCTGGAGCGCATGTACGGGGAGAACCCGGAGGACGTCTTCTACTACCTGACGGTCTACAACGAGCCGAAGCCGCAGCCGGCCATGCCCGAGGGCGTCGAGGAAGGCATCGTCAAGGGCCTGTACCGCTTCAACACGGCCGCCGACCTGGGCGAGGCCGCCCCGGCCGCTGACGCCCCGAAGATCCAGCTGATGGCCTCGGGTACGGCCATCCACTGGATCCTGGAGGCCCAGCAGCTGCTGGCCGCGGACTGGAACGTGGCCGCCGACGTGTGGTCCGCCACCTCGTGGGGCGAGCTGCGCCGCGACGCGCTGGAGGCCGACGAGGCCCTGCTGCGCGGCGAGGAGCGCACCCCGTACGTCACCCGCGTGCTGGAGGGCGCCCCGGGCCCGGTGCTGGCCGTCTCCGACTGGATGCGCCAGGTCCCGGACCAGATCAGCCAGTGGGTCCCGCAGGACTACACCTCGCTGGGCACGGACGGCTTCGGCCTCTCCGACACCCGTGCGGGCGCCCGCCGCCACTTCGGCGTCGACGCGCAGTCCATCGTGGTCGCGGCCCTGGCCCAGCTCGCCCGCCGCGGCGAGGTGGCGGCGTCCTCCGTCAAGGAGGCCCGCGAGCGCTACGGCCTCTAGGCCCGGCACTGTCGGTACGGCGAAGGCCGGTATCCGTCCCTCTGGGGGATGGATACCGGCCTTCGCCGTACGCGCGGTGGCGTCGATGTCGTCCAGCAGTGATGCTGAAGCGGTGGTGACTCCTCCTCCCGGACGAAGTCCGGGAGGCTTCTCACGTGGGCCGCGAGCCCGCATGAAGGCCAAGCCCTGGCCCTTGCCGCAAGGCAGGCACCGAACGTACTACGGCACGTCATCCGCGCGGGCCGCTTTCGAGAAGTTCGAGGGGACCGAATGGACGAGACGGAGTTCTGGGAGATCGTCGACAGCACCCGGGCGGCCGCCGAGGGCGACCCGGTGGAACACGCCGACCTGCTCGTGGAGCGGCTGGCGCAGCTCGATCCGGACTCCGTCCTGGATTTCGCCCGGCATTTCGAGTCCCGGTACAACCGGGCGTACACCTGGGACCTGTGGGGGGCTGCCTGGGTCCTCCTGGACGGGGCGAGCGACGACGCGTTCGACTACTTCCGGTGCTGGCTGATCGGCCAGGGTCGCGAGGTGTTCGAAGGAGCGGTCCACGACCCGGACCAGCTGGCGGAGCTCCTCGACGAGTTCGACGAGGAGATCGACGGGGACGGCGAGGAGCTCGGGTACGCGGCCGACGAGGCGTACGAGCAGCTGACCGGCACGGTCGCGCCGGACCTCGGTGTTCCCCTCCAGTCGGCGGAGCCGGAGGGCACCCCGCTGGACTTCGAGGACGAAGCCGTGCTCGCGGAGCGCTTCCCCCGGCTGTGGGCGCGCTTCAGGCCCTGACGGTGCGCGGGGACCGGTCAGAAGTGGGTGCCGCCGTCGATGCGGATCTCGGTGCCGGTGATGAAGGCACCGTCCTGCGAGGCCAGCATCGCGACGACGCCGGCGACGGTCTCGGGGCCGGCGAAGCCCTGGCCGATGGCCGGGGCGAGCTTCGCGAACAGGCTCCAGTCGGTGTCCTCGGGCAGGCCGGGGCCGGCGCCGGTCGTCATGCCGCTCTCGATGGAGCCGGGGGCGACGGCGACGAAGCGGAGGCCCTGCTTGCTGTACTCGGCGGCCAGAGCGTGCGTCATGGACTGGATGCCGCCCTTGCTGGCCGCGTACGCGGACATGTACGGGTGGGCGAACGAGGCCGAGGTGGAGCTGAAGTTCACGACGACCGGCTCGTCGCCCTCCAGCAGGGCCGGCAGGGACTCGCGGATCATCAGGAAGGTCCCGGTGAGGTTGACCGTGATGACCTTGTTCCACAGGTCCAGGCCGGTCTGGTGGGTGTGCGCGGAGCGCAGGATGCCCGCGGCGTTGACCAGCACGTCGAGCCCGCCGAGGAGCCCGACGGCGGCGGTGACCCCGGCCTGGACGGAGGCCTCGTCGGCTATGTCGAGGAGGGCGGTGGTGAGCCGTTCCCCGTGGCCGGCGGAGCGGGCCTGGTCGGCGGTCTCCTTGAGGCCGGCCTCGCTGACGTCCACGGTGTGGACGCGGCCGCCCTCGGCGAGGATGCGGTGGACGGTGGCGCGGCCGATGCCGGAGCCGCCGCCGGTGATGAGGACTCGGCGTCCTTCGAAACGGTTCATGGGGCGAGCGTACCCGCGCCGCGACACGATTTGCCAGGGTGTCAAAGCGCGCATCTCCGCACAAGCGGAAGGGTAGGCTTCAGGCGTGAGATCCCCTCGTCCGTACTCCCCCCAGACCGGCCCCGGGGCGCAGTCGCTGACCGAGCGCCGCAAGGCCGCCACACAGCTCGACATCGCCCGTGCCGCCTGCGCCCTGTTCGCAGAGCACGGCCCCGACGGCACCACCGCGGAAGACATCGCACACCGCGCCGGGGTCGCCCTGCGCACGTTCTACCGCTACTTCCGCAACAAGCAGGAGGCCGTCGGCCCGCTGCTCGCGACCGGCGGCGAGCGGTGGCGCAGCGTGCTCGCGGAGGAAGCCCCCGGCACCCCGCTCGGCGAGGCCCTGGAACGCGCGATCACCCGCTCCCTCGCCGACCCCCAGACCGTCGAGGAGGGCCTGGAGGTGACCCGCGGCCTGCTCCGCGCCGCGGCGGGGGACCCGGCGCTGCGCGCCGTCTGGTACCGCGTGAACCAGGACTCCGAGGAACAGCTCGTCCCGGTGATCGCCCGCCTGACCGGCCGGGACGCCGACCCGCTCGGGGTCCGTCTCCTCGCCGCGGCCGCCACGGACGCGATCCGCATCGCCCTGGAGCTGTGGGCCCCCACGGAGGCGCCGCGCACCGGTCCGGGCTCCCCCGCCGAGCTGGCGGTCCGCAGCCTGCGCGAGCTGACCGGGTCGATGCCCTTGCTGGCGCGGTCGGGCGAGGCCCGGGGAACGGCCCGGCCTTCGCCCTGAGCTGCCGGCGGCGTACCCGGAGGGCAAAAACAGGGCCGCCCCCGCGCCGGAACGGCAGCGGGGGCGGCTCTTCATCGCCTGCGGCTTAGATGTCGAAGTACAGCTCGAACTCGTGCGGGTGCGGGCGCTGGGCGATCGGGGCGATCTCGTGGGTGCGCTTGTAGTCGATCCACGTCTCGATCAGGTCGGAGGTGAAGACACCGCCGGCGAGGAGGTACTCGTGGTCCTCCTCCAGGGCCTTGAGGACGTCCTCCAGGCTGGACGGGACCTGCGGGACGCTCGCGTGCTCGTCGGGGGCGAGCTCGTAGAGGTCCTTGTCGATCGGCTCCATCGGCTCGATCTTGTTCTTGACACCGTCGAGGCCCGCGAGCAGCAGCGCCGAGAAGGCGAGGTACGGGTTGGAGGACGGGTCCGGGGCGCGGAACTCGACGCGCTTGGCCTTCGGGTTCGAGCCCGTGATCGGGATGCGCATGGCGGCGGAGCGGTTGCGCTGCGAGTACACCAGGTTGACCGGCGCCTCGAAGCCCGGCACCAGGCGGTGGTACGAGTTCACCGTCGGGTTGGTGAAGGCGAGCAGCGACGGGGCGTGCTTGAGGATGCCGCCGATGTAGTAGCGGGCGGTGTCCGACAGGCCCGCGTAGCCGGCCTCGTCGTAGAAGAGCGGCTCGCCGCCCTGCCACAGCGACTGGTGGACGTGCATGCCCGAACCGTTGTCACCGAAGATCGGCTTCGGCATGAAGGTCGCGGTCTTGCCGTTGCGCCAGGCGACGTTCTTCACGATGTACTTGAAGAGCATCAGGTCGTCGGCTGCGGCGAGGAGCGTGTTGAACTTGTAGTTGATCTCGGCCTGGCCGCCGGTGCCGACCTCGTGGTGCTGGCGCTCGACCTGGAGGCCCTGGGCGTCCAGCTCGAGGGAGATCTCGGCGCGCAGGTCGGCGAAGTGGTCGACCGGGGCGACCGGGAAGTAGCCGCCCTTGTAGCGGACCTTGTAACCGCGGTTGTTCTCCTCGGAGCCGGTGTTCCAGGCGCCGGCCTCGGAGTCGATGTGGTAGAAGCCCTCGTTCGCGGTGGTCGCGAAGCGCACGCTGTCGAAGATGTAGAACTCGGCCTCGGGGCCGAAGAAGGCGGTGTCGGCGATGCCGGTGGAGGCCAGGTACGCCTCGGCCTTCTTCGCGATGTTGCGCGGGTCGCGGCTGTAGGCCTCGCCCGTGATCGGGTCGTGGATGAAGAAGTTGATGTTCAGCGTCTTGTCGCGGCGGAACGGGTCCAGGCGCGCGGTGCTGATGTCGGCACGCAGGGCCATGTCGGACTCGTGGATGGCCTGGAAGCCGCGGATCGAGGAACCGTCGAAGGCGAGCTCCTCCGCCGGGTCGAACGCCCGCGCCGGGATGGTGAAGTGCTGCATCACACCAGGCAGGTCGCAGAAGCGGACGTCGACGAACTTGACGTCGTTCTCCTCGATGTACTGCTTCACTTCGTCGGCGTTCTGGAACATCCAACTCCTCCTACTCCCGACCCCGGGGGAGGGACGGGTTGCATAGCTCGTGGTGCGTCAGTGCGGTGCCGCACGCTGACCCGACCATAAGCAGACGGGATTTCCCAAGCATGACCCATTTGTTTCGCACAAGTTAACCAGGGTCCGGCCGGGGGCGCGCGGAGCGCCACAGGTACCGTGGTCCGGTGGACAACAGGCAAGCAATGGGATCGTGGCTCTCCGGCCCCCGCGCGGCGGCCGAGGACATGGGCGTCGACTTCGGCTACCCGGGCCAGCGGCTCGGCCTGCCCCGGCAGGGCTCCGGCTCCGCGGCGCGCTTCGGGCGCCGCCTGGGCGGCGTGGCCGTCGACTGGGTCGCCTGCCAGGTGATCGCATACGGGCTGATCACCGGCGGCAACGCGACGGCGACGGGCAACTGGACGCTGCTGCTCTTCGTGGTGCTGAGCATCCTGACCCTCGGCACCGTGGGCTTCACACCCGGGAAGCGGCTCGTGGGCCTGCGCGTGGTCGCGGAGGACGGCGGCCGCCTGGGCTTCGGCCGGGTGGTGCTGCGCACGCTGCTGCTCGCCCTGGTCATCCCGGCGCTGGTCTGGGACCGGGACGGCCGCGGCCTGCACGACCGCCTGGCCCGCGCCGTCCAGGTCCGCATCTGACGCCCGGGGGCCGCGAACCGGGTCACCGCAGACGTACGAACAGGGGCGCCCCCGCAGCCATCGGCTCGGGGGCGCCCCTGTTCGTATACGAAAAGCGGCTCAGCGCATCAGCGCATCTTTCCGCCGCGCGGCATCCGCATGCCCTTCGGCATCGGGCCCTTCGGCAGCGGCATGTTGCTCATGAGGTCGCCCATGGCCCGCAGCTTGTCGTTGGCCTGGGTGACCTGCGGGCCGGACAGCACGCGCGGCAGCTTGAGCAGGGTGGTGCGCAGCTTCTTCAGCGGGACCTGGCCCTCGCCGTTGCCCACGATGAAGTCGTGCACCGGGACGTCGGGCATGATGCGGGCGAGCTTGCGCTTCTCGGCGGCCAGCAGCGGCTTGACCCGGTTGGCGTTGCCCTCGGCGATGAGCGCGACGCCGGCCTTGCCGACGGCACGGTGGACGAGGTCCTGGCTGCGGTTCATCGCGATGGCAGGGGTGGTCGTCCAGCCCCGGCCCACGTTGTCCAGTACCGCCGCGGCCGCGCCCGGCTGGCCTTCCATCTGCCCGAAGGCGGCCCGCTCGGCGCGGCGTCCGAAGACGATCGCCGTCGCGAGGAACGCCACCAGGAAGCCCAGGATGCCCAGATAGACCGGGTGGTCGATCAGGAAGCCGATCCCGAGGAAGACACCGAAGGTGATGATTCCGACGGCCGCAAGGATCAGACCGACCTTCGGGTCGGCCTTGCGCGTCATCTTGTACGTGAGGGCGATCTGCTTCAGTCGCCCGGTTGTCGCAGCAGTCTCTGCGTTTGCCTTCCTCGCCATACAGCGAAGTTTACGTGGCCTGTGGGGTCCGGGTCGCCGCGGCCTCGAGTACGTGCTCGGTTTCGACGCGGTCCTTCGCGCGCCGGCGGTCCTCCAGGACCGCGGTCCAGGCATTGCGGCGGGCGCCGCTCATGAGCAGCGATTCGAGGCCCCGGAAGGCCTCTGCGAACGACGGAATGGCGATGGCGCGTACGGGCGCGGCCTGCATGGTCTCGTTCCCTTTCACGGTGCTCACGTCGGTCCGGGGGGCGCACTGCGGGGGTGGCGCGAGTGTGCGGCGGTGTGCGCGGTGCGTTGACCCATGGTCACTGACTGGTGTTACCAGGGCATGACCGGTCGGTCAAACGGTGATGAAACATTTACGCGGCCCGTCGGAACTCTTCCCCCGAAGAGCCTACGGGCCGCGTCGATGCGGTGTTACCGGTCGGTAATTTCTGTGCGTGACGTCACACGCTGCTATGCGACGACTCCGCTGCGCTTGTCTGGCATTCGGGCCAGCTCCGCGTCGCCACCGCTCCGGCCGAGTGCCCGCCCTCGTTCCTCGGGCGGACCCTCAACCTACGCTCCGACTCCGCTGCGCTTGTCCATCGCCTGCTGGTAGAGGCGGCCGGCCCGGTACGAGGAGCGGACGAGCGGGCCCGACATCACGCCGGAGAAGCCGATCTCCTCGGCCTCCTTCGCCAGCTCCACGAACTCGGCCGGCTTCACCCAGCGCTCGACAGGATGGTGCCGCGGCGACGGGCGCAGGTACTGGGTGATGGTGATGAGTTCGCAGCCGGCCTCGTGCAGGTCGCGCAGGGCCTGCGTGACCTCCTCGCGCTCCTCGCCCATGCCGAGGATGAGGTTCGACTTCGTGACCAGGCCGTACGCGCGGGCCTTGGTGATCACCTCGAGGGAGCGCTCGTAGCGGAAGCCCGGGCGGATCCGGCGGAAGATCCGCGGGACCGTCTCGACGTTGTGCGCGAAGACCTCGGGGCGGGAGGCGAAGACCTCCTCCAGCAGCTCCGGGACCGCGTTGAAGTCGGGGGCCAGCAGCTCGACCTTGGTGTGGCCGCCCTCGCGGCCCGCCGTCTGCGCGTGGATCTGGCGCACGGTCTCCGCGTACAGCCAGGCGCCGCCGTCCTCCAGGTCGTCGCGGGCGACGCCGGTGATGGTGGCGTAGTTCAGGTCCATGGTGACGACGGACTCGCCGACGCGGCGGGGCTCGTCCCGGTCCAGGGCCTCGGGCTTGCCGGTGTCGATCTGGCAGAAGTCACAGCGCCGGGTGCACTGGTCGCCGCCGATGAGGAAGGTGGCCTCGCGGTCCTCCCAGCATTCGTAGATGTTCGGACATCCGGCTTCCTGGCACACCGTGTGCAGGCCCTCGCCCTTGACGAGGTTCTGCATCTTCGTGTACTCGGGGCCCATCTTCGCCCGGGTCTTGATCCACTCGGGCTTGCGCTCGATGGGGGTCTGGCTGTTGCGGACCTCCAGGCGCAGCATCTTGCGTCCGTCGGGTGCGACTGCGGACACGACCGGCTCCCTGTGACTGTGATTCCTCGGCGCCCACCAGGGTACGCCCGTAATTTCGTACGCTCTTACGTCGGCCAACCTGCGGGCGGCCGGACGCATTCCCCGGCGGCTACGCCCCGGGGACGGTCTCGATCTCCCGCGGGCGCAGGTCGGCGTTCTCCAGTACGTCCTTCAGGTGCTTCTCGGCCACCGGCAGCACCTCGGCCATGGCGACCTCGCGCCCCAGTTCGTACGAGAGGGACGTCACACCGGCGTCGCGGATGCCGCAGGGCACGATCCGGTCGAACCAGGTGTTGTCGGGGTTCACGTTGAACGAGAAGCCGTGCATCGTGACGCCCTTGGCGACGCGGATCCCGATCGCCGCCAGCTTGCGGTCCTCCCGGCGCTGGCCGGCGTTGGAGGGGGCGTACTCGGGGCCGTTCAGGCGGGCGTCGAACTCCTCGTCGTGCAGGCGCGGGTCGAAGTCCAGGGACAGGCCGCCGATCTTCGGGCGCTGCTCCACCGGGTCGCCCAGCACCCACACGCCGGAACGGCCCTCCACCCGGGTGGTCTCCAGGCCGAACTCGGCGGCGGTGCGGATCAGCGCCTCCTCCAGGCGGCGCACGTGCGCGACGACGTCCACCGGCCTCGGCAGCTTCATGATCGGGTAGCCGACCAGCTGCCCCGGGCCGTGCCAGGTGATCTTGCCGCCGCGGTCCACGTCGACGACGGGCGTGCCGTCGAGGGGGCGCTCGCTGTCGGCGGTGCGCCGCCCGGCCGTGTAGACCGGCTCGTGCTCCAGCAGCAGGCAGGTGTCCTCGATCTCGTCCGCGAAGCGGGCGGCGTGGACCCGGCGCTGCTCTTCCCAGGCCTCGGTGTACTCGACGTAGTCGTCCGGTCCGAAGCCCAGATGGACAAACCCAAGCTCAGCCACCGCAGCGCCTCCTCGTTGAACCTGCTGTGTGCACGTACCGCACCAGCCAAGGGTACGGCGGCCGGCCACGGCCGCTCCGGGGGCCCTCAGCCGACCGCCTGCGGCCCCGGTCCGGATTCCGGTTCAGGTCCGGCCTGCGGCTCTGGCTCCCGGCCCTGCGCCGGTTCCGGCTTGGGTTCCTGGTCCGGCTCCGGCTTCGGTTCCGGCGGCAGCCCGGGCAGCAGCGGGGGCCGTCTGCGCCCCCTGGGCGGCCGGTCCGGGTCCTCGTCCGCGCGCGGCAGCCGCCGGTGGCCCTCGGAGTGGTCGTTGACCCAGCCGCACACCCCGCACGCGTACCGCCCGTCGAGCCCCGCGATGTACGTGCCGCACCGGCGGCACTCCGCCTCGGTGATCTCCGGTGTACGGAGCGGCTGCGCGGTGGAGTCGGCGGGCGGCTCCGCCCGGGTCGGCCTGGGGGTCATGGGGCGCAGCGTACGCGGCGGGCGTCGACGCGGCCGTAAAGAGCCCCATCGATTCTGCACACGATCGGATGAATATGGGGCACAGAGGACGGCACAAGGGAAGTTCGCCGCTACATTCACGCCGTTCACAGGGCCGAAACTCCGGTCCGTCACGTCAGGAAACCGTGGAGCCGATGACGGAACGCCCCGCCCAGCACGTCCCCAACCGGCAGCTCGCGGCACTGATCGCGGAAGCCGGGTTCTCCAACGCAGGTCTGGCCCGCCGCGTCGACCAGCTGGGCCTGGAACACGGCCTCGACCTGCGGTACGACAAGACGTCCGTCACCCGGTGGCTGCGCGGCCAGCAGCCCCGGGGCACCACCCCTGCCCTGATCGCCGAGGTGTTCACCCGTCGCCTGGGCCGGCGGCTCTCCGCCCAGGACCTCGGCCTGGACGCCTGCGCGCCCGTCTACGCGGGCCTGGAGTTCGCGGCCACCCCGGAGGAGGCCGTCGACATCGCCAGCGGGCTGTGGCGCAAGGACTCCGGCTCCCACGCCGAACTGCGGAAGATCGCCTTCACCCCGGCCGGGCTGGTCGTCCCCAGCCGGGACTGGCTGATCGGGCGGCCCGACGAGCACGTGGGCCGCGGCGCGGACCCGGTGGCCGCCACGGCCGCCCGCGTCCCCGCGCAGGGCCGGAGCACCGTCCCCCGCCAGCGGCAGATCGACCGCGGGCCCGGCCAGCGCGTCACCGGCGGGGACATCGCCGCACTGCGCTCGGTCAGCGACCTGTTCAAGACCCTGGACCAGACCTACGGCGGCGGGCACGCCCGCCAGGCCCTGGTGCGCTACCTGGAGCACGAGGCCGAGCCGATGCTGCGCGGCACCTACGGGGAGACCACCGGACGCCGGCTCTTCGCGGCCGCCGCCGACCTGACCCGGCTCGCCGGCTGGACCTCCTACGACATCGCCGCGCACGGGCTCGCCCAGCGCTACTTCGTCCAGGCGCTGCGGCTGGCCCAGGCCGCCGGGGACCGGCCCTACGGGGCGTACGTGCTGGTCACCATGAGCCGGCAGGCGGTCTACCTCGGCCACGGCCGGGAGGCGGTCCAGCTGGCGCGCGTCGCCCAGCAGGGCGTCGGCTCCGGCCCCCCGCCCCTGGTGCAGGCGCTGCTGCACTCCGCGGAGGCCCGCGGCCACGCCGTCCTCGGCGAGGTCCGGGCCGCGACGGCCTCCCTGGTCCGCGCAGAGCGGGCGCTGGGCGCGGCCCGGCCCGGGGACGACGTGCCGCACTGGGCACGGTCCTTCGACGAGGCCCAGCTGGCCGACGAGTTCGGGCACTGCCACCGGGACCTCCAGCAGTACCGGGCCTCGGCCCAGCACGCGGAGCGCTCGCTGCAGCTGCGGGCTCCGGCGCTCGCCCGCTCGCGGCTGTTCTGCCGGGTGGTGCTGGCCACGGCCCGGCTGGGGCTGGGCGAGCTGGACCAGGCGTGCGCCCTGGGCGCGGAGGCGGCGCAGCAGGCGATGGACATGCGGTCGGTCCGGGCGGTGGAGTACGTACGGGACTTCGAGCGCCGGCTGGAGCCCTACCGCGACGCGTCGGCCGTACGCACCTACCGGGACCGGGTCGCGGCCTTGTCCTGAACGACGGCGTCCTGAACGACGGCGTGCGGGGCGGGGTGTCGTGAGCGGCAGCGCGCGGGGCGGCGGCGTGCGGGGCGGCAGCGTGCGGGGCGGCAGCGTGCGGGGGCTCGATGCCCGGGCGGCGGCGGAGTCGGGCCGGGCGGACGGGTACGGGCCCGGCCCCCGGCGCGGGGAACCGGGCCCTTGCCCTGTGGTTCTTCTCAGGCCACCGCCGGAAGGACGGGCTCGGCGGTGGCGGGCAGCCTGATGCCGAAGTCGCGCAGCACGGCGGTGGCGGCGCGGCGGGCCGAGTGCAGGGCGCCCTGCACGGTGTTGGCGTCGCGGTGGTCGCCGCACACGTACAGCCCGGCCAGCACCCGCACGGGGCGCCGCAGGTCGTAGGGCGGCGGCATCGCCGGCACGGCCTCCGGGGCGTGGTGGACGGCCAGCAGCTCCCAGTCCCGGGTGGCGGTCTCGTACAGCCGGGCGAGGCGCGAGGCGACGGTGCGCACCGGCGGCGGCGGGCCGAACACGGTCGTGCTGACCAGGCTCCGGCCGGCCGGGGCCCGCGTCGGGTCGACGGCGCTCATCACGGCGGTGTGCGCGACGGGCCAGCGGGGGTCGCCGTCGAGCAGCAGCGAGCCGTCCCACGGCAGCGGGGCCGGGGTGGCGTGGTGGATGACGGTGACTTCGTGGAAGTCGGGCATCCGCAGCCCCGGCAGCAGCCCGGCGGCGGCCCGCGCCCCCGTGGCGAGGACGAGGGAGCGGCAGCTGAAGTCGCCGTGCTCCTCGGTGGTGACCCGCTGGGTCGCCACGGACGTGACCCGGACTCCGGTGCGCACGGTGCCGGGCGGCAGGCCGGCGGCGAGCAGCCCGGGCAGGGCCGCGGCCCCGCCCTCGGGCACGGCGAGCCGGCCGCGGGCGAAGGTGCGCAGGGCCAGGTCGGCGACGCGGCTGGAGGTGGTGAGTTCCGGGTCGCGCAGCAGGGCTGCGAGCAGCGGCCGCAGGGTGGTGGCCGGCGCCCGGGAGCCGAGGGCGGCCTCGGCCGTCCGCTCGGGCCGGGCCAGCAGGCGCTCGACCGGCAGCGCGGCGAGCCGGCCGAGGTGGGCGCTGAGCCGGGCCTGGTCGAGGGACCGGCTGGCCAGTGCGCGGGCCGGGGTCATGGCCCCGGCCCGCAGCTGTCGGCCGTCGGTGTGGACGAGCACCCCGGGCGCGAAGGGACGCAGGACCAGGCCGGCGAGGCCGGGGGTCCGGTCGAGCTCCGTGTACGAGGTGTTGAGGAGCTGGCCGACCCGGTCGAGCCGGAAGCCGTCGGTCTGCTCGGTGGCCATCCGGCCGCCGGGATCCTCGGCCGCCTCCATGACGGTGACGGTGACCCCTGCCGCGATCAGGTGCTGTGCCGCCGCGAGTCCTGAGACCCCGGCTCCTACGATGACGACGTCCGCATGCTGTGCGGCGTGGTGCGAGCTGCTGAGCACGTGCCCCTCCCCGAGGTCGGCGCGGCTGTGTGGGGTTCCTCCTTCCCCCAACGGGCCGCGGGGGAACCACCGTTCGATAGAGGATCACGGTCGGATCCGGTCGCATTGCGGTCGCATCCGGGTCACGAGCGGTCGCACGGGGACCGGCGCAGGCCGCGGGCCGGCGACCGGCTGTTCGACTGCCGGCTGTGGGGGCTGATCGCGCGGTTCCCCGCGCCCCGGGGCGTGTACCCGGTCGCTGCGGCCTTGCACGTGCGGGCGCGGGAAGGGACGAGGGCCGGGGTCAGGGCTCGGAACGGGCGACGGCGGCGCGGATCGCGTCCTCGATCCCCGGGTGCCGGAAGACGAAGCCGGACTCCAACAGCCGTGCGGGCCGGGCCCGCTGACTGCCCAGCACGTCCTGGGAGAGCTCCCCGAGGACGAGCCGCAGGACCGGCGCCGGAACGGCCAGCAGCGTCGGGCGGTGCAGGACGCGGCCCATCGCGGCGGTGACCTCGCGGTTGGTCGGCGGCTCGGGGGCGGTCAGGTTCACCGGGCCGGACAGCTGCGGGCTGTCGACGATGTGCCGCAGGGCCGCGACCTCGTCGTGCAGGGAGATGAACGGCCAGTACTGGCGGCCGTCGCCGAGCCGCCCGCCGATCCCGGCGCGGAAGACCGGGAACATCCGCCCCCAGGCACCGCCCTTGCCGGAGACGACCAGTCCGGTACGGGCGAGCACCGTCCGCACCCCGGCCTCCCGGGCAGGGGCTGCGGCCGCCTCCCACTCCACGCACACCTCCGGCAGGAAGCCTCGGCCGGGCGGTGCCGTCTCGTCGACGGTGCGGTCGCCGGCGTCGCCGTAGTAGCCGACGGCGGAGCCGCTGACGAACACCGCGGGCGGCTCGTCCAGCGCGGCCACGGCCCGCGCCATGGCGGCGGTGCCGTCCACCCGGCTGTCGCGGATCTCCTTCTTGTACGCGGGGGTCCAGCGGTGGTCGCCGATCCCGGCCCCGGCCAGGTGGACCACGGCCGCGCAGCCGGCGAGCCCGGCCGGGTCGACGTACCCGCGACGGGGGTCCCACCGCGCCTCGTCGGGCGCGGCCGGCTCCCGCCGCACGAAGCGGACCACGTCGTGGCCGTCGGCCCGCAGGGACCGTACGAGGGCGCTGCCGATGAGACCGGTGGACCCGGTGACCGCGATACGCATGGCCCCATGATGCCGGTGCGGCGGCGCGCACGGGCGGGAGAACCGCCCGGCGGGGCGGGACGGGTCAGGTCGTCCCGATCCAGGTGCCCACCGAGTACGTGACGGCCATCGCGAGCGCGCCGCCCCCGACGTTGCGGAGCACCGCGCGCCCGGCCGGGGCCCCGCCCAGCCGGGCACTGGTCACCCCGCACAGCACCAGCGCCGCGACCACCGCCGCCACCGTGATCGGGACCCGCTGGGACGGCCCCGGCAGGAGGATCGCCAGCAGCGGCAGCAGCGCCCCCACCGTGAAGGCGGCCAGGCTGGCGAACGCCGCGTGCCACGGGTTGGCCAGTTCGTCCGGGTTGATGCCGAGCTCCACCCGGGCGTGGGCCCGCAGCGCGTCGCGTTCCGTCAGCTGCTCCGCCGCTTCCCGGGCCACGTCCGGGCTCAGCCCGCGGGCGGCCAGCAGCTCCGTCAGCTCGTCGAGCTCCGCCTCCGGCCGCTGCACCAGCTCCCGGCGCTCCTGGTCCAGCGCCGCCCGCTCGGAGTCCCGCTGCGAGCTGACCGACACGTACTCCCCCGCCGCCATCGACAGGGACCCGGCCAGCAGGCCGGCCACCCCCGCCGCCAGGATCACCGGGCGCGAGGTGGTCGACCCGGCCACGCCCACCACCAGGCCGGCGGTGGAGATGATCCCGTCGTTCGCGCCGAGCACCCCCGCCCGCAGCCAGTTCAGCCGGGTGCTCATGCCCGTGCCGGCCGCCTGCCCGCCGGGCTGGGGCACCGGCGTCGTATCCGTCACGGGACCACTGTCGGCGCCGGGGCCGCCCGCGGCCACCCGGCGGCCGCCCCCGCGGCCACTCGGCGGACCGTCCGGGGTGCGCGGTCCGGACGCCCGTACCAGGGTGGAGGTGTGAGAGCGGTGATACGCCGGCGCCGCCAGGAGCCGGGCTGGCTGCGCGGGGAACCGCCGCCGCGCTGGGCCCGTATCGCACCCGTGGTGGCGCTGGTGGTGCTGGTGCTCGCGCAGCGGCTCACCCCCAGCGATGTCGAGCTGGGCTTCTTCCTGGCGGGCCTGCCCCCGGTGGCCGCGTTCGCGTACGGGGCCGTCGGCACCGCCGTCTTCGCCGGGCTGGTACTCGCGCTGCTCGGGCTGCCCTGGGTCGGAGTCGCGAACCCGCGCGGCACCGACCTCGCCACGGTGGCCGCGGTCGGGCTGCTCAGCGTCGTGATCGCCTGGGTCCGGCGCCGGCGCGACACCCAGCTGGTCAACGTACGGACCGTCGCGGAGGCGGCCCAGCTCGCCGTCCTGCCGCCGGTGCCGGAACGGGTCGGCCCGGTGCGCTGCGCCGGGCTCTACCGGGCGGCGCAGCGCGGCACCCTGGTCGGCGGCGACCTGTACGACGTACGGGCCGGTCCTTACGGGGTGCGGGCGCTGGTCGGGGACGTGCAGGGGCACGGGCTCGCGGCCGTCGGCACGGTCGCGGCGCTGCTCGGCGCGTTCCGCGAGGGGGTCCTGGACGACCCGGAGCTCACGGCGGTCGCCGCCCGGCTGGACCGCCGGCTCCAGACGGACGCGGCGGCGCCGACCGAGTCGGCGGGGTCGGGCAGTTCGGGTGGG
>NZ_JACBGN010000145.1 GCF_013401435.1 Streptomyces sp. BR123
GCGGGCGGGGGATACGCGTACGGGGCGCCTCCCGGATACGCGGGAGAGACCGGATCGGCCGGGTAAGCCGGCGGGTCCTCCCCCGGATACGCGGGAGAAACCCGATCGGCCGGGTAAGCCGGCGGGTCCTCCCCCGGATACGCGGGAGAAACCCGATCGGCCGGGTAAGCCGCCGGATCCTCCCCCGGATACGCGGGAGAAACCCGATCGGCCGGGTAAGCCGCCGGATCCTCCCCCGGATACGCGGGAGAAACCCGATCGGCCGGGTAGGCGGGCGGGTTGTCCTCCGGGTATGTGGGCGGCGCCGATGATCCGGGGTACGACGCAGGCGCCGCATCATCCGGGTGCACGGGCGGGGTGTCGCCGGGGTATGCGGGCGGCGCCGTTTCCGACGGGTACGGCGGTGGCCCCGCTTCCCCGGGGCGTACGGGAGGAAGGGTCTCCCCCGGATACGCCGGTGCGGCCTCCGGTGCCGGCGCGGGTGGGAGAAGGCCCGGGTACGGCGGTGGTGTGGCCTCCGCTCCCGGGTAGGGAGGGGGGACGTCCTCGTGGTCGGGCATGACGGTGTGTCTCCTGAAGGTCTTCTTCCGATGGGAATCGGCGACGGTGATGTGCGCGTCAGCGGCGGGCTCAGCCGGCGAGCAGTGCGCCGGGCAGCAGCACCAGCGCGACCGTGAACCCGGCGATGCCCGTCCTCAGCCAGCCGTACTTGGTCGAGACGATCCTGCTGTTCTCCGCGAGCGAGGCGAGCACGGCTGCCCGGGGAGCGCGGTCGGTTTCCCGCAGCGCCTCCTCCAGGACCGCCTCTCCTTGGCGGGCCGCCCCGCGGATGTCCGCGAAGTGGGTGAGCGGGGCACCCGGCTGCCAGCCGACCTTCCGGTAGCGGGGCAGGACGGCCATGAGCAGGGAGATCAGCGAGATGAGGAAGCAGGCCGTTCCCGCCCACCACATCACCTGGCCGAGCGCCGCGAGGTGGGAAGGGCGCCAACCGCGCGCGGCGAGCACGCCGACGAGCGCGGCGGCGGTCATGCCCTGGGCGCCCACGAGGACGGAGCCCTTGGTGTCGGCACGGGCGGCTTCCTGGCGCAGTTCGCCCAGCAGCCGCTCCGCGGTGCGCTGCGGCTGCGGCTGCGGCTGCGGCTGCGGCTGCGGCTCCGTCCGCAACGGCGCCGGCGCGGGGCCGGGTTCGGGAGCGGTGGCGCTCATCGCGGCGGCTGCGGAGGCGCGGGATAGCCGAAGACGGGTCCGTTCTCCGGCAGCGGGGGCGGCGGGGTGTCCTCCGGGGATTCGCCCGGGGGCGACGCCTGCGGCGGCGCGCCGCCGCCCTCCGCCGTCGGGGACGCGGCGCCGGTTCCGGGCGCCCGGCCCTCCCCGGTGTCCGGGGCCGGGAGCACGTCCGCCGCGGCCAGCTGCGGTGCCGCGCCCTGTGACAGCTTCGCGCTCAGGACCTCCCTGATGACGTTGGCCGCGAGGCGGCGCGGCTCGTCCATCTGGTGCTCCTCCAGCCCGCCGGGGCCGCCGCCGAGCGCCTGGAGGGCGACCGTGAGCTGGTTCTTCATGGTCAGCAGCTGGTCCTGGCGCAGGTTCTCCATGATGAGGCGGGCGTCCTCGGGGTGCCGGGCGAGCTGGAAGGCCATGGCCGCCGGGCCGCCGCGCTCCAGGTAGTAGGTGTAGTAGTCGATCTTCTTGGCCTCGATCTCCTGGAGCTCCAGCTCCTGGTGGCCGCGGGCCATCCGGCGCTGGTGGTCGAGCGTCTGCTGCTGGAGCTCGACGCGGTGCTGCTGCTCCCCCTGCGCGAGGGCGCGCTCCGCCGCGAGCTCGTCCTCCCGCATGAGCAGCGTGTGCTGGGGTTCGAGTTTCTGGCGCGCGAACTCGATCTCGCGCAGACGGCGTTCCTGCTCCAGCGCCGCCTCGTCGCGCCGGATCTGCAGGCCGCAGCGGACTTCGAGCCCGGCATGGGTGCCCAGCGGCCCGGTGGCTTCGACTGCCTTGCGGGCGTGGAGCTCGGCCGCCGCGCTGTCCTGCATGGCGTAGCCGCGGAGCACGGGCCGTACGGCCTGTTCGACGAGGCGCTGGACCATGGCCGGTACGTTCCGCTCGCCGCTCGCGACGACGGCGGCCGGGTCGAGGACCTGCCAGGTGCAGCTCAGCGACACCTCGAAGAGGAAGGCGTCGTTCTGGCTGGCGAGAGCGAGGACGGTGGCGCACTCGTGCAGCCCCATGTCCACCTCGTACACGCTGGTCCAGCGCCGGGTGGCGAGCTCGGTGCGGCTCGGTCGGCGCGGCGGCAGGTAGGTGTCGAGGGCGCCTTGGGCTGTGGTGAAGACGAGGGCGTGGTCGATGCGCGTGGCGCGCAGCGGCTTGAAGCGGGACAGCTCCTGGATCGTGACCACCGGGTCGACGAGCACGGAGTGCCGGTTGGCGTCCTGCTGCCACTGGGGCGGCTGGCTCAACATGGTGACGCTGCTCCTTGGGACGGTTCGGACGGCGTGGGCCCGGAGGACTCACGCCGAGGGGTGCAGGGGTTCGGCGGAACCGCCGGGCTCACCGGGACGGGGAGTCGGCGCAGGTACGGGCGTCCGCGTACGGTGCGGACACCAGGGCGCGGAGCCGGAGGGCCACGGCGGGCGGGGCGGGGTCGCCCTCGCCGCGCAGGTTCTCCAGGAGGTGGGCGAGCCGCCGGTGGTCCTCGACGGAGACGGCGAGGAGGGGCAGCAGCTCGGCGAGCGCGGTCTCGGCTCCCCGGTCGCTCTCGGCTCCGCGGACCCACTGGCGCAGGGTGTTCTTCCCGGACGCGGTGCACATGGGGTCGTTGAGGACGCTCCGCCAGAGGGCGGCCAGGGCGTGCCGCAGCACCGCCCCGTCCGTGCCGGGTTTAGGGTCGGCGCGTGCGAACAGGTCGAGCAGCAGGGGGCGTCCCGTGCCCGCGGGCCCGTCCGTGGGCCCACTGGCGTGGACCATGGCGCGCAGCACGAAGTCCCGGGTGGTCCCTCGGGCGAGGGTCGGCAGGGCGCCCCACAGGTCGGCTGCCGTGTCCCAGCCGTCGTCTGCTGCCGCCTCCTGTCCCGCGGCGAGCAGCAGCACGGCGGCAGACTGGGCGAGGTCGTCCAACTCTTCCGTCCAGCCGCGGGAAGGCCCGCCCCGGGTCTCCATTCCGCGTACGGCCTCGGTGAGCGCGGCGAGCGCCTCCCGGGGGAAGGCGTCCCCGACCAGCGCGTAGCTGCGGACGGCGGTCCAGCGCAGCCGGTGGTCCGGAGCGGTGCACCATTCCGCGAGGATGCGGGAGACGTGCGGGGCGCCCAGGTGGTGGGCGAGGGCCAGGGCGTTGGCCGCCGCGAGCCGGGAGCGCAGCCGCTGGTCCGCCGCCCAGGAGCGGATGAGGAGCGCCATGGCGGACGGCAGGTCGGCCTCGGCCATGACGGCGGCGGTGGCGGCGGCGCGGGTGCGGACGACGGGCCGGGGGTCGTCGGCGAGGCGGCGCAGCCAGGCCACGAGCGCGGGCCGGGCGGAGGGGTGGCCCGTCCAGACCTCGCGGAGCAGGGTGATGGCGGTGAGCCGGTCCCTGAACTGCACCTTCGTCTGGAGCACGGGGCCCCACTCGGTCTCCTCGGGCTCCTGGTAGCGGTCGGCGAGGGCCTGCTCGACCCGTTGGGCGCTGGAGGTGCCGAAGACGGGGATCCGGGCCGGTTCGCCGGGGTTCTCGATGCGCTGGAGGAGGCCGAAGAGGACATCGCTCAGCTCGGCGGTGAGCGGGTAGGGCGCCTCGTCGAAGGTGGCGAGGGCGATGAGGAACGCCTTGTCGTGGAGGGTGTGGTCCGCGCTGTCGAACCATTCCCGGACCTGGCGTTCGGCGGCGTAGTGGCCGAACGCTCCGAGCTCGGCGAGGGACACCGTGCCCCGGGCGTAGCCGGCGACGCGTTCGGCGAAGCGGGCGGTGTCGGCGACCGGCCGGTGGTGGGCGAGGACGGCCCGTACCTCGGTGAGGGCGAGGAGCTCGTCCACGCTCCGGCCGGCCAGGTCCTTGTTCCTGAGGTGTCCGGCGAGCAGCGCTGCGGGCTCCGGCGGCTGCCAGGGGACGTGGCCCGGTCCGCCGTGGACGACGGGGTGCGGTCCGACGACGAGGACGAGGTGGCTGCCGGTGGCGTGGAGGCGCTCGCTGAGGGCGCGGATGTGGTGCTCGCGCAGGGGGCGTTCGGGGCTGGTGGCGAAGTCGGCGACGAGGTGGCCGCAGCCTTCCCGGAGTTCTGCGGCCAGCCGGCCGGGCGGGAGCGCCGGGTCGAGGGACCGGTAGGTGCGGGAGCCGGCTGCGCGGAGCAGCATGAGGGCGGCCGCCCTTCGGCCGGTGGTGGCGGGCCCGGAGAGGATGGCCACGCGGTGTTCCCTGAGTCCGGCGAGGGCGAGGGCGAACGGGCTTCCGGGCTCCCAGGGTTCCTCCGCGTCATCCGGGCCGCCCGGGCCGTACGGGGTGTCCGGTTGGCCCGGGTCGCGGCCGTCGGCCGGGGCGGTGCCGTCGGGCCGGGTGTCGTCGTCCGGCGCCGCGGGCGGGTAGGCGAAGTTCCGTGCGAGGGCTTCGATTTCGGCGGCGGGGATCTCGCCGGACCGCTCCTCGTCGTCGCCGCCGAGGTGGTATTCGACTTTGCTGCCGCCGAGGATGACGTCACCGGTGACGTGGCCGCCGCTGACGCCGTGCTGGTCGCCGCCGACGAGCGAGCCGCCGATCCGGGCCGAATGCCCGAGCATGATGCCGGGGCTGTGCCGGTAGAGGTCGCGGCGGGAGTCCCAGGCGTGTTCCGTCTCGGTCTCGGCGCTCGATAACTCCTCGGACGCGGTGGCGGTTTCGCCGGTGCCGTCCGGGGAGTGCGGGGCGGTCTCCGGCCGTTCCGGGTGGGGGTCCTGCCCGTCCGGAACGGCCGGGTGGTCCTGGGGTGCGTTCACGACCGGCCCCCGTCCCGGCGGGCGCCGTCCTCGGTACGGGTGCCGCCGAGGACGACGTCACCGGTGACCTGCCCGCCGCTGACGCCGTGCTGGTCGCCGCCGACGAGGGAGCCGTGGATCACCGGCGCGCCGTGGAAGTGGAAGACGGCTCCGGCGGGCCGCTCCTGCAGGGCGGGCGGGGACGCGGGCTCGGACGC
Source organism: Streptomyces sp. BR123 (assembly GCF_013401435.1). GTDB lineage: Bacteria > Actinomycetota > Actinomycetes > Streptomycetales > Streptomycetaceae > Streptomyces. The sequence continues at coordinate 5,133 of NZ_JACBGN010000145.1, forward strand.
CGGGACCCGGCCGGGCTCCGGCGCTCGTACGGGCCCGGGAGCGGCTTCGGGAGCCGGCGCGGCCGAGCGGGCCGGCATCCGGTCGGGCGCCGCGCCCCGGTGGATCCAGGCGGGCAGCACGCCGTCCTTCACGGTGACGTCCGCCTCCTCGAAGAGCTCCGGCCGGACCCCCCGGTGGCCGTGGCGGACCACGCCCTCGTACACCGGGGCGCTCACCGCGAGGACGCAGTGCTCGTCCTGCCGCGCGGCGAGCGCGGAGCGCAGCACGTCGGCGTCGAGCAGCCGGCAGGCCTGGTTGAGGTCGTGGCCGACGAGTCCCCCGGTGGTCCCGGCGTGCGGGTCGTGGGCGACTTCGCCGGCGGCGAGGACGATCCTCAGCCGCATCTGGGCGCTGTCCGAGGCGAGCAGGTTGTGCTCGTGGAGGAGGTCGGGGACGGCCGTGAGCAGCGACCGCAGCAGTACGGTCTTCGCCACGTCTGCGCTGATCAGCACGATCAGCCCGTCACCGCGGTCCTCGCGGTACTGCTGCGTGGCCTCCACTCCGGCGGCTTCGAGTGTCTGGTCCACGATCTTGTTCAAGGTACGACGCAGGACGACCTGCACCACATCGTCGCGGCGGCTGAACCGCTCGATGTCGAGAAGCAGGATGGTCCGGTTGACAGGCTCGCGCATGGCCGCCTTCCGCTGGTGGCACGGCCCCCTCGGGGCCTTCTGACACCGATGAAGATGCCAGGCGCGGGGAGTCCGAGGCGACGGAACTTAGCACACTCGGAATGTGACCACGTGCACACAACGGGGCCTGGCGCAGGCCGGTCGGCGGCAGTGGTCAGCCGTTTCCGGAGCGGGCCATCTGCCGGAGCACGTCAGGTCGTACGACGACGAGTCCGCGCCGCCCGGTCCGTACGACGCCCCGTTCCCGCAGTGGTTTGAGCAGCCGGGCGACGGCCTCGCGCGAGGCGCCGACCGAGCCCGCGAGGTCGCTCTGGGTGAGTCCGGCGCGGAGCTGGACGCCGTCCTCCGACTCCGTGCCGTGGGTGCGCATCAGTTCGAGCAGGAGCAGGGCGAGCCGCTCCTGCACGGTGAGGGAGGCGAACTGCACGCGCCGCCGGTCGCTGTCGCGGGTGCGGTCGGCGGTCAGGGCGAGTAACTTCCGGGCGATGAGCGGCCGTTCGTCGAGCAGGGCGGCGAACCGGTCGGCGGGGACGGCGAGCGCCTCGATCCGTTCGAGCGCGGTGACGGTGGCCCCGCGCGGCCGCCCGCTGAGCAGGGCCTGCTCGCCGACGATGTCGCCGGGCCCGCGGAGCGCGAGGAGCGCCTCGTACCCGTTGGGTGCGGCGGAGGTCACCTTGGCCCAGCCGGAGAGGACGACCAGGACGTGGGTCGAGGGTTCGTGCTCGCGCAGCAGGACCTGTCTCGCGGGGAAGACGAGGGGACTGCCGCTGTGGATGAGCGCTTTCCGGTCGTCGGAGTCCAGCCGGGCCACGAACGGGACCTGGTCCTCGAACTGCATCAACGGTCTCTCCCCGCCCGCCCCTTCGGGCCGCGCACGATGGTTCTCGACGATCCGCGAGGTTAGCGCATGCACGGCTCCGGCTTCAGGGGCCGATCTCGAATTCGGGGGGATCGAGGCTCTTGAGGCATGCGGTGTCCGGTGCGGTCGGATCGTCGAAGAACGAGGCGGTGATCGCCTGCGCGCACTTCGACGTGGCGAACACCACGTGGGGCTCGTACGGGACCGTGACGACCTTGGCCCGGTTCAGTGTGCGGGCGACGTACGGCCCGTTGGACGCGCCGGTCTGGGCGTCGAAGCCGCCCGACAGCGCCAGGGTGGGGATGTCGCTGCGCGTGGCGTCCCGGATCGAACGCGGCGCCGCGGGGACGTTCCAGACGTCGCAGTCCGCGCGGAGGAAGGTGAGCTGCGGGGCCTGGGCCAGTACCGATCGGGGGAACGACGGGTACACGTCCTGCCCGCCCCGGAGCGCTTGGGCCTCGGTCTCGTACGGCGTCCACTCGCTGCAGAAGACGCCGTAGGCGAGGCCGTGGGCCACGCGGCCGATGGCCTGGGGGCTGTACTTGCCGGCCGCCCACTGCTGGGCGATCCGCTGGGGTTTGCCCTGGGCCAGCTCGTCGAGGGAGCGGGGCACCCCTTCCGCGACATGGGTGGCGGAGGTCAGCCAGTTCACCAGGGCTCCGCCGTCCAGGACGGCCTTCACCTGCTTCCGGCTGCCGGGGAGCGTGACGGTGGTGGTGACCGGCTTGGCTTCGAGTTCGCGGACGAGGCGCTCGAAGGTGGTGGACAGGTTGGGGTAGCGGCGGTTGCACGCCGGGTCCTGCGCGCAGGCCTTGAACAGGCCGTCGAAGCCCTGCTTGGCGCTGCTCCAGGTCAGGGCCGATCCCGCCTTGGACGGCGGGAGGATGCCGTCGATGCCGACCGACCGGATTCCTTCCGGGTGTTGGCGCATGTAGACGAGCGCCAGGTGGGTGCCGTAGGAGATGCCGAAGACGTTCCACCGGTCGACGCCGAGGGCGGCGCGCAGGTCCGCGTAGTCGGCAGCGCTCTCGGTGTCGTTGTAGGCGCTGAGGTCGGCGCCGCGGGCCGCCAGTCGCTCACGGCAGGCTCGGGTCGCGTCGACGTGCAGGCGCTCGGTGGACGGGGCGTCGTAGACGAGGCCGGTCGCGCGGGCGTTGAACTCGTCGATGTTCGGGCAGGTGAGCTGCGGGTCCGCCGAGTACGTGCCGCGCTGGGACATGAAGATCACGTCACGGTTCCGGTTGAGGCCGCCGTCGATCGCCATCTTCGCCTCCCCGACCGCGTCGTCTCCGGGGCCGCCGGCGAGCCACACGATCGGGTCGGGTTTCGGGGTCCCTGATTTCGCGGGCACGATCGCGACACCGAGGGTGATCTTTCGGCTGTCCGGCCTGGAGCGGTTCTCGGGCACGGTGAGTGTTCCGCAGCGGGCCTCTTCGAGCGCGGCGATCGGCTCCGGGTTCTTCGGGCAGGGGCCGGGCGCGAAGCGGGCGTCGCCCACCGTCCGGGCCACCGTGCCGATCGGGGCGCCCGGGCTCGGGGCCGCCCCGGTGCCGGTGCCGGTGCCGTTCCGGGCGTGGGCGGGTGCCGTCAACAAGCCCGTGATCAGGATGCCGGTGGCCACGGCGGCCGACCTGGTGCGGGGCCGTCGCGCGGGGCGGCGGCCGCGTCGGGACGCAGGGTTGGCTGCCATCTGCCCTCCCGTTCATTTCGGGCTGATCGTGAACGGTTTCGGTGCGAGGCCGGCCACGCAGCCGGTGTCGGGCGAAGTCGGGTCCGCGAGGAACGAGGCCAGCACCTTCTGCGCGCAGGGCGACTGGGGTACCACCCAGTGGGTGATCCCGGGGATCCGTACGGAGGTGGAGCGGGACAGCGTGCGGGCCGCCTCGCGCGCCCAGCTCGCCCCGGTCTTCCCGTCGAACGTACCGGAGACGAGGAGCGCGGGCACCGCGCTGACGGTGGCCGCGCGCTGGGCGGAGGTACGGTCCGGAACGTTCCAGATGCCGCACGCGTCGTACTGGAAGGGAAGTTGCGGTGCCTGGGCCAGGACACTGTCCGGCCATCCGGGGAAGGCCCGGCGTCCCGCGTTCAGCACGTCGGATTCCGAGTATCCCGGGGCCCATTCGCTGCACGCCACCGACTCGGTCAGGCCGTGCGCGGTCATGCCGACGGCCTGGACCGAGTCGGCCGCGCGGGCCTGCGCGAACCGCTCCGGGCGTCCGCGGCTCAGCTCGTCGATGGCTGCCGGGACATCGTGGGCCTTGACGGCGTTGGCGACGAGCAGGTTCAGCACCGCTCCCCCGTCGAGGACCACCTTCACCGGGTCTCCTCCGCGCGGCGGCCGGGCGTTCAGCGTCAGCGGGTTGGCCTCCAGCTTGCGCACCTGCTCCGTCAGCGTGCGGGAGAGGTCCGGGTAGCGGCTGCTGCAGCGCGGTTCGGCCGCGCACGCCCGGAGGATGGTGCCGATGCCTTCCCGTGCGCTGCTCCAGGTCCAGGGCAGGGTCGCGACCTGCGGGGGCGTGACCGAGTCGATCGCCACCGCGCGGATGCCCTCGGGGTGGTTGCGCAGGTAGGTGAGGGCCAGGTCGGATCCGTAGGAGTAGCCGTAGACGTTCCACTCGGCGATGCCGAGCGCCGTGCGCAGGTCGGCGAAGTCGGCGGCGTTCTCGGCGGTGTTGTAGGCGCTCAGGTCGATCCCGTCGGCCGCCAGCCGGTCCCGGCAGCTCCTCACCGCGTCCAACAGGAGCCGCTTCGCCGGCGCCGAAGCGTAGCGGAGGCCCACGTACCTGGCGTAGAAGCGGTCCAGTTCCGGGCAGGCGAGGTTCGGCCGGTCGTGGAGGTTTCCGCGCTGGGCCATGATGACCAGTTCGCGGTCCCGGTTCACGCCGGCGTCGACGAGGATGGGGATGTCGTCGAACGTGTCGCCGCCGGGGCCGCCCGCCATGAACACCACCGGGTCCGCGGCGGGCTTCGCCGAAGCGGCCGGAATGACCGCCACAGCCAGCTTGATGGTCCGGCCGCTGGAGCGGGCGGCACGGTTCTCGGGGACCTCCAGGAAGCCGCACCGGGCTCTGTCGAGCGCGGCGACCGGCTCGGGCGTCTTCGGACAGGGCCCGGGCACGAACCGCGCCGCCGGAACGGCCGGGCTGGGTCCGGCGCCGCGGGCGGGCGGTGACGCGGCGCTGCTCCCTGCCGGGCCGAAGGCTGCCAGGCAGGCCAGAGCCGCCGCGGCGGCCGTCGCGTTGAGGCTGCGCTTTGCCATACGATCCCGCTCCTCTGCCGACATCCACGGCTGCCCGGCGGGACTGGGCCGTGGGGGTGTGGGCGGAACGCACGCACGTACCCCGACCGTACCGCGCGGCGCGTGCACCCGCACACGGGCAGCGGCCGGCAGGATGCCGGTCCCGGATCAGCGGCGACGCCGAGGGGGTTCGGGCCGGTGGAGTGCGTGCCGGCGAAGGCGCGTGCCCCGTCGCGGGGGCGAGCAGCGCCCGGCGGAGGGAGGGCACGGGCTCCGCCGGCCGCACGGTCCGGTCCGCCTCGGCCGGAGGCGCCCTCGCCTGCCCCGGCATCTGCTCCGCCATCGCGGTGAGCAGGTCTTCTCGGTGGCGCAGTACCGGTGGAGCGCCGGGCCTGCGCCCCAGCGCATCGGCGAGCCGTCGCATGACGGGCGCGCCGAAGCCGGGTCGAGGCGGGGCGGCCGACCGCGCCCCGTACGGGTGGGCGTACTCACGCCCTCACCGGGGTGCCCCTCGGGCTCCCGGACACCCCGTCAACACCGGTCAGGTCAGAGGCGTGCGGTGAAGGCCGATCAGCAGGCGCCAGACCCGCCCGGCGATCCCGTCCGGGGTCGCCTCGATGAGGCCGTGCAGCCAGTCGGCGAGTACCCCGGTGAAGGCCCCGGCCACCGCCGAGGCGACCAGCTCGGGATCCGGCGCGCCGGCCAGGGCACGCTCGGCCCGGCTGCGGGCGCGCAGGTCGCGGTGCAGGACCCGGCCGAGCGGACCGCCGCCGCCGGGGCGGAGCAACTCCCGGTAGAGCGCCGCGTGCCCGGGAAGCCGCTCGAAGAAGTCGACCAGGGCGGGCGGCGGGCTCGCCGGGTCGGGGACGCCGCGCCAGGCGTGCAGGGCGTCGACGGCCTCCCGGACGATCCCGGCGCAGGCGTCGACGGCCAGCGCCTCCAGATCGGCGTAGTGGACGTAGAACGTGGCCCGGCCGACGCCGGCCCGGCGCACCAGGGCGGCGACGCTCACCTTGTCCAGCGGGCCGCTCGCGCACTCCTCCAGCAGGGCACGGCGCAGCGTGGCGCGGGTCCGCTCGGTACGGGGATCCCCGGGCACGGCGGTCACCCGGCCGGCAGGACCGCGGCGAGCGCCAGGGCGCCGGGCAGCGCCTGGGCGATCAGGATGCGGCGGTTGGCGGTGAAGCCGCCGTAGAGCCCGGCCACCACCACGCAGACCAGGAAGAAGACCCGGACCTGGAACCCGGTCGGGTCCCCGGCGAACAGGCCCCAGACGAGGCCGGCGGCCAGGAAGCCGTTGTAGAGGCCCTGGTTGGCGGCGAGCGGGGCGGTGGCGCGGGCCAGGTCCGCGTCGAATCCGGAGAGCTTGCGCCCGGGCGCGCGCTCCCACAGGAACATCTCCAGCACCAGGACATACAGGTGCAGGACGGCCACCAGGCCCACCAGCACGGTCGCAGTCGTCTCCATCGACCAGCCACTCCCCGAATCGCGCAGACAGCGAAGAACTTTCGAAAATTTCCTGGACAAGCGTCCCGAATATATGGACATCTGTCCAGGAAGTCAAAGACGAGTACATCCGGCCGCGAAGGTCGGCGGGCTCCGGTCCTGCGGGCTCGCGCGGGCCGGATCGGCGAAGGCCCGGCGAAGGCCCGGCGAAGGCACTGCATGTCGCCGCCAACAGCGCACGTCCGGAGCGGTGATTGGCCACGGCCGGGTCGAACTCGACCCAGGAGGCAGGGCGTCCGCCGAACAGATGCCGCGCGCGGCGCTCCGACAGCAGCCCCGGAGCGGCGGCATCACCCGATTGGACGCCTCTGATGAGCAGAGCACCCTCGGCGCCCGCGCCGGCTTCCCCGGGCCCGGTCACGGCAAGCCTCCCCCTTCGGCGCACACCACACCAACGGCTCACCCGGGCGGGGCGGGGCTCGAGTTGCGCGGGGCCCACGGCTGTGCAGGGCGCACCGGAGGCTGCGGACCGGGCGGGTTCGGCTTGCGGATCCGGCCGTACCGGCGCTCACAATGAGGGCTGACAGTGTGAAACCAGAGCCAAACGGCCTGAACCGTCACATACTTTCGCGTGACGCGCATCCCAATCCGGCGGGAAGGGGAGAACGTGAGTTCCGAACCGCGGTCAGAGCGTCCCACGGGCCCGCCCTCCGGGCCTCTTTCCGGCCGGCCGTCGGGACCTCCGCCCCCGCCTCCGCCCTCCGGCGGCGGCCGGGGCGGCCCCGGCGGCCCCGGCGGCCCCGGCGGCCCCGAGGGACAGCCCGGCGGGGGAGGTCGCCCCTGGTGGCGGTCCGTGCCGCGGGTGGCGGCGGTCACCAGCGGCATTGCCGTCGCCGTGGTCCTGACCGTCGTCCTCACCCGCCCGAGCGGGGGCCCCGCCCAGGCCGGAGAGGTCATCCTGCAGCCCGCGAGCGCGAGCGGGCCGGACCCGTTCACCCCGTCGACGGCGAACACGGCCACGGCGCTGCCGGCAGCCGCCCCGGTTGACGCGCCCACCCAGGCGGGCGCCATCCGCAGCGTCTCGGGAGGGGAGGTCGGCCTGTACGGCGGTACCCGCAACAGCCCGGCCTGCGACGTCGAGAAGCAGATCCGCTACGTGACGGCCGACACGGGCAGGAACAAGGCCTTCGCGTCCTCGCTGAACGTCCAGCCGTCCGCGGTCCCCGGATATCTGCGGTCGCTGACGCCCCTGCAGCTGCGCTCGGACACCCGAGTCACCAACCACGGTTACAAGAACGGCACCTCCACCGGCTACCAGTCGGTGCTCCAGTCCGGCACGGCCGTCCTCGTCGACGGCCGCGGCGAGCCGAAGGTGCGCTGCGCATGCGGCAATCCGCTGGCCCGGGCGGTCGCCCAGAGGGGCACGCCCAAGCAGACGGGGACCGCCTGGTCCGGATACCGGCCGCAGAACGTCGTGGTCGTCAACCGTGCTCCCACGGTGATCAAGACCTTCGTCATCCTCGACGTGAAGAACGGCAACTGGGTCCGCAGGCAGTCGGGCGACCACGGCCACCGCGACACGAGGACCTCGCCGCCGCGGAGGCACTGGCCGCTGCCGCTGCCGCCGACGAAATCACCTCACACCAGGTCGCCCGCGACCCTGTCCCCGGACACCAGATCTCCGGGCACCAAATCTCCGGGCACCAAATCTCCGGGCACCAAGTCTCCCGGCACCAAGTCTCCGGGCACCAAGTCTCCCGGCACGCTGTCCCCGGGCGTGAAGCCCCCGGCCACGCAGAGCCCGGCAACCAAGCCCCCGGCCACGCTGAGCCCGGGCGCCAAGACCCCGGCGACCCCGAGCCCGGCAACCAAGCCCCCGGCAACCCCGAGCCCGGGTGTCAAGTCCCCCGCGACCGAATCCCCGGCCTCCCTGCCGGCGACGAAGGAACCCGGCGCCAAGACCCCGGAGCCTCCGACGCCCGCGTCCGTGCCTCCGGTGACGAAGGAGCCCGGTACCCCGCCGCCGGCGGCCAGCGAGCCGGGCAGTGCGCCCCCGCCGCCGTCCCCGGCCGAGCCCGCGACGCCGGCCGCACCGGTCTCACCGGCCGCACCCGTGACGCCGGAGGTCCCGGCTCCGGGGAGCGTGGTGCCCGAGCCACGGGCGACGGAGCCCGTCGGCCCCGAGCCCGTGCGCCCGGAGCCCGAAGGCCCCGAGCCTCCGGCGCCCCCACCCGCGGACGAGCCGCCCGGCAACGGAAACCAGGAGTAGCCGCGCGCAACACCGGACGCCGGAGAGGCGGTGACCTCTCCGGCGTCTGCGGTGTTCCGTGTTTCGTGCGGCGCGGCTCTCACTTTCCGATCTTCGCCTTCAGCAGGTCCTTGAGGTTCTGCTTGAGCTCCTGCTTGACCAGCTCCTGCTTGGACACCGTGCCGCCCGTACCTGTGGCGTCACCGGTCACCGCGGTCGCATCGCCGGTGTTGACGGCATCGGCGCCGGCGTCACCGCTCCTGGCGTTGCCGGTGCGGATGTCGCAGCCGCCGTCGCAATCGGCCACGCCGGAATTCGCGGTGCCGCTCTTGGCCTCACCCCCCACGGTCGTGTTCCCGGCGGTCGCGTCGCCGCTGGTGCCGATGCCGTCGGCGCTGTCGTCCTGGAGGACGGACACGACCTGCTGCGGGGCGGCGACCGGAGCGGCCATCGCCGTCGCCGGCAGGGCGATACCACCGCCCACCAGAGCCACGCAAGCACCGGCCAGAACAATACGACGGGCCCGAATACGCTCGAACACAATAATTCTCCACTCGCTACAGAAAGGGTTCACATGAGCCGCCCAACGGAACCGGCCGCGGATTTTCCACCATTTTCCGATTTCCTCGGGGAGGTCCCGGCCAGGGCGTACTTCCAATAAACCGTGCGAGCGGAGGCGCGTCACGCCACTCGAATTCGTGGCTTGACGGCCCCATCCGATCTTGATAACGCGGAGCCGAGGGCTCGGGGAGAGGCCGGCAGGTCGTTTCACCGAGTGGGAAGCGCCGCAGGTCGTGTACCTCTTCGACGGGTGACAACGGGTGGTCCGCCCGGCGTCACGCACCGCCCCCGACGCGGCACAGCCGTGCGCCGGAGAGGCTCCTGCCTTCTCCGGCGCACGGTGGGTGGGGGCGGCTCCCCGGGACGGGTCCCGGGGGCGGCCTGTCGGCGCTCACTTGCCGAGCTTCGCCTTCAGATCCTCCTTCAGCTGCTTCTTCAGCTCCTGCTTCGACACCGTGCCGCCCTTGCCGGTGGCATCGCCACTCACCGCGGTGGCATCGCCGGTGTTGATGGCGTCGGCGCTGGCGTCGCCGCTGGTGGCGTTGCCGGTGTTGATCGTGCACTTGCCCTTGCAGCTGCCGACGCCGGAGTTGGCGGTGCCGCTGGTGGCGGTGCCGCCGACGGTGGTGTTGTCCGCGGTCGCGTCGCCGCTGGTGCCGATGCCGTCGGCGCTGTCGTCCTGGAGGACGGACACGGCCTGCTGCGGGGCGGCGACCGGGGCGGCCATCGCCGTCGCCGGGAGGGCGATACCGCCGCCCACCAGGGCCACGGAGGCGCCGGCCAGAACGATTCGACGGGTCCAAAAACGCTCGAACATGTGAATTCTCCACTCGGTATGGTAAGGGTTTTCGTGAACCGCCCCGCAGGAGGAGCCGGAATCTTTTGCCGGCCCCTTTCCTTCCGGTGGTTCCCGGGGAGGGCGTACTTCCAATAAACCCCCTCGAGCGAAGACGCGTCACGCCACTTGAATGCGTGGCTTGACGGCTGCCGCCGAGCCTGTTATTCGGCCGATGCCGTCCGGCGGGCCGCACCCCGCGGCGATCCGGGCGCCGGGAGAACACGCCGCAGGCCGCAAGATCCTGCTCGCTCCATGATCCACACGCTAACGTCACCCTCGCAAAAGCCCCCGGGGGATCTCCCCGACGTCTGCCACGCCACCGGACGCATCCGACCGCAGCCCAGCGCCCCCAGCGCCCCGCCTTGGCCGCAGGCGAAGACTTCGCACACACGAATCCCGGAGAGTTTCCGATGAACGCGCGTTCCTGGACCCGTCGTATCGTGCTGACCGCGGCTTCCGTGGCACTGACCGGCGGCGTGGTGCTGCCGTCGACCGCGATGGCCGCACCGCCAGCCCCGTACCACAGCAGCGCCCTCGCCCCCGGCGGGTGCACCGGCCTCTGCCACGGCAGCACCAACACCGCCACGGGTGTCGGTGCCTCCGGCTCGTGCGAGGGCCTCTGCCACGAAAGCACCAACACGGCCGTGGGCGACGGCGCCTCCGGCGTGTGCAAGGGGCTGTGCAGGAACAGCACCAGCACCTCCGTGGGCGTCGGCGCCTACAACGAGTGCACGGGCCTGTGCGGCAGCAGCACCAACACCTCCGTCGGCGCAGGCGCCTCGGCCTCGTGCACCGGCCTCTGCTCCGACAGCGTCAACACCGCCGTGAGCGACGACGTCCTGAGCACGGGCACGTTCCGTGCCCTGGCCGGCGTCCAGAACGGCAGTCGGGCGGCGGGCGACACCAGCGACGGCACCGACGCCAGCGCCACCGCCATCACCGGTGCCGCGACGGCGGAGAACAACACGCTCGGCGGTACCGCCACCTCCGGCGACGCCGACACCGGCGTCGACACCTGCATCGGCCGCTGCACGATCACCACGGGCGACGCCACCTCCGGTGACGCCAGCGCCGACGCCTTCAACATCGGTTCGGCGACGGCCATCAGCGGCGACGCCACCGCCGCGGGCGGCGGCAGCTGACAGCACGGCGATCGGAATCACGGCCAGTCCACGTGCGCGTGAGGGGGGGACAGCCTTCCGGCGTGCGACGGCCGGACCGGGGCGCCCGGCTCAGCGGTACCGGGCCGCGCCGGCCACGAGCAGCGGCTTCAGGGCGGCATCGACCTCAGCCGGATCACGGCCGCGGTTCCCGGCCTGATCAGCAACATCAGCACGGCGCGCGCGAGCAGCGCACCCCAGGCGAAGCCTCTCGTCTGCCCGTGCGGTGATGTCCTGGTACGCGTCGTCCGTCCGTCTCGCCCGCCACCCGGCCTCCCGGAACACCGCCCAACGCCTGTCCTGCGGGAGAGCGGTCGAGCAGCCCGCTCAAAGCTGCGGCACGGCGGCTGCGATGGGCGCGGCCCGGAAGTGGTGGCCGTTGAGCAGCGCGCGGCCCAGCGGGGTGAGCGCGTGCATGACCGCGCTGCCGTGGCGGGTGGTGGTGATGAGGCCGGCGTGGCGCAGGACGGTGGCCTGCTCGCTGGCGGTGGGCAGGGACGTCGAGATCCGCTCGGCCAGCTGCCCGGTGGTGCAGGGCCCCCGGCCGATCGCGTCGAGGGCGTGGGCGCGGGTCCGGCCCAGGAGGGCGGTGAGGGCCTTGTCCAGCCCGTACTCGGGTGTGGTCAGCAGCGCGGCGGCGTCGGCGACGCTGTGGATGACGGGCACGAACAGCACGGTGGGAGCCTGCCCGTCGACCTCGCTGGTGTAGGTGGCGGGTCCGGTCCGGCTGAACGCCGAGGGGACCAGCAGCAGGCCCCGGCCGCCCAGTTCGACGGTGCCGGTGAGGGCTCCCCGGCCGACCTCCAGCACCGGGGACCGCCAGCGGAACCCGGGCGGCAGGCCGGCGAGCATCGCTTCCACGCCGTGCTCGGCGAGGACCCGGGCGTGCGCGGCCTGCTCGGCCTGCAGCCGGGACAGGATCCGCGGCCAGTACGGCGCCACGGCGGAGCGGTGGGCCTCCTGGAGGTAGGCCAGCAGCTCCTCACGGTCCTTGCGGTCGTACGCGATGTCGCCCCACGCGGTGCCCTGCCAGGGGCCGGTGCAGCGCGTGTAGCGGGCCCGGACGGCGACGGCTCCGACGAGTTCGCCGTGCACGTGCTCCGCCCCCGCCGCGCGCAGGGCCTCGAGGCCCTCTTCGAGGGTGGCCGCTGCTCCGGTGACGGTGAAGAGGTCCAGGTACGCCTCGTGGAAGAGGGCGGAGGCGGGGTGCTTGCGTGCGGCCGAGGTCGCGTCGACCTTCCGGCGCCAGGCATCGAACAGTGCCCGCTCCTGCGTCTGCTGCAGGGTCGTCAGGGAGAGCAGCGTCTCCCCGAGCGGCCCCCAGGTCGCCGCGATCCGGGTCCTGGCGAGGTCCTCGGACGTGAACACGATGCGCAGCACGGGATGACCTCCTGGCGGCCTCCTGGGCGGGTCGGGGCTGACATCTTCCCCGCTCCCCCGGCCCGGCCCAAGGGGCCTTTGCGTCAGGCACTTCGGCCGTGGCCGAAAGGGCTGGGCCTTTCCGGGGCCGCCGTTGCAGGATCGTTTCCGGGGCGACGGGCACGCGCCGGGCGGGGGGGCCTGGCCCGTGTCCGCAGCCCGCGGCCCCGCGCACGGCGTCCGGCGGGCCCGACCCGACGGGGGTGGGGCGGACCCGCCGGACACCGGAAGCGGGGCCGACCGGGGGCGGGCCGATCAGGGGC
>NZ_JACBGN010000146.1 GCF_013401435.1 Streptomyces sp. BR123
AAGAGACAGGGCGGGCGCCACGGGCGCCCGCCCCTTCTTCGTGCGGTCGTGCGGTCAAGCGGTCGTGCGGCCGGAAGGCCCCGTCGTTACGGGAGGACCTTCTCGATCTGCACGCTGCCGCTGCCGGCGGCGGTGCCGCGCGCGTTCAGCAGCTTGACCTCGCCGAAGAACTGCCGGCCCTCGGGAGCCGGGGCGTTCGCGACGACGTTCGCCGAGACGGCCGCCGAGGCACCGTTGGCGAGGTTCAGCGCGGCGCCCTCGTCCACCTGGACGGAGCCCAGGCCGGAGGAGAAGTACACGTCGCGGTAGTCGTACGTGGTGGAGCCGGACGGAACCGCGTAGCCGGTGACCACGATGGTGTAGGTGCCGGCGGCCGGGTTGGCCAGGGTCACCGACTCCTCGGAGTCGCCGTCGGCGGAGGAGCCGACCTTCACGCCGCCCTTGAAGACGTCGAGGTCGAGGTCGGCGCCGGTGTCGGAGGTCTTGCCGATCGCCACGTCCAGGCGGGAGACGCCCTCACCGACGGTGACCGTGGTGGTCTGCTGCTCGCCGCCCGCGATGGTCGGCTTGGCGACCTTGGCGGAGCCGAGCGGGCCGCCCTGGAGCTTGCCGCCGGAGATGGCCGCGGCCTCGTTCTTGACGGTCCACTGGACCGGGGCCGGGGTGCCCTGCTTCACCTCGGGCAGGACCTTGACGGCCGGGTCGAAGCCCGCGCCGAGGACGCTGACGTCCAGCCGGTACGGGTTGTCCAGCAGCGGCGACGTGCGGCGCGACTCGACCTCGATCTCCCAGACGCCCGGGGCCGGGTTCTCGTAGGAGCGCAGGTCGGGGCGGCACTTGTTGGCCGGGTTGTCGTAGTTCGGGTAGCACTGGGTGGTGGCGCTGTCCTCGACGCCCACGCCGTACGGGTGGATCGAGATGAAGCGCGTCTGGCTGCCCGCCGTGAGACCGCCGAGGGCGACCTCGAGGGTCTTCGCGCCCTGCGGCACGGTGACGAAGTACGACTTGTGGCTGTTGCGCTGCACGGAGGAGGTGTCCGACAGCGTGAACGACGGCTTCGCCAGCGGGGCGGCGGCGACGACCGTGGTCAGGATCTGCTTGTCGATGCCCTCGGTGGTCTCGTCGTCCAGCTGCAGGATGCCGCTGTGCACGCCGGCCGTCTTGGCGTTGGCCTCGACCTTGATGGTGACGGGCTTGTTCAGCGGCAGCGTGACGTAGTCGTAGCCGCCGATGACCTTGAAGGTGCCGTCGTTGTTCCGCCAGCTCAGGTTGTGGCGGGTGCCGTACTTGACGCCGGTGGTGCGGGTCACGACGACGTCGTAGACCTTCTTCTGGCCGACCTTCAGGCCGCCCTCGCGGTCGTACAGGCCGGTGCCGAAGCCCGGGGTCTTCAGGAACTGGTCGATCGCGGTGTCGACCGGCGCCTTGACGGTGAACTCGTTGGCCTTGGCGTCGCGCTGGACGGACTCCCAGGCCTTGTTGACGTCGAGCAGGCCCGAGCCCTGGGCGTGTGCCGGGACGTCCTCGATCTTCGTGGCGGTGCTGGTGAGCGCCACCCGCATCGCGGCCGGGGTCAGCTTGATGTTGTGCTGCTTCGCGGCCGAGAGCAGCAGGGCGCCGGCACCCGCCGCCTGCGGTGAGGACATCGAGGTGCCCTGGAGCATGCCGTAGCCGGCCGGCAGGGTGTAGCCCGCCTCCTTCACCGGCGCGCCGGGCAGCCAGGTCTGGATGGTGTTGATGGCCGCGCCGGGGGCGGTGATGGTGGGCGTGAAGCCGCCGTCCTCACGCGGGCCGCGCGAGGAGAACGGGAACATGTTGTACTTCTTGGCTACACCGGAGCCGTAGTTGGCGGCCCAGGTCTCCTTGGAGACCGCGGCACCCACGGAGATGACCTTGTCCGCGAGGCCGGGGTCGCCGATGGTGTTGACGCCCGGGCCCTCGTTGCCCGCCGAGACGACGAGCTGGACGCCGTAGGTGTCGATGAGGTTCTTGTAGAGCTCGGCGCGCGCGTTGTTGCCGTCGTTCAGCGCCGGCAGGCCGCCGATCGACATGTTGACGATGTCCACGCCGCGGTTGACGACGAGGTCGATCATGCCCTCCGTCAGCGCGACGTTGGTGCAGCCGCCGGACCAGGAGCAGGCGCGGGACGAGACGAGCTTCGCGCCGGGCGCCTGGCCGTTCATCTTGCCGCCGAAGAGGCTGTTGGCGGCGGTGATGCCGGCGACGTGCGTGCCGTGCTCGGACTCGATGATGCCGATGTTGACGAAGTCGGCCTTCTTGCCGACCCAGTCCCCGCCCAGCGGGTCCATCGGGACGTCCTTGCGGATCTGGATCGTGAACGGAATGCGCTCGGAGACCTCGGTCGCCGGGTTGTCCGTACCGAACCAGCCGATCTGGAAGCCGTCCCTGTACGGCTTCATCGGCTCGTTGTTCGTGAAGTCGTTGTCCTGGTCGGTGTCGACGCGGACGGTGCCGGCGGCCGGGTCGTACAGCATGCCGAACCGGTCGGTGGTGTCGCCGTCGCGGTTGACGTCGCCCTTCATGTCACCGTTGGCGGTGATCGACTCGGTGAAGCGGCTCCACTGGTACGAGCCCTCCGGAGCCTTCCAGCTCTGGCCGCCCGCGGTGAAGCTGCCGCCGGCGGGGGCGACCGGGGTGACCTGCGGACGCCAGGTGCCGTCGTTGTCGACGATCGGGTCGGTCGCGGTGACCCAGTCGACGATCTTGCGCTCGCCGGTGGTGGTCTGCTGCAGCGCCGGGTGGGCGATGTCGACGCCGGAGTCCAGGATGCCGATGGTCACGCCGCGGCCGTCGGCCTGCGGGTTCTTCGCGACGAAGTCCACCGAACCGGTCTCGAAGGACGGGTTGTACGGGTTCTTCGCCGGGGTGTTCTTGTCCGGCGCCGCGTAGTTCTCGGCAGCGGTCTTCTGCGCCTGGCCCGACTCCTTGCCCGCGTCGGGGCGCGGGTCCGAGAGCTGGATCTCGTGCTTGAGGTCCATGGCGTGCACGGAGGACAGCTTGGCGGCCGCCTTCAGCGCGGCCTCGGCCTTGCCGGTCGGCAGGGTGGCGCGCACGTAGCCGAGCTTGTCGTTGGCCTGGCCGACCGACGCGCCCTGGACGGACGCCAGCTGGTCGGCGACCTGCTTGGTCTGCCCGGGGGCGGTGGCCACCATGACGGTGACGGTCGCGTCACCCTTGGCCTTGGCCTCCTGCAGGAGTTCGGCGTCGGCCGAACCGAGCTTCTGCTCGGCGGACTTGACGGCCGGACCGGTTCCCGGCGTGCCGGTGCCGGGACCGGTCGCCGCGAACACGGGCACGGCACCCGTCGCTGCGAGCGCGGCCACCAGGCCGGCCGCGGCCGCGACGCGTGCGACGCGCCGGGCCCCGGATATCGAACTGGGGGATTCGAAGGTCATCAGCATCCCTGGCTAAGTGAAAGAAACGCTCCGGAATTCGGTGCCGGATGACCGGTCAGCTTTCCTCACGCGACAGGGCTTTGGGGAGGTCTGTTATTGACCGAGACCTGACATGGCGGACTTCCGCCAGCGCACCGTGTGTGCCATCGGGGCCGTACCAGGGCATACCCCGGCGAACCGCCGGGGTCGGTAGGTTGATTTATCGACTTCCCGACCTCGCGGCAGGGATGCGCGCACAGTCGGCCGCGGGCCGGATGTGACGACTTCCGGCGTTTCAGCGCTCGCGCGTGCGCGCGTAGTGGCGCGAGGCCTTCGCCCGGTTTCCGCAGGCGGACATCGAGCACCAGCGCCGGGTCCCGTTGCGCGAGGTGTCGTGGAAGTGGAGCACGCAGGTCTCGGAGGCGCACTTGCGGATCCGGTCGGGCGCCGACCGCAGCAGCTCCAGGTAGTCGCGGGCGGCCGTCCAGGCCGGACCCCACGAGCGGTCGTCGAACTCGGCCCGCTCGCCGGGGCCTTCGGCGGTCAGCGTGGCGCGGATGCGCCCGTGCTCCAGGACGGCGTCGACCAGGGCCCGGGCGCTCTCGTCGGCCGGGTCGGCGACGGCGCGGGCCAAGGCCTCGCGGGCGGTCAGCAGGTGGACGAGGGTCGAGGGGTCGGCGCGGAATCGGTCGGCCAGCCCGGCGCTGCGCAGCCAGAGGGCGAGCCCCTCCATACGGGTCAGCCCGGAGGCGCCGGCGAAGAGGTCGACCGGCGCGCCGTCCTGCATCCACCGCGTGTTCAGCAGGTCCAGGGCGACCGGCTCACCCGTCAGGGGGCGGGGGTCCGCCGTCGCCTCCGTGGCCATCTCGCCGCTCCTTCGCGCACGCCTGCTAACCCCTCAAGGGTACGTGACCGGTTGACGCCACCCGACCTAACCCTTAAATTGAATTTAGATGGTTAGGCGCCGCGGCCGGGAAACCGCCGGGGCCCGTCGAAAGGGGGCAGCCGTGACGGCTGTCATCAGCACGCTCCGCACCGGACACATCGGCCTGAACGTCACCGACCTCACCCGCTCGCTCGCCTTCTACCGGGACGCCCTCGGCTTCGACCTCCTCGGCGAGGGCACGGAAGAGGACCGCCGCTTCGCCTTCCTCGGCCGCGACGGCGAGCTCGTCCTCACCCTCTGGCAGCAGGCCGACAGCGCCTACGCCCCCGCGGCGGCCGGACTGCACCACCTGGCGTTCAGCACCGACGGCATCGACGAGGTCCGCGCGTACGAGGCGCGCCTGCGCGACCTGGCCGTCCCGTTCGCCTACGACGGGGTCGTCGCCCACGGCGAGGGCACCGCCTCCGGCGGGATCTTCTTCCACGACCCCGACGGCACCCGCCTGGAGATCTCCGCACCGAAGGGCGCCGAGGATGCGCCCGCCCCCACCGCGGGGGCCCCGACCTGCGGCTTCTTCTAGAAGCCCGCGGACTTGCGCAGGAGGTCGTCATGGACCGGTACCACTCGGGCTCGCTGGCCGTGCAGGAACGGGTCGGCGTACGCGAGCTCGCCGAGCACGTCGGCCGCTCGATCGGCACGGACATCAAGGACATCGCCGCGGCCTTCCTGGAGCGGCAGCCGCACCTGGTCGTCGGCGCCGCCGACGCAGCCGGGCGGCTGTGGGCCTCGCTGCTCACCGGCCCGCCCGGCTTCGTCCGGGCCGTGGGTGCACGCCGCATGGCCGTCACCGGCGGACTGCCGGCCGGCGACCCGCTCGCCGGGGCGCTCGCCGCCGACGGCGCCAGGATCGGGACCATCGCCCTCGACCCGCGCACCCGGCGCCGGATGCGGCTGAACGGAATCCTGGAGGCGGCCCCGGGCGGGTTCGCCGTCGGGGCCGAGCAGGTCTTCGCCAACTGCCCCAAGTACCTGCAGAAACGGCAGCCGCTGGAGCGGATCGCCGACGGGCCCGGGGTCGTGCGCCGCGGGGGAGCGCTCACCCCGGCCCAGGAGCGGGCCGTCCGCGCCGCGGACACCTTCTTCGTCGCGACCACCGGCGACGGCCGGACGGAGGCCAGTCACCGCGGCGGCCTTCCGGGCTTCGTGGAGGTGCTCTCGCCGACCGAGCTGTCCTGGCCCGACTACCCGGGCAACGCCATGTTCCTCACCCTGGGGAACCTGGCCGCCGACCCGCGGGCCGGGCTGCTGTTCCCCGACTGGGAGACAGGGGCGGTGCTCCAGCTCAGCGGCCGGGCGCGGACGGAGTTCGGCCCGGACGGCGGACGCAGCGTGGTCTTCCGCGTCGAGGAGGCCGTGGAGGGCCTGCACCCCGGGCGGCTGCTGTGGAGCACCCCGGAGTACTCGCCGGCGAACCCGGCGCTTCCTCCTCACCGCGGGAGCACCACCAGGTAGGCGGCGGGCTCGCGGTCGTCGGCCGCCGTCAGGGCGGTCCGCAGGACCGCGGCCTGCTGCTCGGGCCAGTCGCGCAGCTTGCGCGGGGTGAAGTGGACCACGGTCACCCCGAGCCGCTCCAGGGCGTCGCGCTTGCGCACGGTCTGCGACCACTCCTCGTCCTCGCCCTGCCGGGGCGCACGGGTGTCGATCTCCACGGCCACGGCCTGCTCGGGCCAGTAGGCGTCGACCCCGCCCAGGTGCGGGCCGGCGGGCAGGCGCAGGTCCACGTTCCAGACCGGCTCGGGGAGTCCGAAGCCGCGCACCAGCCGGTACAGCCGGTCCTCGGCGACGGCCCGGCCCTCCGCGAGGAGGGACTCGACGGCGTCCACGACATGCGGCCGGTTGAGCAGTCGGGCCACCGTCAGCTCCCGTACGAGGGCAGCCGGTTCGCAGTGCCCGGCGCGAACGGCCTCGCTGAGCAGGCGGCGTACGGTCCCCGCGTCGGAGAGCCCGGCGACGGCGTCGGCCAGGGCCCGGGCCACCGGCGCCACGAGCAGCCCGGTCACCTCCACCGGACGGGGCGGTGTGTGCGTCCGGACGATGCGGACGGTGCCGACGGAGCGGAGCCGGCGGGTGTGCGGGACGAGCACGTCGATCTGCGGGAGGAGGGGCAGGGCGGGGGCGGAGGCGAACCGGTGCAGGGCGAGCGCCGCCAGCCCGGTGACCATGGCCTCGCCGCCGCGCCGGTCCGCGTACAGCAGGGCGGCGTGCAGCCGCTCCTCGCTCGTGGCGGCCCCGGGGTGCAGGAGGAAGACGCCCGGCAGGATCTCCTGCCAGGAGCGGTCGGCGACGTCGGAGGCGGTGACGCCGTGCTCGCGGAGCTGGGCGAGGGTCAGCACGCGGGGGCGGCTGTCGGTGAGGTGGGCGAGGGGGAGGGGTGCGTTGTGGTTCATGCCGCGGAGATTCCCGCCCCGGGGACGCCCCCTAACCGCTGTTACCGTCTCGTCGACAAATCCGGACAAGACAGCACTAAAGTACTGCCGTTCGATTGCCGATAGCCTGCCGGGCCGCGCCGCGGGTGGGGTGCGGCGCGCAGCCTCCCCCGCCCCGCCCTTTCACCGTTTCCGCCTCACACGCCGGCGGGGCCCAAGACGGCACCGCCGGCGTTTGGGGCGCGGGGGTTCGGGGGCGGAGCCCCCCGAAAGCCGGGCGGCGGCCGCTACTCGGCGGCGGCGGCGTCGCAGGCCTGGGCGCGCAGGGCCCGCTCCAGGTCGTCCCGGCCCTCCAGCACCAGCCGCCGCAGCGCCGGCGCCGCGTCCTCATGGGCCGCCAGCCACGCGTCCGTCGCGTCGAGCGTCGCCCGGCTGTCCTGGAGCCCGGGGAACATGCCCCGCACCACGTGCATGCCGATCTGGATCGACCGCTCCGCCCAGATCCGCTCGATCACCTCGAAGTAGCGGTCCGTGTACGGGGCCAGCAGGGCCCGCTGCGAAGGCTGTTGCATGCCCGCGATCGTCGCCTCCACCAGCGCGTTCGACAGCGCGTCCGACTCGACGACCGCCGCCCACGCCTGGTCCTTGACCGCAGCCGACGGCCGCGCCGCCAGGCAGCGCACCTGGTGCCGCTTGCCCGACGCCGTGTCGTCCCGGGCCAGCTCCGCGGCGAGCACGGCCTCGTCCACCGCGCCGTGGGCTGCCAGCGGCAGCAGGAAGTCCCAGCGCAGCTCCTGGTCCACCTCCAGCCCGTCGAGGCGCGCCGAACCGTCCAGCAGGCCCAGCAGCAGCTGGAAGTCGCCCTCCGTCGCCGCGCTCGCCGCGAAGAACCGGGCCCAGGTCAGCTGGTGCTCGGAGCCGGGTTCCGCGCGCCGCAGCTCCTGCAGGGCGCCCACCGCCAGCATCCGCCGCCCGCCCTGCTCACGCCACGCGGGGGCGCCGTAGTGGGCGTGCGCGGCCAGCGCCTGCGAGTGCACCATCTGCAGCACGCCGACATCGCTCTCGCGGCCCGCGTGGGCCAGGACCAGGGAGACGAAGTCCCGCGCCGGCATCAGCCCGTCGCGGGTCAGGTTCCACAGCGCCGACCAGCACAGTGCCCGCGCCAGCGGGTCCGTGATGTCGCCCAGCCTGGTCCGCAGCGTCTCCAGCGAGCCCTCGTCGAAGCGGACCTTGCAGTAGGTGAGGTCGTCGTCGTTGACGAGCACCAGGTCGGGTCGCTCCTGCCCGGCCAGCTCCGCCACGACCGTCCGCGCCCCCGCCACGTCCGCCTCGGCCTGTGCGAAGCGGACCAGCCGTCCCTCCTGAAGCCGGTACAGGCCCACCGCGACCCGGTGCGGGCGCAGCGCTTCGCCCTCCTGGAGGACGGCCAGCTCGGCCACCCGGCCGCCCGCGTCGTAGGCGACCGCCGGCGTCAGGACGTTCACGCCGGCCGTCTGCAGCCAGGCCCGCGACCACTCGGCCATGTCCCGCCCGGAGACCTCTCCGAGCACCGACAGCAGGTTGTCCAGGGTGGTGTTCCCGTACGCGTTGGCCTTGAAGTAGCGCCGCGCGCCCTCCAGGAAGGCGTCCCGCCCCACGTAGGCGACCAGCTGCTTGAGCACGGCCGCGCCCTTGGAGTACGTGATGCCGTCGAAGTTGAGCTTGGCGGCCTCCAGGTCGCGGATGTCGGCCGTGATCGGGTGGGTGGACGGCAGCTGGTCGGCCCGGTAGGCCCACGCCTTGCGGCTGTTGGCGAAGGTCACCCACGCCGTGTCGAAGCGGGTCGCCTCCACCTGCGAGAAGGAGCCCATGAAGTCCGCGAAGGACTCCTTCAGCCACAGGTCGTCCCACCACTTCATGGTGACGAGGTCGCCGAACCACATGTGGGCCATCTCGTGCAGGATCGTGTTGCAGCGCCGCTCGTACGCCGCCCGGGTCACCTTGCCGCGGAAGATGTACTCCTCCCGGAAGGTCACCATGCCCGGGTTCTCCATCGCGCCGAGGTTGTACTCGGGCACGAACGCCTGGTCGTACTTCCCGAACGGGTACGGGTAGTCGAAGTGCTCGTGGAAGAAGTCGAAGCCCTGCTTGGTGACGAGGAAGACGTCGTCCGCGTCGAAGTGCTTGGCCAGCCCCTTGCGGCACATCGCGCCCAGCGGGATCGTCAGGTCCCCGCGCGTGTAGGTGTCCGTGACGTAGTGGTACGGGCCCGCCACCACGCACGTGATGTACGTGGAGATCGGCGCGGTCTCGGCGAACCGGCGGGTCAGGCCCTCGCGCGACTCCTCCGCACCGTTGCTCCACACCTGCCAGCCCTCCGGCGCGGTCACCTCGAAGCGGTACGGCGCCTTCAGGTCGGGCTGCTCGAAGTTCGCGAACACCCGGCGGGCGTCGGCCGGCTCGTACTGGGTGTAGAGGTAGACCTCGCCGTCCTCCGGGTCGACGAAGCGGTGCATGCCCTCGCCGGTCCGGCTGTACGCGCAGTCGGCGTCGACCACGAGGACGTTCTCGGAGGCCAGGCCGTCCAGGGCGATGCGCGCCCCGTCGAAGACGGCGGCCGGGTCGAGCTCCCGCCCGTTGAGGGTGACGGAGTTCACGGAGGGGGCGATCAGGTCCGCGAAGGTCGACGATCCGGGCGCGGCCGCCCGGAACCGGACGGTCGTCACCGAGCGGAAGGTCCTGGGGCCCTCGGCGGGCTCGGCCCCGTCCACGGCGGACCGCAGGTCGAGCGAGACCTCGTATCCGTCGACCGACAGCAGTTCCGCCCGGACACGGGCCTCGTCGCGGGACAGGTTCTCTCCGGGCACGTGCACTCCTTCGTGCGAGATCGCGATGCGTGTCGGAATCCTCCCACGGGGAATGCGGCCCGCCCCCGGCCGGTTGGCCGGAAGGACATGACCACGGATGCACCGTCCGATCAAGGAGAGACATGACCGACACCCAGGTGCGCGAGAAGACCCAGGTCGACTTCTGGTTCGACCCGCTGTGCCCCTGGGCCTGGATGACCTCCCGCTGGATGCTGGAGGTCGAGAAGGTCCGCGACGTCGAGGTGCGCTGGCACGTGATGAGCCTCGCAGTGCTGAACGAGAACAAGCTGGAAGACCTGCCCGAGCGCTACCGCGAGATACTCGGCCCGAAGGGCTTCGCCCCGGTGCGCGTCGTGACGGCCGCTCAGCAGAAGCACGGTGACGAGGTCACCGGCAAGCTCTACACCGCCCTCGGCACCCGGATCCACAACCAGGACCTCGGCGCGACCCGTGAGGTCATCGCCGCCGCCCTGGACGAGGTCGGCCTGCCGGCCGAGCTGATCGCCTACGCCGACTCCGACGAGTACGACGAGGTGCTGCGGGCCTCGCACAGCAACGGCATCTCGCGCGTCGGCGAGGAGGTGGGCACGCCGGTGATCTCCGTGCCCGGCGCCGACGGCGGCGAGGTGGCCTTCTTCGGCCCGGTCGTCACCCCGACCCCGCGCGGCGAGGCTGCGGCCCGCCTGTGGGACGGCACCCTGCTGGTCGCCTCCACCCCGGGCTTCTACGAGATCAAGCGGACCCGGACCGCCGGCCCTTCCTTCGAGTAGGCCGCAGGCGGACGGAACCGCCGGCCGACGGAAGACCCCCGTGAGTCACGTCCTCACGGGGGTCTTCCGTTCCACACGCCCGCACGCGAAGGCTGAGAAGACGATCACGAGGCGGGCGGCTGATGGGGGCGTTCCCCCGGCTGCGGTCAGCCCTTGGCAGGGATCAGCAGCGGGGTGTTGGCCTTGGCGTCGGCGTAGCGCCTGGCCACGTCCTGCCAGTTGACGACGTTCCACATCGCCTCGATGAAGTCCACCTTCTGGTTCTTGTACTGCAGGTAGAAGGCGTGCTCCCAGGCGTCGAAGACCAGGACAGGCACCGAGGCCTGGCCGACGTTGCCCTGGTGGTCGTAGACCTGCTCCACGATCAGACGGCCGCTGATCGGCTCGTACGCGAGGACGCCCCAGCCGGAGCCCTGCGTCGCGGAGGAGGCGAAGGTCAGCTGCTTCTTGAACTTCGCGAAGGAGCCGAAGGACTCGGTGATCGCATCGGCGAGCTCGCCCAGACCGTCGGCCGCGGTCGGCTCGCCGCCGCCCTCGCCGGTCTTCGGGCTGGCCATGTTGTGCCAGTAGATGCTGTGCAGGATGTGGCCCGAGAGGTGGAAGGCGAGGTTCTTCTCCAGGCCGTTCAGCGCGGCCCAGTTCTCCTTGTCCCGTGCCTCTTCCAGCTGCTCCAGGGTGTCGTTGGCGCCCTTGACGTAGGCAGCGTGGTGCTTGTCGTGGTGCAGCTCGATGATCTGCGGGTTGATCACCGGCTCCAGAGCCGAGTACTCGTACGGAAGCTCGGGAAGCGTGTAGATGGCCATGCGTGTAATCCGGTCCCCTCAGCGTGCCAACTGCTATTGCAATCAATGCGCAACTGCACGCTAGCAGTATCTATTCCGGGTTACATGTAAGGCTCACCTTGGTACGTCCTGGGGTACGCGCGGGGGCGGGTCCCGCGCGCCTGCGCGGGACCCGCCCCCGGCGGTGTGCTGCGGCCCTCAGCGCCGGGCCGCGGCCCGACGCTGCATCAGGAATCCGGTGCCGGCGAGGAAGGCGGTCAGCCCGCCGGTGAAGACGACCTGCACCCGCGTGTCGGGGTTCCAGGCCATCAGCGCCAGCACCCCGGCCACCCCGGCGAGCGCCGCCCAGGTCAGGTAGGGGAAGCCCCACATCCGCACGACCAGCTTCCCGGGCGCCTCCTGCTCCAGCCGCCGGCGCAGCATGAACTGCGAGACGGCGATGAAGCCCCAGACGACGAGGATGACCCCGCCGACCATGTTCAGCAGCCAGGCGAACAGGGTGTCCGGGTACCAGTACGACAGCAGCACGGTGACGAAGCCGAAGCCGCAGGAGGCGAGCACCGCCCGGCGCGGCACCCGGCCGCTGACCTTGCCGAGGGCCTTCGGGCCCTGGCCCCGGGAGACGAGCGAGTACGCCATGCGCGAGGAGCCGTAGACGTTGGCGTTCATCGCGGACAGCAAGGCGATCAGGACGACCGCGTTCATGATCTCGCCCGCGGCCGGGATGCCCAGCCGGTCCAGGGCCGCCGCGTACGGGCCCTGCTCGGTCACCGCCGGGTCGTTCCACGGCAGCAGCGTCACCACGACCAGCATCGAGCCGACGTAGACGACCGCGATCCGCCACATGGTGGTCCGCACGGCCCGGGCCACGCCCCGGGCCGGGTCCTCGGACTCGGCGGCCGCGATGGTCACCGTCTCCAGGCCGCCGTAGGCGACGACCGAGGCCAGCACGCCGACGAGCAGGCCGTCCAGCCCCTTCGGCAGGAAACCGCCGTCCGGCAGCAGGTTCGCCGTGCCGGGGGAGGAGGTGCCGGGCAGCAGCCCCGCGATCGCGAGCACGCCGAGGCCGAGGAAGAGCGCGATCGCGCCGATCTTGAGGGCGGCGAACCAGAACTCGAACTCGCCGAAGTTCTTCACCGCGGCCAGGTTCGTGCCGCAGAACAGCGCCATGAAGGCGAGCACCCACATCCACGACGGGGTGCCCGGGAACCAGCCGGTCATGATGTGGGCCGCACCGATCGCCTCGATGGCCACGCCCACGCACAGCAGCGTCCAGAACATCCAGCCGGCGGTGAACCCGGCCCAGGGCCCGATCGCCCGCTCCGCGTGCACCGAGAAGGAGCCGGAGGCGGGGTTCGCGGCGGACATCTCGCCGAGCATCCGCATCACGCACATCACGAGCAGCCCGGACACGGCATATGCGAGCACGATCGAGGGACCCGCGGCGGCGACGCCGGCGCCGGAGCCCACGAAGAGCCCGGCGCCGATGACCCCGCCGAGGGCGATCATCGAGAGGTGGCGCTGCTTGAGGCCGCTGCCGAGGGGCGCCCCCGCGTCGGGGCCGGGATCCGCCGGCCGCTGCCGTGCGGGGGACGTGAAGGTGCTCTGACTCATGCGCGCCAGTCTGCCGAGCGTCCGTTTATCGGACGCCTTTCGTCCGATATCCGGACGCCGGTCTCACTCCGCGTGATCACCCACCCGCGGAGAACGGACGACGGGCCCGGGACATGACGTCCCGGGCCCGTTGCCCTCACCGCCGCCGGGCGGTCAGGCGGAGGCTCCCTCCGAGCGGCGCGCCCGCACCTCCCGGATCCACGCCACCGCCAGCACCGCGGCTGCCGCACCCGAGGACCACAGCAGCTGCGGCCGCGCCCCGTCGTCGAACAGCATCAGCACCAGCACCGCCGCCATCGCCAGCAGCGCCACCCACGTCAGGTACGGGAAGCACCACATCCGCAGCGTCAACCGCTCCGGCATGTCCCGCTCCAGCTCCCGGCGCAGCCGCAGCTGCGACACCGCGATCAGCGCCCACACGAACAGCAGCACCGCGCCGACCGCGTTGAGCATGTAGAGGAAGACCGTGTCCGGCCACAGCAGGTTCAGCACCACCGACACGAACCCGAAGGCCACCGAGGCGAACACGGCCCGGCGGGGGACCCCGCCCTGCGACACCTTCAGCAGCGACGCCGGCGCCTCGCCGCGCTCGGCCAGCGAGAAGACCATGCGCGAGGACCCGTACAGGTTGGCGTTGAGCGCCGACAGCAGCGCCACGAACACCACGATGTTCATGATCTGCCCGGCCGCCGGGATGCCGATGGAGTCCAGGACGGCCACGTACGGGCTCTGGCCCGGCTCCAGCGAGTCCCACGGCAGCAGCGTGACGATGACCAGCATGGAGCCGACGTAGAAGAAGAGGATGCGCCACACCGCGCTGCGCACGGCGCGGGCCACCGAGCGCGCCGGGTCGTCCGACTCGGCGGCGGCGATGGTGACGACCTCCAGGCCGCCGAAGGCGAAGATGACCGCCAGCATGCCGGCGATCACACCGCCCGCGCCGGCGGGGAAGAAGCCGCCGTTCCCGGTCAGGTTGGCCATGCCGACGGGCTCGGTGTCGGGCAGGACGCCGAAGACCGCCAGGGTGCCCAGGACCAGGAACAGGACGATCGCGCCGACCTTGAGGGCGGCGAACCAGAACTCGAACTCGCCGAAGTTCTTCACCGCGGCCAGGTTGCTGACGGTGAAGACCACCATGAACAGCAGCACCCAGAGCCACTGGTCGACGGCCGGCAGCCAGCCGTGTGCGATCTTCGCCGCGCCGGTGGCCTCCACGGCCAGCACCACGACCAGCAGGAACCAGTACAGCCAGCCCGCCGAGAAGCCCGCCCAGCGGCCCAGCGCCCGCTCCGCGTACACGGAGAACGAACCGGAGGCGGGCAGGGCGGCGGACATCTCGCCCAGTGCCCGCATCACCAGCATGGCCAGGGCTCCGGCCAGCAGGTAGGAGCAGATGATCGCGGGGCCGGCGATGCCGATGCCGGCGCCGGAGCCGACGAACAGCCCGGCGCCGATCACGCCGCCGAGGCCCAGCATGGTCAGGTGGCGCTGCTTGAGGCTGTGGCTCAGGGGTTCGGCGGGCAGCTCGGTGCCGCCCGGAGGAATGTCGGTCTGGGGGTCGCGCATGAGTGGAGGCTCGTACTCTCGTGCTCGGCAGCGGCGGTGGGCTCCGCAGTAGTTGGCGGGACCCTACAGTCTCACCGGAGGGCGCCCTTCCGCGCAAAAAGGATGTGTTGACTGATCTGACTCGTGATGAGCATCACGGCGCCTCAGGTGTGAACCGAGGACTTTGTTCATTTCCGACCAAAGGGGGGAGCAGGGCTTTGTCCCGGGCGGCGGTGGGGCGGCGCGGGCCCGCGCACTAGCGTCGGTGATCGTCCCGTCACCCCTCATCCCGCGGAGTCCCGATGAGCACCGCCTCTGCTTCCGTCTCCTTCCGTCCCGGCGCCGTCCTGGCCGACCTGCTGCCCGCGAGCCGCGCCCGCGACATCGCGCTCGTCGCCGGCGGAGCCGCCCTGACCGGCCTGGCCGCGCAGATCGCCGTGCCCGTCCCCGGCTCCCCGGTCCCGGTCACCGGCCAGACCTTCGCGGCGCTGCTCGTCGGCACCGCCCTCGGCGCCCGCCGCGGCTTCCTCTCGCTCGGCCTGTACGCGCTCCTCGGCGCGGTCGGCCTGCCGTGGTTCGCGAACGGCACCTCCGGTGCGGGCGGCGCCTCCTTCGGCTACGTCCTCGGCATGCTGCTGGCCTCCACCGTCGTCGGCGCCCTCGCCCGCCGCGGCGCCGACCGCTCGGTGCTGCGCACGGCCGGCGCGATGGCGCTCGGCTCCGCCCTGATCTACGCGGTGGGCGTGCCGTACCTGGCGCTGTCGACCGGGATGTCCTTCGGCGCGGCCGTCGCGGCGGGCCTGACCCCGTTCCTGATCGGTGACGCGCTCAAGGCGCTGCTCGCCATGGGCCTGCTGCCGGCCGCCTGGAAGCTGGCCGGCCGCCCGTAGCGGAGAACGGCTCCCCCGAAGCGAGCAGCCCCGGACCGCGATGCGCGGTCCGGGGCTGCTGCCGTGTGGGGCCCTTGCGGGTCAGGCCTGGACGGCGGCCTTGCGGCGGCGGACGTCGCGCACCACGCCGATCGCGATCACGATCGCGGCGACGAGCACGGACAGCACCACGGTCTCGCGGTTGCCCTCGTCATAGAGCATGTAGCCCAGGACGAAGACGATCATCGCGGCGGTGGCCCAGGTGAGATACGGGAAGAGCCACATCTTCACCGTGAGCTTCTCCGGGGCCTCGGCGACCAGGATCTTGCGCATGCGCAGCTGGGTCAGGCAGATGACCAGCCAGACGAAGAGCGCGATCGCACCGGAGGAGTTCAGCAGGAAGCTGAAGACGGTGTCGGGGTTGGTGTAGTTGAAGACCACGGCGACGAAGCCGAAGACCGTGGAGCCGAGGATGGCCGCCATCGGCACGCCCCGCTTGTTGACCTTGGCGAAGGCCTTGGGGGCGTCACCGCGCTCGCCCAGCGAGAACGCCATGCGGGAGGCCGTGTACAGGCCCGAGTTCAGGCAGGACAGCACGGCGGTCAGAACGATCACGTTCATGATCTGGCCGGCGGCCGGGATGCCGATGGAGTCGAGGGCGGCGACGTACGAGCCCTTCTCCACGATCGACGCGTCGTTCCACGGCAGCAGGGTCAGGACGACGAAGATCGAGCCCAGGTAGAAGACGGCGATGCGCCAGATGACCGAGTTGGTGGCCTTGGTGACGGCGCGGCGCGGGTCCTCGGACTCGCCGGCGGCCAGCGTGACGATCTCGCTGCCCATGAAGGAGAAGACGACCATCAGCACACCGGTGAGGACGGAGCCCCAGCCGTTCGGCACGAAGCCGCCGGTGTCGGTGAGGTGCGCGAAGCCCGCACCCGGGTTGTCGGAGCCCGGCAGGACGCCGAAGACGGCCAGCATGCCGATGACGACGAAGGCGCCGATGGCGACGACCTTGATGCCGGCGAACCAGAACTCGAACTCGCCGTAGGAGGCGACGGAGCCGAGGTTGGTGATGGTCAGGACGGCCATCACGATCAGGGCCCAGGCCCACTGCGGGACGGCCGGGACCCAGCCCTCCAGGATCACGGCGCCGGCGGTGGCCTCGACGGCCAGGACGACGACCCAGAAGAACCAGTACAGCCAGCCGATGGAGAAGCCTGCCCAGCGGCCCAGCGCGCGGTCGGCGTAGGCGGAGAAGGAGCCCGAGTTCGGGCTGGCGGCGGCCATCTCGCCGAGCATCCGCATGACGAAGACGACCATGGCGCCGACGAGCATGTAGGAG
The DNA here is from genome assembly GCF_013401435.1 of Streptomyces sp. BR123. Taxonomy (GTDB): domain Bacteria; phylum Actinomycetota; class Actinomycetes; order Streptomycetales; family Streptomycetaceae; genus Streptomyces. The sequence goes on from NZ_JACBGN010000146.1 coordinate 16,479, forward strand.
AGGAGGATGGCGGGGCCGGCCTTGGCGATACCGCCGCCGGAGCCGACGAAGAGTCCGGCGCCGATGACACCGCCAATGGCGATCATGGACAGGTGGCGGTTCTTGAGACCGGCCTTGAGACCGTCATGGGGCGTGGCGCCGCCGGGGTTGCCGGTGGGGTCGCCTGCCTTCTGAAGGGTCGTCGTGGTGCTCATGGACGAATCCTTAGGTTCTCGGGTTGCGAGTCCCGGCATTCAAACCCGAGATGAACACAGGTGGAAGACCCGCATCCGGATCGTGACTATGGACGGAGGCCCCGGACCCCGGTTCCACCGTGTCTCATCTGCGTTCTTTGGGTTTACTTGAGCTTTAGACGTGACTTACGCGACACCCCGGGGCAGGTTGCCGGGGTCACCCGTGACACACTCGTCCCATGCGCGTCTACCTCGGATCCGACCACGCCGGCTTTGAGCTCAAGAACCACCTCGTGGACTGGCTCAAGAACAACGGCCACGAGCCCGTCGACTGCGGGCCCCACATCTACGACGCCGTCGACGACTACCCGCCGTTCTGCCTGCGCGCCGCGGAGAAGACCGCCGCCGACGAGGGCAGCCTGGGCATCGTCATCGGCGGCTCCGGCAACGGTGAGCAGATCGCCGCCAACAAGGTCAAGGGCGTCCGCGCCATCCTGGCCTGGAGCGTCGAGACCGCGAAGCTCGGCCGCGAGCACAACAACGCCAACGTGATCTCCGTCGGCGGCCGCATGCACACCCAGGACGAGGCCACCTCCTTCATCGAGGCCTTCCTGGCGACCCCGTACTCCGGCGAGGAGCGCCACACCCGCCGCATCGACATGCTCTCCGCGTACGAGCAGACCGGCGAGCTGCCCCCGATCCCGGCCCACCACCCGCAGGACCAGTAGGACGCCCCGTGCCGCCGGGCCTGCGGGGTCCGGCGGCACGGCCGTTCCCGCGCCCGGCGGCCCGGCCGCCCGGCGACACACGGGAGCCGCCCTGCGACACCGGGAGCGGCCCGGCGACACACGGGAGCCGCCCTGCGACACCGGGAGCCGCCCGGCGACACACGGGAGCCGCCCTGCGATACCGGGAGCGGCCCGGCGACACCAGGAGGAGAGCAGCCGTGCCCGAGGGGCATACGATCCACCGCCTCGCCCAGGACCACACCGAGCGGTTCGCCGGCCGCCCGGTCCGGGTGAGCAGCCCGCAGGGCAGGTTCGCCGAGAGCGCCGCACTGCTCGACGGGCGGGACCTGGAGAGCGCCGAGGCCCACGGCAAGCACCTCTTCCTGGAGCTCGGCGACGCCTGGATCCACATCCACCTCGGCCTCTTCGGCAAACTCGGCTT
>NZ_JACBGN010000147.1 GCF_013401435.1 Streptomyces sp. BR123
TGGGTGAGCTGAACGGGGTGGCGGTCGGGGTTCGGGAGTTGCAGGCGCTGGCGCTGGCCAACTACGGGCACTTCACGACCATGCTGGTCGAGGACGGGCGGGTGAAGGGGCTCGCGCTGCACCTGGAGCGGCTGCGGCGGGACTGCCGGATGCTGTTCGGGGCCGAACTCGACGGGGAGCGGGTGCGCGGGCTGGCGCGGCGGATGGCACCGGGCCGGGGGGCCGTCACGGTCCGGGTGACGGTGTTCGATCCGGGGCTCGATCCCGGGCGCCCCGTCGCGGCCGGTGATCCGCAGGTGCTGGTGACCGTCCGGCCGGCGGGCGGTACGGCGCTGCCGCCGCTGCGGGTGCGGTCGACGCCGTACGTGCGCGACGTGCCGGGCGTCAAGAGCGTCGGGCTCTTCGCCGGCCTGCACCACCGGCGGCAGGCCCAGCTGCACGGCTTCGACGACGCGCTGTTCGTCGGCGCCGGGCAGGCGGTGTCCGAGGGGGCCACCTGGAACGTCGGGTTCGTCGACGGCGGGCAGGTGGTCTGGCCGGACGCCGAGTGCCTCGACGGGGTGACCATGCAGTTGCTGAAGCAGGTCCACCCGTACGGCAGTCGGGGCGTGCGGCTGCCGGATGTCGCGGGGTTCGAGGCCGCCTTCGCCACCAACGCGGCGATGGGGGTGCGGGCCGTCAGTGCCGTGGACGGGGTGGGGCTTCCCGGCGCCGACGCCGGCGCTGACTCCGGTTCCGGTTCCGGTTCTCATCCGGTGATCGATGCGCTGCGCGACGCGTACGCCGCCGTTCCCGGCGACCTGCTCTAGGCCCGGCGGCCCCGGAAACGGCAGGGGTGGGGCCGCCCGCGGCGGGTAGCGTCGGACGCACCAGCGCCGAGGCCCGGGCCCGTTTCCGGGCCGCGGCGGCGGACGACGCGCGGAAGGAAGAGACGTGACCGTCATCGCCCATGTCAGCGACCTGCACCTGGACCTCGGAGAGCGCGCCACCGAGCGCGCCCGGAAGGTGCTGGACTACCTCAGGGAGCTGCCCGGCCCGGTGGACGCCGTGCTGGTGTCCGGCGACATCGCCGACCACGGCACGGACGAGGAGTACGCGCAGGCGCGCGAGCTGCTCGACCTGCCCTGGCCGGTCCTGGTCCTGCCCGGCAACCACGACCGGCGCGGGCCGTTCCGGGCCGGGCTGCTCGACGGCAAGCCGGAGGACGAGGAGCTGAACCGGGTCGTCCGCACGCCCGGTGCCGTGTTCGTGCTGTGCGACTCGACGGTCCCGGGCAAGGACGAGGGGGTGTTGAGCGACGCCACCCTGCGCCGACTCGACGACGCGCTGGCCGCCGAGGACGGCGCCCTGCCGGTGTTCGTCTGCTTCCACCATCCGCCGGTCGACCTGCACACCCCGCACGTGGACCGGGTCCGGCAGTTCGGCGAGGACCGCCTCGCCGAGGTGCTGGGCCGCCACCCGCACGTCGTCGCCCTGCTGTGCGGGCACGCGCACGCCGCCGCGGCCAGCACCTTCGCGGGGCTGCCGCTGCTCGTGGCGCCCGGGGTGGCCTCCACCGTTCCGCTGCCCCTGGAGGGCCGCCCCGTCGTGGACTTCGAGTCCGCGCCGGCGCTGGCGTTCCACGTCCTCGGCGGCGACCGGCGGCTCGTCACGCACTACCGGGCGCTGGGATAGCCTCACCGCCCTCACCGCCCTCACCGCCCTCACCGCCCGACCGCGAAAAGGCGGTCGGCGGTCAGCCGGTGACGAAGCAGAACTCGTTGCCCTCCGGGTCGCACATCGCCTGGAAGGAGCCCTGGTCGTCGGTGACGGGTCCGCCGACCGCGGTGGCGCCCAGCTCCACGGCCCGGGCCGCGGCGGCCGTGACGTCGTCGACCGCGAGGTCGAGGTGCAGCCGGTTCTTCACCACCTTGCCTTCGGGCACGGGCTGGAACGCCAGCCGCGCCACGCCGGGCAGCTCCAGGTGTGACCACCCGCGGGCCCGGTCGGCCGGCTCGGCCTCCAGCAGCCGCGCCCAGAACCGCACCAGCGTCCCCGGCTCCCGGCAGTCCACGACGATCTGGTGCAGGCGTATGCGCATGGTCGCGAGCCTACGCCCCGGAGCCCCGCCGCTCCTCGCCTACTCCTCCGCCGCCAGGGCCGCCAGTTCGGCCCGGACCAGTTCCATGAAGGCCGCCGAGGCGGCGACCTCCACCCCGCGCCCACCGGCCGCCGTCCCGAGGTGTTCCAGGACCGCCCCGACGGTGGCGAAGGGGCCGACCGGTCGCAGCAGCCACAGTCGGCCGGGCGGCCGCGGCGGCAGCCCGAGTGCGGCGACGGCCTCGTCGGTCTCGCGGTCGAGGACGTGGAGGTCCGGGTCCGCCAGCGGGACGGCGTGCACGTCGGTGACGTGCCCGTGCCCGTCGAGGACGGTGTCCACCGCCCAGTGGGTGGACCGGTCGGGGATCCAGGTGCGGGCGTGCGGGGGCCAGACGTACGGCAGGAACACCCAGGCCGCCTCCTCGGGGGCGGGCTCCCAGCCGAGAGCCTCAAGCTCCCGGACCTCCGGCAGCCGGTCCGGTTCCTGCTCGCTGCGGCCGCTGCGGCGCAGTGCGAGGGGATGCGGTGTTCCGTCCTCGTCCCACGACATGGGCGAGAGGGTACCGGCGGGCCCGGCCGGCTCAGGCCCGACACGGTGTCACGCGGCCGCCGGTCAGGGGGATTCACCGGGGGGACGGCCGAAGTCGACCTCGGCCGGGGGCTCGCCCGGCCAGGTCAGCAGGGTCGGCGCGGGCGGGGTCTCGGCAACGACCCTGCCGTGCGCCACGACGTACCGGGGCCGGACCTGGCGGCGGACCGCCTCCTGCGGGGTGGGCGCGGGCAGCACGACGAAGGATCCGGCGGCGCCCTCGGCGATGCCGTACTCGGAGGCGGTCAGTCCCAGGATGCGGGCGGCGCGGTCCGTCACCATCGAGTAGGCCACGGGGATCTCGTCCGCTCCGGTCAGCTGGGCGGCGTACAGGCCGACGAGGGCGGTCTGGAGGGGGTTGGCGGTGCCGAGCGCGTTCCACGGGTCCATGACGTCGTCGTGTCCGAAGGCCACGTTGACGCCGGCGGCCAGCATCTCCTTGACCTGGGTGAGGCCGCGCCGCTTGGGGTAGGCGTCGAAACGGCCCTGCAGGTTGAGGTTGGCGAACGGGTTGGCGACCAGGTTGATCCCGGAACGGGCCAGCAGCCGCTGGAGTTTGAAGCTGTACGCGCCGCCGTAGGAGCCCATGGCGGTCGTGTGCGAGGCGGTCGCGCGGTCCCGCAGCCCCGAGCGCAGGGCGAGCGCGGCCAGCACCTCCACGAACCGGGACTGCTCGTCGTCGATCTCGTCTCAGTGGGCGTCGACGCGCAGGCCGTGCTCCTCGGCGACGGCGAAGGCGACGCCGAGGGACGCGACCCCGTCCTCGCGGGTGTCCTCGAAGTGCGGGATCGCCCCGACGACGTCCGCGCCGCGGGCCACCGCCTCGCGCAGCAGCGCCTCGCCGCGGGGGAAGGAGAGGATGCCCTCCTGGGGGAAGGCGGTGATCTGGAGGGTCATGAACTCCCGGACCCGGTCGCGGACCTCCAGCAGCGCGTCCAGCGCGGTGAGTTCCGGGTCGGTGACGTCGCAGTGGGTCCGCACGTGCAGCACGCCCTGGGCGGCCTGCCAGCGCAGCACCTCGGTGGCGCGGGCGATGACGTCCTCGCGCGTCAGGGTGCGTTTGCGGGCGCTCCAGCAGGCGATGCCCTCCCAGAGGGTGCCGGAGGCGTTGGGGCGCGGGTCCCCGGCGGTCAGAGCGGTGTCCAGGTGGATGTGCGGTTCGACGAAGGGGGCGGTGAGCAGCCCGCCGTCCGCGTCGACGAGCACGCCGGCGGGCGGCGGGTGCGAGGGATCCGCGCGGCCGTCGTCCGGGGAGATCCGGGCGATCCTGCCGTCCGGGCCGACCCGGACCTCGTACAGGCCGGGGCGCAGCACACCGGGGCGGTCGGCGTGCAGCAGCCGGGCGCCCCGGACGGTCATCCGCATGGGGCCAGCGTAGGGCCCGGCGGGGCGTGCGGGGCCGGGGCGCGGCGGATCGGCCCCAGCGCGGCAGACGGCGGAAGGCGGACAGGCCGCAGCGCGGCAGACGGCGGAAGCGCGGCGGACAGGCCGGAGGACGGCTGGTCGGTCGTGCTGCGGCGGGTCGGCCGTGCTGCGGCGGGGTGGCCGGCGGCTGGTCAGCCGCGCTTGGCCTGGGCCTTCTGGTACATGCCCCTCGTCTTCGCCGAGAGGGTCTGCGCATCGCGGGCCGCGGACTTGGCGCGGGCCTCGGCGGCCGTGTTCTTCGCCCGCTCGTGCTCGCGCTCCGCGGCATGCGCCGTACCGGCACGCTCCTTCTTGGCCATGACGGGTCCTCCTCCGGCTTCGCAGGGCGTATGTCCTCCACTGTCCCCCCGTTCGGGGCGGGCGGCATCCGCGGCAGCGGACCGCGGACCGGCTGGCCGGGCCACCCGATCGGGTTACATAGGGGTATGACTGAGAACACGGCCACGGGCATGCCCGACTGGGAGAAGCGCTTCCGGGCGCCGCGCGTCGCACTGCCCGAGTGGGCCGAGGACGCCCCGCACCGCTCGCTGTTCGTCTCCAACGCGACGGGCACCTACGAGCTGTACGCCTGGGACCGCGCCACCGGCACCCAGCGGCAGGCCACGGAGCGGCCCAACGGCACCACCGACGGAACGCTCTCCCCCGACGGGGAGTGGATCTGGTGGTTCTCCGACACCGACGGCGACGAGTTCGGCACCTGGGTCCGCCAGCCCTTCGCGGGCGGCCCCGACGAGCCGGCCACCCCCGGCCTGGAGCCCTCGTACCCGGCCGGTCTCGCCATCGGCCGGGACGGGACGGCGGTCGTGGGCCGCTCCACCGACGAGGAGGGCTCGACCGTCCACGTGGTGCGGCCGGGCGGCGCGGAGCCGGTGGAGATCTACCGGCACCGCGAGTCGGCGGGGGTCGGTGACCTGTCCCGGGACGGCACCCTGATCGCGATCGAGCACACCGAGCACGGCGACGCCATGCACTCGTCCCTGCGCGTGGTCACCCTCGACGGCACCACGGTCGCGGAGCTGGACGACTCCCGCGGCGGCACCCTGGAGCTGGGCCTGGAGGTCCTCGGTTTCGCCCCGGTCGCCGGCGACACCCGGCTGCTCGTCGGCCACCAGCGGCGCGGCCGCTGGGAGCCGATGGTGTGGGACACGGCCACCGGTTCCGAGCAGGAGCTGCTGCTGGACCTGCCGGGCGACGTGAGCGCCGAATGGTATCCGGACGGCTCGGCGCTGCTGGTCGAGCACAGCTTCGAGGCGCGCAGCGAGCTGTGGCGCTACGACCTGGCCGCGCAGGAGCTGACCCGGGTGGAGACCCCGCCCGGCACGGTCTCGGGTGCGACGGCGCGGCCCGACGGGACGGTCGAGTACCAGTGGTCCTCGGCGGCCGAGCCCTCGGCGATCCGGTCGACGGCGGGCGGGGTGGTGCTGGATGCGCCGGGCTTCCGGCCGCCCCGCTCGGTCCCGGTGGAGGACGTGTGGGTCGAGGGCCCGGGCGGGCGGATCCACGCGCTCGCGCAGCGGCCCGTCGGCCACGGCGAGGGCCCCTTCCCCACCGTGTTCGAGGTGCACGGCGGTCCGACCTGGCACGACTGCGACGCCTTCGCGGCCGCCCCGGCCGCCTGGCTGGACCACGGCTTCGCGGTGGTCCGGGTCAACTACCGGGGCTCGACGGGATACGGCCGCGAGTGGACCGACGCCCTCAAGCACCGGGTCGGTCTGATCGAGCTGGAGGACATCACCGCGGTCCGCGAGTGGGCGGTGGCCTCGGGCCTGGCGGACCCGTCCCGGCTGGTGCTGTCGGGCGGCTCGTGGGGCGGGTACCTGACGCTGCTGGGCCTGGGCATGCAGCCGGAGGCCTGGGCGGTGGGGCTGGCCGCCGTACCGGTCGCGGACTACGTGACCGCGTACCACGACGAGATGGAGGCGCTGAAGGCCCTGGACCGCACCCTGTTCGGCGGCACGCCGGAGGAGGTCCCGGAGCGCTTCGCGGCGTCCTCCCCGCTCACGTACGTGGACGCGGTGCAGGCGCCGGTGCACATCGCGGCGGGCGTGAACGACCCGCGCTGCCCGATCCGGCAGATCGACAACTACGTGGACCGGCTGGCGGCGCGCGGCGCGGTGCACGAGGTGTACCGGTACGACGCCGGGCACGGCTCGCTGGTGGTGGAGGAGCGGATCAAGCAGGTCAGGATGGAGATCGACTTCGCGCTGAAGCACCTGCCGCGCTGAAGCGGGGTCACGGGCGGCGGGGGCGGACCGCGCGGCGAACCCCCGCCACCGTGATCGCGGTGCACCCCCCGTACGGTGGTGGGGTGCACCGGTTTCTCCTGACCCCGCGCTGGTGGGGGATTAACGTCTTCGTCGCGCTGGCCGTTCCCGTCTGCCTGTTCATGGGGACCTGGCAGCTCGGCCGGTTCGAGGACCGCGTCGACACCCACCGGGAGGCGTCCGGGGCGCGCCCCGCCGAGGAGGCGGCCGCGCCGCTGGACTCGCTGCTTCCGGTGGACAAGAAGACCTCCGGCCGCCTCGCCACCGTCTCCGGGCAGTACGCCGACCAGCTGCTGGTCCCCGAGCGGCGGCTCGACGGGAAGGACGGCTTCTACGTCCTGACCCTGCTGAAGACCGACTCCGGCAAGACCGTCCCCGTGGTGCGGGGCTGGCTGCCGGGCACGGCGGACCCCGGCCGGGCGCCGGCCGCACCGGGCGGGCGGGTCGAGGTGACGGGCGCCCTGCAGGCCTCGGAGACCTCCACCAGCAAGGGCGTGCACTCCCAGGGCGGGCTCCCGGCCGGGCAGCTCGGGGTGATCGGGGCGGCCTCGCTGGTCAACCTGGTGCCGTACGAGCTGTACGACGCCTGGCTGACGGTGCAGGCCCCGGCGGACGGGCTGACGCCGGTGCCCGCGAAGGCGCCGAGCAACACCGGGCTGGACCTGAAGGCGTTCCAGAACCTGGGCTACACCGGCGAGTGGTTCGTCTTCGCCGCGTTCGTGCTGTTCATGTGGTTCCGGCTGTACCGCCGCGAGGTGGAGTCCCTGCGCGACGCCGAGGCGGGGCTGCTGCCCGCGGCCGAAGCAGCTGCAGGCGCCGACGCGGGCGCAGGAGCAGACACGGGCGCAGGAGCCGACGCGGCCGGCGGGGAGGCCCCGGCTGCCGCGTCCGCAGCGCCGGGGTCGGAGGAGCCGGAGGAGCCGGTCAGGGCTTCTGCGCCGCGTCGACCGGAATGACGCCCGTCCGGTAGAGCGTGCCCCCGCAGGCCGCCGGGATCGTCGCCCTGGTGGTCGGGGCCGGCGCGCCCGGCACCGCCGTGGCTGGGGTGTGGGACACCGCCACGCCTGTGGTGGCCGCGGCCGGCTCGGCGGCCCCGCCCGCCGCCGGTTCCGCCGCGGCCGTGCCGTCGGCCGGGAGCTGCTCCTGCGGCGTACTGCCCGCCGGGGGCTTGGTCCCCGGGTCGGCGCTGGCCGCCGGGCAGGACATCCCCGAGGGCACCCAGGCGAAGCGGACCTCGTACGCCGCGTACGGCTGGAGCACCAGCGACGGCGCCTCCGCCGACGGGTCGGGCAGCCCGGGCGCCGCGTCCCCCGCGGTGTGGCCGACGACGGTGACGCCGCCGGCCCCGCCGGACGCGGAGGAGCTCACCGAGGCCGCGGTCACGGTGTCCGGGCCGACGACGCTGCAGCCGCGGGCCGACACGTTGGTCACCGTGAAGCTGCCGTACACCTTCCCGTCGGCCTCTGGGGCGCGGGCGTTGGCCTGCACCCCGAGCTGGTCGGCGCTGCACCCCGGTGCGGCGGGGGACGCCACGGGCGGCATCGGGCCGCCGGAGCTCCCGGTCGCGCCGCCCGTGCCGCCGGCGGACGGGTCGGCCGTGCCGCCGCCCGACGGGGAGCCTGCGGCGGTGGGGTCCGAGCCGGCGGTGGTACCGCCGTGCCCTCCGGGGCCCGCGCCGGCACCTTTGGGCTGCTTGGGCGGGTGGCCCGCTCCGCTGTGGTCGTGGCCGTGGCCACCGGCGCCCGCTCCGGTGGCGGCTTCCTCGCCGTGTCCGGCCATGGCGGAGTGGTCGCTGACGCTGCCCTCGCCGCCCGCGATGCCCAGGTGCAGGGCGGTGGGCAGGGCGGTGCCGGCCAGCAGCGCGGCCGCGGCGGCGCCGACGATGGCCCGGCGCTTGCGGGCCCGGCGGGCGGGGACGGCGGACCGCAGCCGGTCCAGGGCGCCGGCGGAGGGCTCCAGGCCCGAGACGGCGGCGTGCAGCAGGGTGCGCAGCTCCTGCTCGTCGCCGGCCCCGTCCGGTCGCGTGTGGTCGTCCATCATGACTGCTGAGCCTCCATCGCCACCCGCAGCGCGGCAATGCCCCGCGATCCGTACGCCTTCACCGAGCCGAGCGAGACGCCGAGGGTCTCGGCGACCTGGGCCTCGGTCATGTCCGCGAAGTACCGCAGCACCAGCACCTCGCGCTGGCGCCGCTGCAGTCCGCGCATCGCCTTGATGAGGTCGTCCCGTTCCAGCTGGTCGTACGCGCCCTCCTCGGCGCTGGCCATGTCCGGCATCGGCTTCGACAGCAGCTTCAGGCCGAGGATGCGGCGGCGCAGCGCGGAGCGGGAGAGGTTGACCACCGTCTGGCGCAGGTACGCCAGCGTCTTGTCCCGGTCCCGGACCCGGTCGCGGGCCGAGTGGACGCGGATGAACGCCTCCTGGACGACGTCCTCGCAGGAGGCGGTGTCGTCGAGGAGCAGCGCGGCCAGGCCCAGCAGCGAGCGGTAGTGGGCCTGGTAGGTCTCGGTGAGGTGGTCGACCGTGGTGCCGGCCACGACCACGGGCGGCGGCGCGGTGGCAGCGGCCTCGGACAGGGGCGTGGCGGCGGACCCGGGCAGGGCGGTGGCAGCGGCCCCGGCGCCGGTCCCGCCGATCCCTTCGTGCGTGTCGTGCGCCTCGTGCGTGTCGTGCGCCTCGTGCGTGCCGTGCGTGCCGTGCGTGTCGTTCGCGTCCGGGTCGGCAGGTCCCGCGCTATCGCGCGGCGTGGGCACGCGGCCGCCCGGGGGTCGGCAGGGCGGAGGGGGGCGGCACGGTCACCGGGATGTCGCCGGTCGTCCGGGTGCGCCGACGCCGCGGTGCAGCAACCGTGCTGCGCACCGGTGCGCTGTCGCGTACGAGTAGTGCCTCTGCCACGCCAGTTGGACACGCGTCCCCCCACCAGGGTTGTACGCGCGAGGCGGACCGGCCAGCACCATCCTCATTGCCCTCATGCGTACTCGTTCTTCCTGATTGCCCTGGCCGTCCAGCGGCAGTCAGGCCATCACCTTGATCAAGGGATCAGCACCTGATCCTACAAAGTGCATTACGCGAATTCACCAGCGATCAGTTCCGCGATTCGCACGGCGTTCAGGGCGGCGCCGCCCTGGAGGTTGTCGGCGCACACGAAGAACTCCAGCGAGCGCGGGTCGTCGAGGGAGGCGCGCAGCCGTCCCACCCACGCCGGGTCCGTTCCCGCCGCGTCCACAGGGGTCGGGAACTCGCCCGCCGCCGGTTCGTCCACGACGACCACGCCCGGGGCGGCCTGGAGGACCTCGCGGGCCCGCCCGGCGGCCGCAGGGGCCTCGAACCGGGCGCGGACGCTCAGCGAGTGCCCGGTCAGCACAGGCACCTGGACGCAGGTCACCGCCACCGGAAGGGTGTCCAGCCCGAGGACCCGTCGGGTCTGGGCCCGTACGGCGAGCTCGTGGGTGGACCAGCCGTCGTCGCCGAGCTGCCCGGACCACGGGACGACGTTCAGCGCGAGGGGGCCCGCGAAGGGGCCGGTGTCCTCGCCGACCGCGCGCCGCACGTCCCCGGTCATCTCGCCCAGCGGGGTCCCGGCCACCAGCGACAGCTGGCGGCGCAGCGCCTCGGAGCCGGCCCGTCCGGCGGCGCTCGCGGCCTGGTACGAGGACACGGTCAGGTCGGCGAGCCCGTACTCGGCGTGCAGGGCGCCCAGGGCGGCGGTCAGCGCGGCGGTGACGCAGTCCGGGCCGGCCACGATGCCGCGCGGCCGGTGCCGTACGGCGGCGGCGTTGACCTCGGGCACCACGAGCGGCACCTCGGGGTCCTCGCGGAAGGCGGCGGACCGGTCGACGACGGCGGCGCCGCGCGCGGTGGCGACGGGCGCCCAGCGGGCCGAGACCTCGGCCGGGGTCAGGAAGATCACGATGTCGCCGTGGCCGAGGCCGTCGAAGGCGTCCTCGGTGAGGGCGAGGACCTCGGTCTCCTCCGCGCGGACGGCCAGCATGCGGCCGGCCGAGCGCGCGGAGGCGATCAGGCGGATGTCGCCCCAGACGTCCGCCCGCCGGGACAGGATCTGGAGCAGGACGGTTCCGACTGCCCCGGTCGCCCCGACCACGGCGAGCGCCGGGCCGGAGGACCGGGCGCTGGTCATCGTCCGGTGCCTCCGTAGACGACGGCCTCGTCGCTGTCGGAGTCGAGGCCGAAGGCCGTGTGGACGGCGACGACGGCGGCGTTGACGTCGTCCTGGCGGGTCACCACCGAGATGCGGATCTCGGAGGTGGAGATCAGCTCGATGTTGACGCCCGCGTCGGACAGCGCCTGGAAGAAGGAGGCGGTGACGCCGGGGTGGGTCTTCATGCCCGCGCCGACCAGGGAGATCTTGCCGATCTGGTCGTCGTAGCGCAGGGAGTCGAAGCCGATCTGCGCCTTCGCCTTCTCCAGGGCGTCGATGGCCTTGTGGCCCTCGGTCTTGGGGAGGGTGAAGGAGATGTCCGTCAGGCCGGTCGCCGCGGCGGACACGTTCTGGACGATCATGTCGATGTTGATCTCGGCGTCCGCAATGGCGCGGAAGATGGCCGCGGCCTCGCCCGGCTTGTCCGGGACGCCGACGACGGTGATCTTGGCTTCGGAGACGTCGTGGGCGACTCCGGAGATGATGGCGTGCTCCACCTGATCGTCCCCTTGCGACTCGGGCTTCTCGTTGCTGACCCAGGTACCCGGCAGTCCGGAGAAGGACGAGCGGACGTGGATCGGGATGTTGTAACGGCGCGCGTACTCGACGCAGCGGTGCAGCAGCACCTTGGAGCCGGAGGCGGCGAGCTCCAGCATGTCCTCGGAGGAGATCCAGTCGATCTTCCGGGCCTTCTTCACCACGCGCGGGTCGGCGGTGAAGACGCCGTCGACGTCGGTGTAGATCTCGCAGACCTCGGCGTCCAGCGCCGCGGCGAGCGCGACGGCGGTGGTGTCCGAGCCGCCGCGGCCCAGGGTGGTGATGTCCTTGCTGTCGGCGGACACGCCCTGGAAGCCGGCGACAATGGCGATGTTGCCCTCGTTCAGCGCGGTGCGGATACGGCCCGGCGTGACATCGATGATGCGCGCTTTGTTGTGGACCGAGTCGGTGATGACGCCTGCCTGGCTGCCGGTGAACGACTGGGCCTCGTGGCCCAGGTTTTTGATCGCCATGGCCAGCAGCGCCATGGAGATCCGCTCTCCGGCGGTCAGCAGCATGTCGAACTCACGTCCGGCAGGCATCGGCGACACCTGCTCGGCGAGATCGATCAGCTCGTCCGTCGTGTCGCCCATCGCGGAAACCACGACGACCACCTGGTGGCCGTTCTTCTTGGCGTCCACGATCCGCTTGGCGACGCGCTTGATGCCCTCGGCATCGGCTACGGAGGAGCCTCCGTACTTCTGCACGACAAGGCCCACGTGCGCTCCTCGCTCAATTCCAGTACTCCGGTCGCGGGCCAGTCTAACGAGCGACCGCAATCCGGCCGCCACGTACCACATCATGAGACATTTGGGTCACCCCATGATCAGTCCGTTTCGGCGGGGGGACCGCTCCCTCTTCGCGCCCTGCCGTGCTCCGCTTCCCGCCCTACCGTTCGCCGACCGGCCTCGGGGCCGCCCGGCGGCCGATCGTGCCGAGTTCCTCGGCCATCACCCGGCCGGCCTGCTCGGCGAGGTCTTCCTCGGCCAGGTCCTCGTCCGTGTCCAGCCCGTCCAGGGCCGCCAGCGGCTGGTCCAGGCGTACGTGCGCGACCAGCGACTGCAGGGCGCGCAGGGTCGCGGAGGCCGTCGAGCCCCAGTTGGAGAAGTAGGAGAACTGCCACCACCACAGGGCCTCGGCCGTCCGGCCCGCCCGGTAGTGCGCCAGGCCGTGCCGCAGGTCGGTGACCACGTCGGCGATGTCGTCGGAGATCCGGTGGGCGACCGGCGTCTTGCGCGGCTCGTACGGGTCGAAGACCTCGGAGTACACGTCGATCGGGTCGAGCAGGTACGCGAACCGCTCGCGCAGCTCGTCCACGTCCGGCTCCGGGCCGAGGTCGGGCTCGTAGCGCTCGTCGGGCAGGACGTCCTGGTACGCGCCGAGCCGGCCGCCCGCCAGCAGCAGCTGGGAGAACTCCAGCAGGAGGAAGGGCACCGCGCTGTCCGGGTCCTCGCCCTTGGCCACCTCGGTGACCGCGACGATGAACGACTCGATCTGGTCCGCGATCTGGACGGCGAAGTCGTCCGGGTCCTGGGCCAGGGCGTGCAGCGTTGCGTCAGACATCGAGAAGTCGCCTTCCTTCAAAGGCCCGCCCGAGCGTGACCTCGTCCGCGTACTCCAGGTCTCCCCCGACGGGGAGCCCGCTGGCCAGGCGGGTGACCTTCAGGCCCATGGGCTTGATCATGCGCGCGAGGTACGTGGCCGTGGCCTCGCCCTCCAGGTTCGGGTCGGTGGCCAGGATCAGCTCGGTCACCTCGCCGTCCGCGAGCCGCGCCAGCAGCTCGCGGATGCGCAGGTCGTCCGGGCCGACGCCCTCGATCGGGCTGATCGCGCCGCCCAGGACGTGGTACCTGCCCCGGAACTCGCGGGTCCGCTCGATGGCGACCACGTCCTTCGGCTCCTCCACCACGCAGATGACGGTGAGGTCGCGGCGCGGGTCGCGGCAGATGCCGCACTGCTCCGCCTGCGCCACGTTGCCGCACACGGCGCAGAACCGGACCTTCTCCTTGACCTCCAGCAGCGCGTGCGCGAGGCGCCGGACGTCGGTCGGCTCCGCCTGCAGGATGTGGAAGGCGATCCGCTGCGCGCTCTTGGGCCCGACTCCGGGCAGCCTGCCCAGCTCGTCGATCAGGTCCTGGACCACGCCTTCGTACAACGGACTGCCTTCTTTCTGTACTGCTCTGGATGCCGGATGACTGGCTGATGGAGCCCGTAAGGCCTTGGCCGGGGCCGGACGGGGGCCGTGGGCGGGTGGCCCGGGGCGCAGGGCCTAGAACGGCAGGCCGGGGATGCCGCTGCCGCCGCCCAGGCCCTGGGCGAGGGGGCCCAGCTTCTGCTGCTGGAGCGCCTGGGCGTTCTCGTTGGCCGCCTGGACGGCCGCGACGACCAGGTCGGCCAGGGTCTCGGTGTCCTCCGGGTCCACGGCCTTGGGGTCGATCACGAGGGCGCGCAGCTCACCGGAGCCGTTGACGGTGGCCTTGACGAGGCCGCCGCCCGCCTGGCCCTCCACCTCGGTGCGCGCCAGCTCCTCCTGGGCCGCCGCGAGGTCCTGCTGCATCTTCTGGGCCTGCTGGAGCAGCTGCTGCATGTTGGGCTGTCCGCCACCGGGAAACACAGGTCACTCTCTTCCGTGCCGTCGGAACGCTTGGTCAATCCGAGCCTACGTGCTCCCCGCGCGCGGCGCCCTACGCCGTGAGGACCAACTCTTTCGAGTGAGTGGCCGGGCGTGCGCGCCGCTGCCGGTGACCTTCTTGTGAGCGGGAATCCGGGGATTCTTCGCGCACCGGCCGTCATTCGAAGGTAGGAAGAGCATGCGCATCATTGCGCACACGCGCACCACCACACGTCAGCGCAGGCAGAGGGAGCGCCGGGTGAGCCAGCCGGAGATGCAGCCCGAGGGGCCACCCCGGGATCCCCTGGAACCCCGGGAGTCCCCGGGATCCCGGGAGGAGGGCGGCGGGCCCATGGCGGCGGGCGATCTGACCGGCGGACCGTTCCCCCTCGGGGACTGGGGTGAGCCCGCCGAACGGCTGGACGAGCTCTACCGTCGGGTCGAGGCGGATGCACTGCGCACGGCGGAGTGGTACCTGTCCGACCGCGCATGGAAGCGCAGGGGCGCGCGGACCCTGCGGGTGGGCGCCGCCGTGGGGGCGGTCGTGGGCGCCTCGATGCCGCTGCTGGAGCTCACCGGGGCCGCGCCCGGCGCCACCACGTACGGCTGTCTTTCGCTGCTGCTGGCCGCGGCCTGTGTGGCCTGCGACAAGTTCTTCGGCCTGACCTCGGGCTGGATGCGGGACGTCGCGACGGCCCAGGCAGTGCAGCGCCGGCTGCAGACGCTCCAGTTCGACTGGGCCTCGGAGAACGTACGGGAGGTCCTGGGCCCCACCGAGGGCACGGCGAGCGAGGCCGCGGAGCGCTGCCTGACGGTGCTGCGGCGGTTCTCGGAGGACGTGGCCGAACTCGTGCGCTCCGAGACCGCCGAGTGGATGCTGGAGTTCGGTTCGGGGCCCGCGCCGCTGGTGCTCCAGTCGCTCGGCGGCTCCGCCCCCCGCTCCGAGGCCGGGCTCCCGCCGGCGCGGTTCCCGCTGCCGCCCGGGACCCGGCCCAACATGCCGCGGCAGCGGCCCCCGGAGCAGCCCCGCTGAAGCGGTACGTCCGCCCGGGCCCCCGGGGGCCGGCCGGCCCCGGCCAGCCGGTTCAGCCGGGCCCCGGCCCGTCGGCCGGTCGGCCGGTTCGCCGGTCACCCGTCGGCCGGGGCGCGGTTCGCGCGGTCGCGGGTCGCGGGTCGCGGGTCGCGGGTCGCGGGTCAGCTGAAGATGATCATCGAGCCCTGGCCGAGGCTGCGGGTCGCGGCCGCGTGCAGGCCCAGCCACACGTGCCGCTCCCGGGCGAAGGGGCTGTCGTCGTACGGAACCGGACCCGCCGGCTCCTCCAGTGAGGTCGGCCGGCCCGGCGGGGCCGGAGCCACCGGCGGGTTCACCGGATCGATCCCGATCGCCGGGGCCACCACCGCCAGCTCCCGCAGCAGGCCCTGCGCCGACCCCAGCGGCCCGCCCGCGCCCAGCAGCTCCTCGTTCGCCAGGGGCGCCGAGAAGTCCACCGGGACGTACGCCCCGGCGTGGTCGTAGTGCCACACCAGGTGCGACTGCCGGGCCGTGGCCTCGAACATCTCCAGCAGCTGCTCGTAGTCCCCGCCCAACCCGTCCACCGGGGTCACCGGCAGCCCGCGGACCTGCAGCAGGTACGCCCGCCGCAGGAAGTGCAGGGCGTCGTAGTCGAAGCCGGCGACCGGGGCCACATCCCCGCTGAGGCCCGGCATGTAGGCGAACACCGGCACGGACGGCAGTCCGGCCTCGCCCAGCGCCCTGTCGTACGAGGCGATCTCTTCCGCGAAGGGATTGTCGGGGCTGTGGCACAGCACGTCGACAAGGGGGACCAGCCACAGGTCACAGGCCACTCGGGCTCCGATCAGTCGTTGCCGCCGATGCCGTCAGCGTAATGCGCCGGACACCCTCCGCGAAGGCCTGCGCAGAACCCGGCCGGAAGCCGGGCCCTGCGGCGGGCCGTTCCGCGGTCCCGGCGGCGGTGGCTACGACTGCGGCTGCGCCCCGCCCGGGACCGCGCCCGGGACCGTGTCGGGCCGCGGGCCGACCCGCCACACCCACACGTCCAGCACCTGCTCCGGCTGCTGCCCCAGCAGCTCGCTGATCAGGGACTTCAGCTCGTCCGACCGGTCCTGGAACGGCAGCACCACCGCGCCGGCCTTCCAGTGCTCCAGGTCCTGCCGGGCCTGCTCCCGCCACCGCGGCGTCACCTCGGGCGGCGCGGCCCCGTAGCGGACGTCCCGCAGCAGGTTCGACAGGTGGCGCGGCGCGGCCCCGTAGATCCCGATCCGCTCGGGCCCCCACGGGCCGTTGAAGTAGCCCCCGGCGAGGCGGAAGCCGAAGTCCGCCTCGACCTGCCAGTGCAGGGCGTCGGCCTGGCCCGGGTCGGGCAGCGGCACCGGAACGAGTACCCCGCCCTGGTCGACGTAGCCCTTCCAGGCGCCCGAGGTGATGAACGCGGGCACCGGCGCACGGTCCCGTACGGCCAGCGGCAGCGGCAGGATCGGGATCAGCGCCGCCGCGACCGCCAGCAGACCGACGGCGCGCAGCTCGCGGGTGCGTGCCTGCGCGACCCGGTCGAGCGCGAGGGCGATCAGGATGCCCAGGACCGGCGCGCACACCATCGCCACCCGGCCTTCGATCACCGACTCGAACAGCGGCATCCGCGCGAACACCGCCCAGGGGCCGGGAAGCACGAGGTCGGTGCGCGGTACGGGCACCCGCGGCCCGAGGGACAGCAGCAGCGCCACGGCCCCGGTGATCGCCAGGGCGCGGACGGCGGGGCGCCGCCACATCCACACGCACACGGCCGTGCCGAGGGCCAGCAGCGGCCAGCCGTAGAAGGCGTTCTGCTCGGTGGTGTTCAGCGAGAGGCGCCCCGCGGTCTCGGCGTCGCCGAACAGGGAGCGGGCGGCGTACTCGATCAGGGCGAGCGGGCTGTTGCCTGCGTTGTCCCCGTGCAGGACCGAGTGGTAGCTCTGCGGACCGAAGAACTGCCAGGACAGCGGAAAGGCCAGCAGGGGCAGGCAGACCGCCAGGGCGATCCCCAGGCCCCGCAGGAGCGACGGCGCGGCGGCGAGGGCGCGGCGGCGGTCGACGGCGAGCCAGGCGAGGCAGTAGACCAGCATGCCGAGCGCGGCGATGAGCAGCGGCTCCTCGCCCAGGAAGATCTGGTACGTCGCGAACAGCCCGAGCAGTACCCCGTCGCGGACCACGTTCCGCCCCTCGGCGAGGCGCAGCGCCCGATCGATGATCAGAGGGAGCATGAAGAGCACGACGAAGTTCGGGTGGCCGTTGGCGTGCGAGACCATCGGCGGCGCGAACGCGGCGAGCGCCCCGCCGACGGCCGCCGCCCAGCGGTTCGGCGTACAGCGGCGGCGGATCAGCCAGTACCAGGTCCAGGCGCTGGCTGCCATGCCGAGGGTCAGGACGAGGGCGAACGTGACGGTCTCGCCGAACAGCAGCGTGACCGGGATGAGCGGCACCGTCAGGCCGAGCATCGTCGCGTTCGCCATCAGGTTCACGCCGTCGGGCATGCCCTGGGCGGTGGTGAAGAGCGGATTGCGCAGGTGGGCGATGTTGTCGGTCGCGACGCCGACGAACCACTCCCACTGGTTCTGGTCCTGGAGCGCGTCCTTCAGGTAGCGGCCGTCGAGGTCGGCCCACAGGCCGTGGAAGACGTAGAAGGAAAGAGCCAGGAAGACGGCGGCGACGGTGAGGCCGCCTGCGTTCAGGCGCAGCAGGTCCCCGAACGCCCCGCGCAGCTCGGCGGCGCCGCGGCGGGACGGCGCCGGCCGGGCGGCCCGCGCAGCGGCGCGGAGGCGCAGCGGCACCTCGACGACGGCCCCGGCACCGGCGCGGCGGCGCAGCAGGCGGGTGACCTCGGCGTCGACGGCCGGGCCGTCGAGGGTCGAGGCGGCGAAGGCGGCCCGCGCCCGGTCCCCGTCGAAGAGGGCGAAGCCGAAGGTGTCGGCGCGGAACCCGGGGACCCCGGGGATGCCGAGCGCCCGCACGAGACGGCTCCCGGTCCGGCCGAGGACGGCGGCGGTGCCATTGGCTTCGCTGTCGGTGTCGGGAGCCGGGCCATCGGCGCCGGCGCCGGCGTCGGCTCCGGTGTCGGGGGTGGGGGCTGGGG
>NZ_JACBGN010000148.1 GCF_013401435.1 Streptomyces sp. BR123
ATAAGAGACAGCACCCCCACCCGCGTATTGCGCGCCGGTGAACAGGTCATGCTCGACACCACCCGCCTGGACGTCCTGGCCGTGTTCGACAACGGCACCACCGGCCGCCCCGAACTCACCATCGCCCTGGACGTGGCATCACGGTCTATCCTGGCCGCGGTCCTGCGGCCGGCCGGCACCAAGGCCGCGGACGCGGCGCTGCTGCTGGCCGAGATGGCCACCCCGCACCCCATGCGCCCCGGCTGGCCCGACTCCCTGCACCTCTCACGGGCCCCGGTGCCCTACGACCTCCTGCTGGACGCCGACACACGCCTGCACCACGCGGCCGCCCGGCCGGTGGCCGTGCCCGAGACGGCGGTCGTGGACCGGGGGCGGGTGTTCGTCTCCGCAGCCTTCCTGGCCGCCGCCGAGACCCTGGGTATCAGCGTCCAGCCCGCTCCCCCGCACCAGCCAGCCGCCAAGGGGCCTGTGGAGCGCACGTTCGGGTCGATCAACGCCCGGTGGTGAAGGGGTCGATCGTGACGCCGGGGCGTAGCCGGTAGACGGTGTGGCGCGAGGGGTACTTTCCGATGGTCAGTGCGATGACCCTCGCTGCTCCGGCCTCGCTGAGGAGGGTGCGGGCCCACTCGACGGACTTGCCTTCGGTGGTGAAGTCGTCGAAGACGATCACCGTCTTGCCTGCGATCTTCTTCTTGTAGGCCGGGTTGACTCGTACGGTGCGGGCCTGGGCGGCGATGGAGATGTCCCGGCCCGTCGACTGGCCGACGCTCCTCTTGTACCGCTCCAGGCTGGTGTCCGGGGCCTGGGCGACGCGTTCGAGAAGGTCCTCCTTGTAGGAGGAGCCGGTCATGTTCTTGGCGCGGTCCAGGAAGCCGGCGAGCTGCGGGTTGCCCTTGGCGGGCGTGCTGCTGGGGTACACGCAGAAGAAGCTCTGACCAGGCAGCGCACCATCGAGGTAGGCCGCACACAGAAGGTGCAGCATCAGGACATCGCGGGCGTCCTGGTCACCGACCTTGATGGTGTTCTCGTAGGTGAAGATGTCCTTGATCGTGAAGGTCCGGCCGCCGCCGCGGGGGAACCGCGCGTTGAAGGGCAGCATCGAGCGGATCGCCAAGGCACGGTCCTCGTCATCGAGATGGAACGCCCAGCTGGGCTCGTGCAGCAGGAAGTACTCCAGGAGCTCGATGACGTCGGCCGGCTCGTCGGACATCAGCGAGGTGATCTTCGCTCCCAGCCGGCTGGCCCAGCGAGCGTGGATGTGGACGACGCCGGCATGGATGCCTGTGTACCAGTCGAACTGCGAGGTCCCGATGAGGATGAGCTGGTTCATGCGAAGGCCGAGTCTGTCCGCGACCGCCTCCAGCCATGCCTTGTTTCCGCGCTTCGCCTTGTCCGGGATGTCGTCGCGGCACAGATGCAGGGCCGGTTCAGGAAGGCCTGCCGTGGCAAGTGCCGACTTGGCGTCCATCGGGTCGTTGGTCAGCAGCACCCACGCCACATCGCGTTATCGAGCCACCGCAGCAGTTCAGCGATCCCCTGGTGCGCGCGCCCGGGCCCGTGCAGGACTGCATTGTAGTCGATCGCGACCGCGCGCACCGTCTTCTTCTCGTCCATCGCCGCCCCCACTGCTGGCCGTGATCATGAATTGCCCCTCTTGCCATGATCCCAGCCGTTCTGGCCGTGCATCTGCGGATTCCGGATTCCCCAGCTTCGGATGCGGCGGCAGCCGGTGCCGGTGCGTCGTGGTGCGCGTGGGAGGCTCCCATCCCGCCTGCCATCGACCCAGGCAAGCCGAGCAGACACGGGTCCTGGCGTCCAGGTCGTTCGTGCAGTGGCGCGCTCCACCTGGACGCCAGGACCCGCGCCCGCTCCACGTACGTGTGGGTCGACGGCAGACGGGATGGGAGTCCGGGGCAGCGGTGGGTAGGGGCGTGGGGCAGCTGACCCTTTACACCCAAAAGTCGCTTCACCGACCTCGGTCTCGCCGTTGTCTGAGAGGCGGGCGCTACCTACGAGCCTCGTTCCGTTACGCGGCCCGGCAGGACTGGGACAAGATCTCGAAGGCCCTCAAGCCCGTCTACACCACCCCGACCTAGGACGCCGCAACCGAACGCTTCCTGGAGTTCCAGGAAGAATGGGGCTGGAAGTACCCGGCCATCGTGCGGCTCTGGGAGAACGCCTGGGCCGAGTTCGTGCCCTTCCTCCAGTTCGACACCGAGATACGGCGGATCGTCTGCACGACGAACGCCATCGAGTCCGTGAACGCACGGATCCGCAAGGCCGTCCGCGCCCGCGGGCACTTCCCCAACGAGCAGGCCGCCATCAAATGCGTCTACATGGCCATCATGAGCCTCGATCCCACCGGCCAGGGACGCAAACGCTGGACCCAGCGCTAGAAAGCGCAGGAGGCCCGCCAGGCAGTGCCTGGCGGGCCTCCTTGTTCACCACTGCGAACGACGCTCGGACTCTACGGCCGCCGCCCAGAAAGAATGCGCCTATAGGAATGTCTCGAAGTCATCAAGCGCATCCTGCGCCCGCCCTTCAAACCCCGGCACTCTGGCCATGCGTTTTACTTGCATCACGGTGCGAGGATTTCTGATCACTCCATGAATTCGCGCCAGATGCCCGAAGCAGGTGAGCGCGAGAAGTTTCACTTGATCGTCGAAGTCTCCATCGAGACAATCCAAGAGAACGCTCTCCACCCAAGCGCCGTCCGGGTCATCGAACGTCAAAGACAAGAGAGCCTGAGTCGCTTGATCGACCGAACCATGCGCAATGACGGCCAGCAGTTCAGTGCGCCACACTCGATCGAATGGTGCGGAATCTTGTGACGTCACCCCACTATCCTCCCTCTCCTGTCCACGAGACCCGCCCGCCTCAAGGCATTCTGCATGTCGATATGAAGATCATCCCATGAGCGGACGTGGCCGTGGTAAATGTCGTTCGTTCCGCCGCCGCCACACTCGCACGGCCGCTGGACCGTCCGATCCAAGACAACGATCTCACCATTTTCGACATCGGCCCCGACTCTCCGAGGAGAGGTCCCCTTTACTGGGACTGAATTATCCAGGGCAGCCTGGCCATTCTGAGGCTCAGCACTGTTTATCCCTCTGGAGCTTGAGCGGGCCGTAGCGCCATGCTTTCCACCAGCCTCATAGAGCGATCCTCCGCAGTTGTGAACAAGTACCGGAGTCTCGCCCGCCAGCACATAGTACGTGTGAAGGTCGGCGACAGTGAGGTTGTAGGTCTCGTTGATACCGGTGTAGGTACGTGTGGCGGTCACGGGTACGGTTGCGCCGTTGTCCGTGCGCAAGGTCATGCCGGGGCGGAGCTGGTCGGCGTTGAGCCATGCGTGCTCGGATTCCGACCAGAACGGGTGGTGACCCGTCGCCGTTATGTTCGCCGCACCCTCGGGGGTTGCCGCTGTGATGTCTACATAGGACTTGTCGTCCTTGGTGTAGATCGTGGCGGTGACATTCCTAGCCGCCGTTTCACCGGTTTCGGGGTTGGTCGCCAGTACGACGTCGTCGGATGTGAGCTCTTCGATCGGCTTGGTAGAGCCGTCGGCCATCTGGACCAGAGTTCCTGCGACGAAGCTGTTTGCGCAGGGCTTCCAGCGGGCCTTGCCTGCAATCGGCGCGGTTCCTATTCGGGATGCAAGACCTGCGCCAAATGCCTGTCCTATCAGTTCGCTGGCGGGCGCCTCGTAAAGCGGGCTGTCGACGTTCCTTCCGCTAAGGAGAGCTTCTACTGGCGTGTTACATGACAGAAAGTCGCAGTAGTGGCTGCTGAAGTACTCGACCTCTTCGATCGAGGCCCCGAACATGTACATCTTGTAGGCGACTTGCTTGGAGACGTCTCCACTGTTCGGGTCGTACTTGACTAGCATCTTGCGCAACTCTGCTTTTGCAGTGTTGGTGGTGTCCCTGATGGGCTTCTTGCCAGCGGCGTCCATTTTGACGGCACGGTCGTACGACTGCTGAGCCTGGCCGGCGACCCCCCATCCGTAGTGCGCGGCGTACTGGCGGTTGATGGAGTGCTGCCGCTGCACCGCCTTGTTTTCGGTGACGATGCGGTCGTAGTTCTTGCCCGTTCCGGTCGGCTTCGTACCGCGGTTGGTGCACGTGTACATGCCGCTGGCGCACTCTTCGAGTGCCAGGCCCGACGGGTCCCAGTTGGTGATGGGGTTGCCGTTGGAGTACGTGTAACCGTTCATCTGGAGCGGGTCGGTGATGTCGATGACCGGGTCGACCGAGATGAAGCGGCCGGTGCTCGGGTCGTACTCGCGGGCTCCGATGTGGGTCAGGCCGGTGCTGGAGTCGTCGACGCCGGTGCCGAGGAAGGTCCGGTCTCCGGGCCAGTTTCCGGCCTCCGCCCCGCGGACGTTGCCGTACGGGTCGAACTTGCGGCGGGTGACCTGCTGGCCGGCGGCCTGGTCGATCGAGGCCGTCGCCGTGTTGTGGTGGTCGGACAGGAGGAAGCTGAGCTTGTGGCCGGTTCCCTTTCCGTCTGTGCGGCGCGTGGTGACGCCGCCGGGTCCGCTGTAGTAGCGGACGGCGTCGATGGCCTGGCCGGCCTTGTCGACGGTGACCACTGCCTCGCCGAGGTAGAGGGTGCGCGTAGTGGCGGTTTCCTCGATGAGGCGGTTGCCGGAGGCGTCGTAGAGGTAGGTGGTGGTGCTGTCGAACGTCCACTGCTGGTTCGTCCCGCCGTTGCACGTGTAGACCAGCAGGTCGGTGCCGTCGGTGGTGTCGCCGCCGGGGACGTCGACGCAGGCGTTCGCCGCCTGGTTGTAGAGCGTCTTGTCACCGGGACGGTAGACGAACTTCTGCTTGTCGCTTCCGTCACAGGCGGTGATATGGGCTTGCCCGTTGTCTGCGGTGAGGCACTTTCCGAGGGCGCGGACGGTGTTGTCCGTCAGGCGCCACTGCTGGGCCTTGACGTTCTTGCAGGACCACAGCTGGACGCGGGTGCCGTCCGCCGTGCTGCCGCCTTCGACGTCGAGGCACTTGCCGGACAGGCCTATGACGGAGACCGCGCCGATTCCGGGGCTGCTCGCCGAGACGAGCTTGTTGCGCCGGTCCCAGTTCAGGGTCTGCGTGTCGCCGCCGATGCGCCGGCTCTTGGTGTTGCCCGCCGCGTCGTATTCGTAGGCCGAGAGGGAATTGACGGTGGAGGTGGCGGTCCTGGTGGTCTTCTCCGCCTTGGTCAGGGCGTGCGGCTGGGTGGTGGTCGGCGGCTGGGTGCCGTTGCCCGCGACCGGTACGCCGTAGGTGTACTTGGTTTCGTCGTCCAGCGCCCCGTTGGTCAGGTCGCGGTCGATGAGCTTGGTGCGGTTGCCGATGGCATCGAACTGGTACTCGTACCAGTAGCCGTCGCCGTCCGGCCCCGCGGTGACCTCGGTCGTGCTCGGGGCGGGGCAGTTCGGGCTTTTCGCCGTCCACGCCTTGGTCAGCTGCCCCATCGCGTCGTACGTGAAGCACTGGCGGTCCACCCGGCCGCCCGCCTGGGTGTCGGTGATGGACGTCGGGTTGCCGACGGTGTCGTAGGTGTAGGAGAGGGCGGAGATCCGGTTGGGGTTGGCGGTCTCGCGGTCGCTGATGGACTGCTCGACACGGCTGGTGTTGCGGTTGTAGAGGGTGGTCGTCCACACCCGGTTGGGGGCGTTGCCCGAGGCAGTGCGCAGCACCTGTCCGTAGGGGCTGTAGACGACGTCGGAGGTGTACCAGGACAGGCCGGAGAAGCTCTTGGCCATGCCCTCCGCGTCGTACCGCGTGATCAGCTTTTCGGCTGCCAGGCCGCCCGGCGTGGCCGGTACGGTCGTCGACTGGACCTGGCCGCGGGGGGTGTAGGTGGTGGTGTAGGCGTAGGTGCCGGCGAGGCCCTTCGTCGAGGGCACCTCCGGAATCGTGGTCTTCGTTCCGGTGGGGCGGTACTCGGTGTCGTACCCGGTGACCTCGCTCTTGAAGGCGGCGATGCCCTCGAAGCGGGTGGAGGCGACGGGAAGTCCCTTGGCGCCGGGCAGCGAGTCGAACGTCCAGGAGGCGATCAGCGGGCCGTCGGCGGCGTTGTCACGCAGCTCCGTCGCGCGGCCGAGTACGTCGTACGTGGTGAACTGGGTGCGCCCGGAGGAGTCGGTGGTGGAGACCTTCTGGTCGAGGTTGTTGTAGGTGAAGGTCGACTTGCCGGTGTCGGGGTCGTCGGATGAGGTCATGCGGCCGCGGCCGTCGTAGGCGTATGCCCACTTGTTGCCGGCGGCGTCGGTGACGGTGGCGAGCTTGCCACGCTGGTTGTAGGTGTACTTGGTGTCGGTCGACGTGGTCAGGTCGGTGGCCGTGTAGTGCTGGATCAGCGTGGTCCGTCCGGCGCCGTCCGTCCACGTCTTGGCCGCGCGGCTGCCGGGGAGCGGTGTGGTGCCGTCCGCGGACATGCCGGTGCGGGAGAGGGCCCAGTCACCGCCGTACTCGTTGGTGGTGGAGTTCTGTGCTACGTCGGCGTGCAGGGTGGTCGTGCGGACCGGGCGGCCGAGGCCGTCGTACGCCGTCTTCGTGGAGTTCGGGACCTGGTAGACCGACTCGGGCACGAAGATCTTGCCGTCGGGGCTGCCTTCGGCGGCGTATGCGTTGTTGGTCTGGCGGACGGTTCCGTTCGCGTTGTAGAAGGTGTCGGTGACCAGCCGGCCGCCGCCCACGGCCTCGGCCTGGGTCTGGCGGGGCCGGAGCCGGCCGTCGTGGATCGCGACCGAGGTGGCGTACGTGTCGTTGTCGCGCAGCGTCTTGCTGGTGACGACCGGGGCCTGGTGTTCCTCGATCCGGTACTCGTAGGCCTGTGCCGGCTTGTCGGTGGTCTTCTGGGAGGGGGTCCACACGCCGGTGGTCCGGCCCAGGTTGTCGTAGGCCACTGTTGTCTTGCGCCCGTTGGCGTCGGTGGCCTGCACAGCGCTGCCGCGCCCGGGGTCGGCCTTGACGGTGGACGAGTGGCCCAGGGGGTTCGTCGTCTTCGTGCTGAACGGCACGCCCGTGGCGGGGGTGAACGTGGTGGTGGTGGCGTTGCCCGAGGCGTCTTGGACCTTGACGGTCCTGCCCAGGGAGTCGTACTCGGTGCGGGCCGTGGTCACCCAGCCGGTGCCGGTGGCGTCGGCGCTGTCCACCTGGAACGGCAGGCCCTTGACGGGCGCGGTCCCGAAGGCGTTGAGCGCGTCGTAGGAGGTGCGCAGGTCGGAGAGCATCGCCGCGCTGGCCGCCTGGCTGCACTCTCCTGCGGTCACCCGGACTCGCTGGGGCAGGCCGATCAGGTAGGCGGCGGTGTTGTGCACGTAGGTGGTGACCGTGCAGTTCTGCTCGACCAGGACGGAGCCGGTGCTGCCGCCCTCGGTGCGTGCTTCTGTCTGTGCGGACTGCAACAGGCCGTAGGTGGGCTCGAAGGTGTTGAGGGAACGGCCCACCCGGACCCGGCCGCCACTGATCGGCTGGATCGTGTCGGTCCGTGCGGTGTTGATGCGGTAGGCCTCGAGCGGGGTGGTGCCGTCCCGCGGACGGGTCGCGGTCTTCTGGCTCCAGGGCCAGTTCAGGACCCGCTTGTCGACCGTGCCGCCGGCCTTCGAGTACGTGATCTCCTCGGCCGTGCGGCCCTGGTAGTGGGGGAGGTCTTCGCCGAGCGTCTCGTTGCCGGTGGAGTCCTTGACGGTGACCTTCGCGCGTCCGGCGTCGCCTGACATGCCCCGGAAGTAGCGGGTACGGGACTGGGTCTCCTCGGTCGCGTCGGCCTTGCCGGCGTTCGCCGTCGTGCCGCTCTTGACCATGACGGAGGCGTAGCCGCGCCACATGTTGTACGTGCGCAGTTCCGGCTTGGTGAACTCGTCGGAGTCCTTGGCCCAGGCCGCGTCGCCTTCATAGGTGTAGGTGGTGACCTGGTCGGGCTGGCGGGCCACCCGGTCCTTCTCGACCACGCGGTCGACGACGTACTTGTTGAACCAGGCGATCGGAGGTGTCTCCGCCTCGCTGTCCGGTGACCAGTGGACCGGGTAGCAGCGGGAGGTGTTCTCCTCCGGCTTGGGGCGCGTGGTGCCGAGCGGGCAGGGGTCCGAGTAGTCGACGTAGATCTCACCGCCGGTCTCGCTGCGGATGGTCTCCACGCGCAGACGGTCGAAGTCCGGGGTCGGGTCGTTGGTACCGGTGGCGACCCGGTTGGGCATGTCCTGGACGTTTGCCAGGAACGAAACCGGGGGCAGCGAGGTGCTCAGCTGGTTGCCGGCGCTGTCCTTGGCGGTGCCGAAGCCGGTGCGGGTGATCGACTCCAGCCACAGCGGCGGGTGCGTGTCGGTGCGCTGCTTGGGGAAGGACTGGGCCAGGGTCCACCGGTCGACGAGCGACAGGGCGGTGGAGCCCTCCGTGCGCTGGGCGTAGGTGGTGACCGCAGTCAGGCGCTTGCGCGTCCAGAAGCTCGGAGCGGTGGAGAAGCACTCCTTGGCGTCCGCCTTGCAGTGCAGGGTGGACGGGGTGTCCCACCACGGCTGCTTGTCAGAGTAGTTCTTCGATTCGAACTCGGTGTCGGAGCACTTCGCGGTGCCCTCCTTGATGCAGCGCTCCTCCACGGTGAACTCGACCTTGGCGCCGGGCGCGCCGCTGAGGTTGTCTGCGCGCAGGCCGTAGGAGATCTGGGACGGGTAGCCGCCGCGGGTGTAGGCCGCCTTCGTAGTCGTTTTGTCGTTCTTGGCGTAGTGGTTGGTTTCCTTCTTCCAGTCGATGACCATGGCATTGCCGTGGATGTCCTCGACGTAGTCGAGGTTCCACCGCCAGGCCTGCTGGCAGGAGGAGTCGGCGAAGGCCGCCTGGTGGCACGGCTCGCCGGCATGGTTGCCGAAGACCGGGACGGTGAAGACGGAGTCGGTCACGGCGCGGGTGCCTGCGCCGTCGACGTCGTGGCGGCCGAAGAAGTAGCGCGTGCCGTTCGGCGTGGTGACGACCCAGTACTCGCCGTCCTTGGCGCCGTTGGCGATCGCCGTGTCGGTCTTGCGCTCGACCCGGGATCCGTCGTCGCCCGCGGGGACCCACTGGCCGGTGGCGGCGTCACGGACGAGCTCGGTGCTGTTCCCGCCGAGCGACATCACCATGTTGTCGCCGGCCCAGCAGAGGTCGCCCTTCTTCTTGTCCGTGGCGTTGTCGTTGTTGGGCTGGCTGGGTGTCGCCTTGAGGTCGTCGGAGCAGGTGCGGTAGCGGCGCTCGATGAAGCCGGGGGTGTAGTCCCAGCCGTCGCCGATCCAGGATGCCTGGCTGTTCGCGACGGACGTCTTGCCGTCGACAGACTGCGACGAGTAGGTGAAATCGATCTTCGGCGCGGGGCCGGCTGCCGGGGCCGGGATCCCGAGGGGGTAGGTCCAGGAGAAGCCGCCGCTGCTGCCTCCGGCCGACCAGCTGGCGGAGGCCGCGAGCGGGGTCGCCGTGTAGGTTCCGCCCGCGCCCGAGGCCGAGTCCGAGGCGGCGAGGAGCATCGGCCCGCCGCCGACCGCCATCGTGCGCATGCCCTGGCCGGGCGCGGTGGCCGGGTCGACGGTGGCCCGGACCGTTCCGGTAGCCGGGTCGTTTGTGCTGGGCACGGCCTGCGCTGTGGAGCACTCGGGAAGGTCCGGGGTGCTCAGGAAGCACTCCGGGAACATCTTGAGCTCCAGGCGGGAGGACCACTCGGTGCCGAACAGGTCCTTGAACTGCTTGTAGTCCAGTTGGACGTCCACCGGTGTGGGGGCATCCGCAGGCGGTGTGACCTTGATGAGTGCGCCGTCGACGTTCGCCGCCTCGGTCGCGGTACGGGCCTCGACCGCCACCGACCAGGTGCCTGACGGAGTCGGCGGCGCCGGGTTGCTCTCGGTCGGCGAGGCCTTGCCGATGCTGACCGGCAGCGACCCTGCCTGGACGAGTTGGTCCCCGCTCAAGGCGACGCTCGCCGTGCCTGCGGCTGGCGGAGTGACCTTCGACGGCTCGTACCCGGCCGGTGGCTGGGCGGGTGCTCCGGCCCATCCTTCGAGCTTGGCTGCCTCGACCTGGTCGAGTTTGGCCTTGAGGTCTTCTTGAAGGCCCGGGAGCTGGACGCCGGTGCGGTCGCCCGGTGGCGCCGCCCAGGCCTGGATGGGCAGAAGAGATGCGACCAGCATCACGGACACGGTGATGCCGGTACGCCCGGCCAGGCGCGCGCGTAGAGCGCGAGCCTGTCTGTTTCCGGGCAGGCGAAAACTGTCCGCCGACAACGGCGACATGTTGGGACCCCCACGCTCTGCCGTCGCCGCAGCAGCGCGCGCACGGCAGGAGACTGACAAATTGCCAGCTGATTCTGTGGCCCCTGAAACGGAAACACCACCAAACATTGCCCCCATGTGGTCTTAATCACTTTACCGTCAGCAAATCTCGGGACAACTGATCTAAAAGGTAGAAACAGGGCGCCTCCGTGGTCCGTCCAGGAGTGACGATCGGCCTCGGATGGCTCATGCTCAGCTCGCACGCCCATCGCGTGGGGAAACGAGCGGTGAGCACACCGTTCACACTGCGGGGCAGTGCCCGAACCACCAATGAGCACCCAGGGCTGCGAACGCACGCGCCCCAGGGGGGAGAAAAAGAACCATGGCTGTGAGCCAATCCGTGGACGAGAGTCCCCCCGCAGCCGATGCGGAAAGGCAAAATCCTGCCCCGACTCAGCCTTGGTACAGGCGGCGCAAGACCCTGGGCGGGCTGGCTGCTCTGCTCGCCGTGGCCGTGGCTGTCCCTGTCGGCGTGCAGCTGAGCGGGAGCCAGAAGCCCGCAAAGACACCGGGCAACGACGGCAGCAGCACCCTTCTAGCAGCGCCCGAGGCCCGGAATCTGGCGGCGAAAAGCGGCAAGGATGTGGAGGTCACCGCCGAGCGCAGCTCCAACACCACCACCTGGGCACTGCCTGACGGCACCTTCAAGAAGCGCGTTTCCAGCTCCGCGGTCCGCGCGCGCGTGGGCGGCCAGTGGAAGCCGGTCGACACCCGTCTGGAGCGGGTGGACGGCGGCTACGCGGCCAAGGCGGTCAACGGCCGAGTGGTCTTCAGTGCCGGATCCGCAAACCAGGGCGAGGGCGAGGGGCGCGCCTCGCGCAGCGTGATGCGTACCGCCCTGATCCAGGATGTGCCGGGGCAGGTGTGGAGCGAGCTGGTCCGCCTCAACACCGACGGCCACGAAATGGTCATCAGCTGGCCGGGCGTACTGCCCGCGCCAGTCGTCGAGGGGCCCAGGGCCCTGTACGAGAACGTCCGGCCCGGCATCGACCTGCTCATGACGGCCCAGGACGGCGGCTACTCGCAGCTGCTGGTGGTCAAGGACAGGCAGGCCGCCGCCGACCCTCTGCTGGGCGAGCTGAACTCCCGCCTGTCCTCGCCTGATCTCACCTTCCAGCTGGACGCGGAGTCGGGCGCGCTCAGCGCCCGCAACGACAAGGGCGAGGAGATAGCCGGCGCGCCGTCACCCCTGATGTGGGACTCGTCCGGCAAGGTCGCCGCCACCGACGGCATCCCGGACTGGAAACCGGGTCCCGCCGCCGAGCAGCACCCCACACTCGGTCTGCCGGGAATCGCCGGGGCCGAGGGCGCCCACATCGCAGTGGCCAAGGCGGCCTTCGCCGACGGAACGCTGTCGCTGAAGCCGGACACCGCACTGCTCAACGCCACGGACACCGTCTATCCCGTATTCGTGGACCCCTCGTTCAAGGGGCACAAGCAGTCCTGGTCGCTGCTCTACAAGACGGCCGGCAGCTCCAGCTTCTACAATGGTCAGAACTACAACGCGAGCGGCACCAACGAAGCCCGCGTGGGATACGAATCCACCAGCGGCGGAACATCCCGGTCCGTCTTCAACTTCGACTTCGGCAGCGAGCTCCACGGGACCGGCATCCTCTCCGCCAGCGTCCGCGCCCTGCAGACCTACTCGTGGTCCTGCGACCGCAAGATCATGGACATCTACTCGACACCGTACGTAACGTCGTCGAGCACGTGGAACAACACCACAGGCTGGTGGACCAAGAAGGTCGCCACTGAGAACGCGGGCTACGGCTACAACAGCTCCTGCCCCGACAACTGGATCGCACCCGACATCAAGGGACTGGTGACCGAGGCCGCCAACAGCCGCTGGAGCGCGCTCTCACTGGGCTTCAAGGCCCCGGACGAATCAGACTCGTACTACTGGAAGAAGCTCCTCGCCAACGGCGAGAGCGCCCCCTACCTGGAAATCGTCTACAACAATCCTCCGGACGTCCCGGTCGCCGCGAACATGAGCACATCCCCCGGCGGGGCGTGCCTGACCAGTGGAAACGGTACGAGCATCGGCAAGACGAACGTAACCTTCCAGGTCAAGGGAGCCGACCGCGACGGCAACCTCAATCAGCTCCAGATCGAGGTCTGGGACGCGGTCAGCGGCCAGGGCATCTATAGCGAGTGGATCCCCGTCAACAGCGACGGCGTGATCACCCGCGAAGTGGGCTGGGACAAGTTCACCTCGGGCAGGAAGTACTACTGGCTCTCCCGCGCGGTCGACTGGGACGGGTCGGGATCCCCCGGCAGCGGGCCGGCAGACTCCGGAGGCGGCGGCTGGTGCACCTTCACGGTTGACCACACCGCACCCGCCAGCCCCGCCGTCAGGTCCACCGACTTCCCCGGGCCCGGCCCTGACGCCGCCGAATGGAGCGTGAACCCGGCGGGCACGAAGGACCAGGTCATCGAGTTTCGTGGCAACGGCACCCCGGCCACAGACATCCGCGAGTACCAGTGGAGCCTGAACCGCCCCCTCTACGACCAGAAGATCGCTCCCGTAGACAACGACCTCGCACAGCTCAAGCTGCAGGTCGACGTTGCGGGCCCCAACATCCTCTACGTCCGTACGGTCAACAAGGCCGGGAACATCTCGGTGCCGAGCGAGTACCTCTTCTACGTGCGGCCGCGGGCAGGCATCGACAAGCCCGGCGACGTCACAGGCGACGGATTCCCCGACCTCCTCGCCATCGACGCGGCAGGAAACCTGCGCACCTACGCCGGCGACCAGAAGGGCGACACCGACGCCTACATCCCCGGCGCCGTCCAAAACGGCAAGCCCGTCGCCAACGGCTACTGGAAAGACCCTGCCACCGGAAAGCCCGCGCTCATCGGGCACTCCACCGACTGGCTCCCCGGCGACGGCATCACCGACCTGATCGCCCGCATGCCCGACGGCAAGATGTACATCTACCCCGGCACCGGCACCGGCCAGTTCGACGTCGGCCGCCGAACCGAAATCATCCTCCCGCTCAACGCCCCGGACCCCGCCACCTTCCGGCAGATCGTCGTGACCGAAGACGCCGACGGCGACGGGCTCGCAGACATGTTCGCCCTCGACGCCGACGGGTTCTGGTTCCTCTCCGGCTACACCGGCTCCAGCTTCTCCTCCTACCGCCACCTGGCCACAGGCTGGGCCGCCCGCGACATCGTCGGGATCCGCGACATCTCCGGCGACAAGGTCCCCGACCTGCTGTTCCGCGACAACTCCAACCCCGACCGCACCCTGGCCCTGCGCAAGGGCAAGGCAGGCACCAACGGCGGCGCAGACATCACCTCACTGCAGTCCGCAACCAACTCCAACGGCGGCACCGACCTCACCTACGCCACCACCGGTTGGGGCAGGACAACCTTCCCCCAGATCCTCGGCACCCCGGACGCAACAGGCGACGGGATCCCCGACATCTGGGCCGTGAACGCCAGCAACGGCTACCAATACCTCTACAACGGAGGCACCGCCTCCATCGGCGGCGCCATCGGCCGCGACGAAGACGGCTGGAACACCTTCCTCACCATCGGATAACCCAACCACCACAACACCCACACGGCGGCCGACCCGGACACCCACCCGGGCCGGCCGCCCCTTTACATACCGAAAACCAAAGATCAGCTACCTCAAGCCGCCATGACCCTAAAGGCGTGCTCTGTGATCGCCGCGGAGCAACCGACGGGGCACGGAAGAAGGTGTCCACAACAAAGGCGACGCAAGGCTCACGCCCGGCAATGTCAACGACGCCACCGCATTCGCCTACTCCAGCTCGGCGATCCGCCACCTGCTACGGCGTCGGGGTATCGCTGCCACGGCCCCGAACGCCGTAACTAGTGCCGCATCAGGCAACGTTCGCCCTGTTGACTACCTCGCGTAGCCGCTCGTCGGCTGCGTGTTTGTTCCGCCAGATGATGTAGCGGCGGATCATGCTGCCCTGTTCCTTGTGGCTGGCGTGGTCGGTGCCGTCCAGCGCGAAGTAGCGCAGGGCGGTGAACTGGGCCTCGATGCGGTTCAGCCAGGAACTGTTGGTCGGCGTGTAGGCGAACTCGACGTTGCTGGCCGCGGCCCAGTCGCCGACTCGGGTGTCCTTCCGCGTGGTCAGGTGCGGGGAGAAAAGACCTCCATGGGCAAGCCGAACCGGCCGCGCACGGTTTGGAATTCGCTTCCGTCGGGGCGGACGGCGCGGACGACCCGGCCATCCTCGTCGTAGGAGAAGGTGGTGGTATGGCCCAGCGGGTCGGTGCGGGTCAGCAAGTTGCCGCGCGGGTCATAGGTGTAGCGGGTCGTGTGGCCGAGTGGATCGGTGACAGCCAGGGGGCGACAGCCGGGGCCGAACAGGTAACGGGTCGTGTGGCCGTCAGCGGTGGTGAGCGTGGTGGTGTGGTGCCCTGTCTCCGGGTCCCGCTCGGTGTACGTCAAAGTGATCTGGACGTGGCCTGCTTCGCCGCCCTCCCCCACGACGCGGTTGTGGTCGTCGTAGACATATTCGTAGCGGCTTCCGTTGGAGTCGACCCACGCGGTCACACGACGGCGGTCGTCGTAGACGAAGGCGGTGGTGGCACCCGACGGCTTACTTACCGTCGTGAGGTTTCCATCCTGGTAGCTGTAGTTCATCAGGGAAAGATCCGCGCCATCCTCGCCTGCGTCGGCGAGGGACAGGGCGGTGACCAAGCCTTCGGTGATGGACAGCCTCAAATGGTGGCCTGCAGAGTGGACCAAGGCGAGCGGCAGGCCGTCCTCACTGCGGTCGATGGTGATGGTGTGGCCGTTACGCTCGGATATCTCGGAAAGCCAGGCTTCGCCGTCGCCTCCCGGTTCGCTGCCAGCCGGGGCGGTGAAGTGAAAAGTCAGCGCCGGCGAGGTCGTGGATCCGGTCGGCGAGCTGGCTGTCGGGGCGGCAGATGAGTCCGCCGTCGTGCTGTTCGGCGAGGCGTTCGATCTCGGCGGCCAGGGATCCGGTGGGCACGGGGGCGATGTCCTGGTGGTGCCGTGCGGAGCCGGTGAAGGACTCCAGGACCTCGATGAACTTCTCCGAGTAGCTGTCATCGAAGAGCCTCTCCATCTGGCGCCTCCAGAACCTGGCCTCGCGGAGGTCGCCGCCACTGAGGTGGTGCAGGTGCAGGCAGTACGCGGCGCCGCTGTGGCCGGCACCGGCGGCCAGTTGCCACCAGAACCTTGCGCTCTCGGGATGGTGGGTCAGGTAGAGCGCGCAGGCGAAAACCTGGACGCCGTCGATGTCGACGTCGTCGGTCCACCCGTCGAAGCCGGGTGCCATCGGGTCGCCGATGATCGCGGTGAGGTCCCTGACATGGGTGCTCGCTCCGACCTGCTTCAGCGTCAGGCGGGCGAATACCTCCAGTTGCCGGCGGGCGCGAGACGCGCGGCGTACTTCCGGCGCGGGCTGGACGTAGCCGGCCTCTTCGGCCAGGGCCCGCAGTCCGGCGGCGACGTCGAAAGCACGGCGCGGCTCGCCACTGCCGGCCTCGGCAAGGCGCTTCTCCCAGGTGCTCACAGTGTGTCCTCCTGCTTCTGCTTCGTGGCGCGGCGGTAGACCGGGGAGAGGCGCTCCCGGGCCTTGCGGCAGTGGTAGTCGACGGTGCTGGGCGTGACGCCCATGTACCAGCTGATGCGCTTGGTGTCGTACTTGGCGATGTAGCGCAGGACGATCACGTCAAACTGACGCGGGGCAGGTTCCCGAGTGCCTTGTAGAGGCCGAGCCCGCTGTCCATCACCGTGAGCTGGTCGCGGAAGCCGAGCAGGGATTCACCGTGCGCCGCATGATCGCCCAGGTCTGTCCTTGCAGGTCGCTCTCCGCCAGCAGGGCGTTCCAGTGCCGCAGGATCTCCAGGAAGGCGCGGTGCACCGCTTTCTCGGCGAGGTCGTTGGTGCCGAGGAAGGCGAGGGCGTACGCGTGGAACGCCTCCTGGTTGGTGAGGTAATGCGCCTCGAACTCCAGCGGCAGCGGGAGCGGGGCCTCGGCCACAGGGCTGCGGCCGTCCTCCTCACGGACATCGTCGATCATGAGTCCTCTTCGTTGAGGGCCGGAAGGTGATGCGGCGCGAGTGCGCCGGTTCGCGTTCACTCAACCGGCGCTGAGGGCCGAACACGCATGCGCCCAACGAATGTCACGCACGGAAAGATGTTCGATGCAGACAGTGATGTGCGAGCGGGCGCCAAGTGGGGGATGACCTGCCCTTTTGGGTGACACTTCATGGCATGACACCGACAGGATGTCTAACCGGAGTGGCGCACCTCACAAACAGTGGGCAAGGGTTCACTGTCTGTTTCCCGCCAAGGCGTGGCCGATTCCGTCACCCGTACGCACTGCACACGCCTGAAGTGGGACGCCCTGTACAGCGGCATGGAAGCGCCGCAATCGAGCGGAGCCGGCGCACTGTCCGAAACGACGTCGGGTTCGGGAAATGGGCGGCGGCTGAGCTCGCACGGCGGTCGCTTTGCCCCGCCGCGCTCCCCAGTCTCAGTCCACGACGTACGCCTTCTCCATCACCATGAAGGGCGCGTCGGCCAGGCCCTTGATGTACGGACCGCGCCAGAGCACACGGTGCTCCTGAATGCTGGGGTACCACTGACGGACCTTGTGCATCCGTACCGTCCAACGGTGCTGGTACACCCGGCTCGTCCCTCCGTTCTCGGCCGAGCGCTGCGCGGACAACTGCGCCCCCACTCCTCGTCGACCAGATCGACCAGGAGGTGCCCGGCCGTACGGGCGGCTTCTTCCAGCGCGGCGCGGACGGCCTCGGTGACCAGTTCCAGCCGGGTCAGATCGCGCACCGCGGCCAGGACGTGGGTGGAGTCTGTGCGCTGGGTGGTGCGCTCGCGTACGAAGCCGGCCTCCTTCAGGCGTGCGAGTGCGAGGTCGAGGAGGCGGTCGGCGCGGTCGTCCCGGGTGAGGCGCTCGCGGAAGTCGGCCAGCACGCTGTGGTGGAAGGCTGGGTCGTCCAGCTCCATGGCCAGGGCGTACTTGAAATCGATGCGGCAGCGAACCGCCTCGGCCGCCTGCCGGTCCGACAGGCCGAGCAGGAACTGCAGCACAAGACGATGGCCAGCTGGGCGGGTGAGATGCCGGGGCGGCCGTCGCGCGGGTACCAGTCGGCGAAGTCCTCGTCGCACCACAACCCGTCGAGGCGGTCTCTTAATCGCTGTCGTACCGCCCAGGTTGCTCGCCCGCGCCATCTGCACGGTCAGAGAAGGGACTTGCTCACCAGAACGGGCACGCAGTGACAACAGGCACCTCGACAACCGCATCAGCCTTCGGAACTGCCCTGAACATGCCCGCAGATCACGCTGTCGCGCCGGGAGATTCCAAGATCCCCGACAGAGTCAAGCTAGGCCCCTAGGCAGTGTCTGACAAATGATCATCTGGCTGGTTCGCGGAGCCAGAGGATCAGCGAGGCCAGCACGACTCCGGCGCGGTAGCGGTCGGCGAGCTTGTCGTACCTGGTCGCGATCGCGCGGAACT